>JAGWAN010000011.1 GCA_021296345.1 Acidimicrobiia bacterium | reverse complement strand
CTGATCATCACCATCAAACTCATCGACTGGAGAAACCGCTGGAACCCCACCAACTAAGCAATCCGCGCGCCCTCTAAGAACTAATCGAGGTTTCTCCTGGTGGCCTCGGCGGCCATCTCCCTGGCCAGGTCGCCCAGCCACTCGCGGAAGCCGTCCTTGTCGACCGTCATGCGAGCCTTGTTGCCTTCGATCGCCGCCCGCTGCTCGGACAGGAACGCATCCACCTCCCAGCCGGGCAGGTTCTCCGCTGCCTTGATAAGTCGGCTGGCGCCCTCGATCATCCGGAACGCCCCGTAGATGGGTTTCTCATCGAGATGGAGCCGCGCGCAAGTAACCAGGTAGAGCACGAAGTCGAACAGGAACTCCCGGGGATCGATCTCCTGGCTGCTCATGGTGATGTCGTCCACGGTTGATCGAACCGGTCGGAGTGAACGGACGGCTGGAAACCCTTCAGTGGCTTGGAGGGGTTGGCAACCGGTATTCCCACCGCCATCAGCACCTCCGGACGCACATGCTCGGGAAGGCCCAGGATGGCCTGGACCACCTCTTCGCTCCAGCTGGTGACCTTGCATACGCCGATACCGAGTGCAGGAGCGGCCAAGGCCATGAAGGCAGCGGACGCACCCGCATCCAGCCTGCTCACCACCTCTACCCCGCGAATCCCCGATTCCTGCTCCGACCTCTCCAGGTCGCTGCAGACGGCGATGGCCACCGGGGCGTTGTTCACGAATCCCGGGCACGCCTGGCGTAGGGTGTGAACGATCCGCGGATCGGTGACAACGACCAAGTGGCGGATTCCCGGGCGGGCCACCTGGGCTCGACCGGCGGCATAGACCAGACGATCGAGCGTCGCCCGGTCGGGTGGTTCGGGCAGGTATTGCCGGTGCATGCGACGCCGTCGCATCGCCTCGAACACCGCCATCGGAGCGCTCAATCCCTCTTCCTCCCCCCGCCTCGGCCACGCACCCGGCGGATCAAGAAGAAACAACCCCCGTCCCCATCAACAGGGAACGAGGGCCGTACCGGTAGCGGGGGTAGGATTCGAACCTACGACCTTCGGGTTATGAGCCCGATGAGCTGACCAGACTGCTCCACCCCGCGCCGTTCTCGACTTGAGTTTAACCCACGCAACGGGATATCCGCAAGGTCCCCCAACCCGGAAACACCACGCCGAGCGGGTCTACCCACTCCGATGGTTACGATCCGGGACCAGCGCCCGATAGTGCTTCACGAGATGGAGGCCACCAATGAGCCAGGGTTCTTCTTCCGATCGCTTCGAGTGCGACCTGTTGCTCGAGGGTGGGGTGGTGATCACGCTCGACGGGGAGCGGCGGGTGCTGGATGGCGGCGCTGTGGCCGTCGCCGACGGGAAGATCGCGGAGGTAGGCGCCGGCGCTGACCTCCGTCATATGCGGGAAGCAGCCGGGAAAATCATCGATTGTCGGGGCAAGGTGGTCCTCCCCGGGCTGACCGACGGGCACACGCACCTGTTCCAGTCGTTGGGCCGTGGTCTCGGGGACGGCATGACGCTGGTTCCCTGGCTCCAGAAGTTCATGCTGCCCTACTCGAAGGCCATCACGAGGGAGATGAGCGTGGCGGCCGTCCGGCTCGGCGCGCTCCAGGCCGCCCTGTCCGGAACCACGATGGTGGTGGACAACCACTATGCCCCGACCGATACGGAGACCATTCTCGCCGTGGCCGACGCGGTGGAAGATGTGGGGATCAGGGGTGCAATCGCCCGGGGAATCTTCGGGGAGATGAACCCCGGCGGCGAGCTGATGGGGGTGGATCCGGACCTGTTCACCTGGACCAACCAGGAAGAACTCGACATCACCGCCGAATGCTTGGCGGAGCGTCCGCGAGGCAGCCTGGTCGAGGTGTGGCCGTGTCCGGAGAACATCGTCTACGTGTGGCCGGAGTTGATCGAGGCCTCCGCAGAGATGGCCGAGGCCGGCGGAGTTCGTTGGCACATGCATTGCTCGGAAGTGCAGGACGAGATCTCGTTCTTCAAGGAGGTACACGGGACCCGGCCGGTGGCATGGCTGGCGGACCGGGGGCTGCTGAGCCATCGCACGACGCTCGCTCACGCCGTCTGGTTGGATCCGGACGAGGTGGCGGCAATGGGCGCCGCCGTCGCCACCGCGGTGCACAACCCGATCTCCAACCAGTACCTGGCTTCCGGCGTGCTCCATCTGGATCCGCTGCTGTCGGCGGGCGCCACCGTGGCCCTCGGCAGCGACGGGGTGGCGGTTGCCGGACAGGACATCTTCGAGGCCATGAAGGCCGGCATGCTGATGCACCGGGTGGCAGCCCTCGATTCCACCGCCACCACCGTGGAGCAGTTCCTCGAGTTGGGAACGCGGGGCGGGGCCGCCATGACCGGCCTGGAGGCCGGTTCGTTGGAACCCGGCCGGGCGGCCGATCTGGTGGTTGTGGACGTCTCGGGGGTCCGTCATACGCCATGGAGCCGTCCGGTCGCGTCGGTGGTCCATTCCGGTAGCGCGGCCGATGTCGAGATGGTGATCGTCGCGGGCGAGATCATCGTGGAGGACGGGCGTTCGACCAGGGTCGACGAGGCCGAGGTCAGGGCCGAGGCGGCCGAGGCGGCTGCTCAGCTCTTCGGCAGGGCGCGCCTGAGTGACCTGGCCCGGGACTGGCACTAGTAGTGACTAGTTGTTAGCGGATAGTGATTAGTTCGCCACTAGACTAGCAACTATCAACTAGGAAGCGATGCGCAGGCCAGGCCGTCGCCGTCCCCATCCAGCCGCGCCACGTCTCCGTAGTGGGGGAAGTAGCGATCGAACCAGTCCTGCGCTTCGGCATGGGTGTGGGTGGTCGCCACATCCGTGAATGGCGTATCCCCGGTCGGGCAGTCCCCGCCGAGGATGTCACTCCACAGTCGCACGACGAACGACGCCATCTGAGCTCGGTTGAGGGTGTCATCCGGGCCATATCCCCCGGTGGCGTTGCCCTGTGTGAGGCTAGGAACCCTCATGCAGAGGATGTACTCGGCGGCGTAGTCGGTGGCCGAGACGTCGGCGAAAGGCGGGTACCGGACGCGTCGCGGAGCTCCGCATCCTGGGCATGGACGGCCCCGGGCGGCTCCGCTGCCACCAAGGCCGCCACCAGGACAACCGCCACCACCAACGCGCCCGTATTCCTCACCCGTCCTCCCTCCCGAGCTACCGCGCCTGGCGCCGGGAGCCCAGGAAGCCTAACCGGCGAGAGCCGGTTCGCCGCCCTTCCGAGTGACTATGTGATCAGATGGCGGCCAGGCTCTCGAGGCCGAGCCGGATCATCCATTCACTGATCAGGCTCGACAGGTCCGTGATGCGACCGGTGATGAAGAGCCAGCCGAAGACCATCATAAGGAGGCCCGACAGGACGTTGATGGTCCGAAGATGCCGCTGGAGGAGCCTGATACCCGAATAGAGCTTGGTCACCCCGATCCCGGCTGCGATGAACGGGAGGCCCATGCCCATGGAGAAGATGAACAGCAGGAGCATCCCTCGCCAGACTGTCTCCTGGGTGGCGGCCTGGGTGAGTATGGCCGCCAGCACCGGACCGATGCACGGGGTCCAACCGAAGCCGAAGGCCATGCCCATCACCAGCGGCGCCCAACCTCCCAGCTGAGAAGGACGCACATGGAGCCGCCGCTCCCGGTAGAGGAAGGTTAGGCGAGGCGACGTGCTGAGCGCCATCAGTACGATGACCAGCCCGAACACAGCGATCAGCCAGCCCGCCACCGTAGTGATGGTCCCCTTGTTGCGGGCGAGCAGGCCGGCCACCGAAGTAGCCCCCGCTCCGAGGGACACGAAGACGATCGCCAACCCGACCACGAACAACACGGTGACCCGGAGCATCCTGGCAGTAGAGGCCTTCCCCTGCTGCAGATCGGCCACGGAGTAGCCCGACATGAGCCCCAGGTATCCGGGCAGCAGCGGGAGGACGCAGGGCGACACGAATGAAAGGGCCCCGAAGACCAGGGCGCTCAGGTATCCGGCAGGTTCCATCTCTCAGACCCTAGTTGGTGGTTGGTAGTTAGTAGTTGGTAGTTACTACGTAGCTATCGCGTGGAAGCCGCCGTCCACGTGGATGACCTCGCCGGTTACCTTGGTGGCGAAATCTGAGAGCATCACGCAGATCATGTTGGCCACCGGGGTGGGGTCGGCGGTGTCCCAGGCGAGAGGGGCCCGCTCGTCCCAGACACCCTGGAACCGCTCAAAGCCGGCGATGCCCTTGGCCGCCATCGTCGACAGCGGGCCGGCCGATACGGCGTTCACCCGGACGTTGTAGCTCCCCAGGTCGCGGGCCAGGTAGCGCGTCACCGAGGCCAGAGCGGCCTTGCAGACTCCCATCCAGTCGTAGGCCGGCCAAGCCTGCGTGCTGTTGTCGAAGTCGAGGGTCACCAGAGATCCGCCTCCTGCTTCCTCAAACAGCGGGAGCAGCCCGACGGCTAGCGTCTTGTAGGAGAACGCCGAGGTGGTGAAGGCAAGGGAGGCGCTCTCCACGGGCGTGGTCAAGAATTTGCCGCCCAGTGCGTCCTGCGGGGCAAAGGCTATGGCGTGCAGTGCCCCGTCCAGGCTTCCCCAGCGGCGCTCCAGTTCGTGCACCAGCTGCTGCATATGAGCCGGATCGTTGATGTCGAGCTCGAACACGTCGGGTGGATCAGGGAGGCGCCGGGCCGCCCGTTCCGTGAGGCGCATTCCCCGTCCGAAACCGGTCAGGACGATCTCGGCGCCCTGCTCCTGGGCCACCTTGGCGCTGTGCCACGCGATCGAGCCGTGCGTGAGAACGCCGGTTACCAACACCCGCTTACCTGTCAGCAGCATGACCTCTCCTCCGTCGTTACCTGCCGGGGCACCGGTCCTTGGAAAGTCCGGCTCGGCGGGCGGATCAATCCTCGTCAGCCGGGGCCGCGGCCGCCTTCTCCGCGATCTCGGCCACGATATCGGCATTGGCCAGCGTGGTTACGTCACCCAGCTTCCGCTGCTCCGAGATGTCGCGCAGCAGGCGCCTCATGATCTTGCCCGAGCGAGTCTTGGGCACGTCCGGCGTGAAGACGATGCTCTTGGGTTTGGCGATCGGCCCGATCGAGTTGGCGACGTGATCCCGTAACTCGGCTATCAGCGATGCATCACCCCCGATGCTGCCCCGCAGGCTGACGAACGCGGCGATAGCCTGGCCGGTTAGCGGATCGGACCGGCCCACGACCGCCGCCTCTGCCACGGATGGGTGTGAGACCAGGGCTGACTCCACCTCCATAGTGGAGATATTGTGGCCGGACACCAGCATGACGTCGTCCACCCGGCCCAGCAACCACAAGTATCCGTCATCGTCCAGCTTGGCCCCGTCACCGGGGAAGTACATGCCGTCGAAGCGGGACCAGTAGGTGTCGACATACCGCTGATCGTCGCCCCAAATAGAGCGCAGCATGGAAGGCCAGGTGTTGCGGAGCACCAGATAGCCGCCTCCTCCCCTGCCGACCGGGCGGCCCGCGTCGTCGACCACGTCGGCTTGGATGCCGGGCATCGGGTTCGTGGCCGAGCCCGGCTTGGTGGCGGTGATTCCGGGTAGGGGTGCGATCATGATCGAGCCGGTTTCTGTCTGCCACCAGGTGTCCATGACCGGCGCCGTGCCGCCTCCGATGTGCTCGTGATACCACATCCACGCCTCGGGGTTGATGGGCTCGCCAACCGTGCCGAGTACACGCAGCGTGGACAGATCGTGGCGTTGCGGGTATTCCTCACCCCATTTCATGAAGGCCCGGATGGCGGTGGGAGCGGTGTAGAGCTGGGTCACCTTGTACTTGGCGATGATCGACCACAGCCGGTCCTTGTCCGGGTAGTCGGGCGTTCCCTCGTACATAACGGAGGTGGTCTGGTTGGCCAGAGGCCCGTAGACAATGTAGGTGTGCCCGGTGACCCAGCCGATGTCGGCAGCGCACCACCAGATGTCCTGGTCGGGTTTGATGTCGAAGACGAAGCTGTGGGTCGTTGCAGCTCCCACCAGGTATCCTCCCGTGGTGTGCATGATGCCCTTGGGCTTGCCGGTGGTGCCGGACGTATACAGGATGTAGAGGAGGTCCTCGGCATTCATGACCTCGGCCTCGCATTCGGCGCTCTGCCCTTCCACGAGGTCGTGCCACCAGATGTCCCGACCCTCGTGCATGCTCACATCGTTCTCCGTCCTGCGCAGCACCACGCACCGCTCGATCAGGTCGGTGCGCTCCATGGCGCGGTCGGCGGCCACCTTCAGATCCACCACGCTCCCCCGGCGCCAGGCGCCGTCGCAGGTGATGAGAACCCGGGCGCCGGCGTCCTCGACCCGGTCGTAGATGGCGTCGGACGAGAAACCGCCGAAGATGACGCTATGGGCGGCGCCGATGCGAGCGCAGGCCAGCATGGCCACCGCCAGCTCGGGGACCATGCCCATGTAGACAGCCACCCGGTCGCCCTTCCGGACACCGATCGACTTCAGGCCATTGGCGAACCGGCAAACGTCCTCGTAGAGATCCTGGTACGTGATGGCCCGCTCGTCCCCCGGTTCGCCCTCCCAGTAGTAGGCCACCTTGCCGCCCTTGCCCGCCTCAATGTGGCGGTCCAGGCAGTTGTAGGACATGTTGAGCTCGCCGTCGGTGAACCACTTGAAGAAGGGCGGGTTGGAGTCGTCCAGGAGGACGGTGGGCTCTCTGAACCAGGACACGCGGTCGCGGGCCTGCGCCTCCCAGTATGCGACCGGATCGGCGATGGCTTGGTCATGCAGGCCGGGTTGGGCGTTGGCCTGCCGAGTGAACTCCTGCGACGGCGGGAAGATGCGATCTTCCTGCAATAGGTTTTCGATGGTGCGCTCGGCCACGTCTCCTCGCTTACGATCCGCTTAGGTCGGAGGCTAATCGCGTCGCGGCGCCCTTCGCGCCCGCCGGCCAACCGGCCGGGCCGCCTCCGGAGCTCGGGATCCGGATTACTCCGGCGTTGCGTCAGTGGCTGCCGACGGTTGCGGGAACCCCGGAGGTGGCGGCGGCGTCCAGGGAATCCCGAGCGTGGTATGACGACCGCACCAGCGGGCCCGACTCGATGTGGGCAAGACCGATCTGTCGGCCGAAGTCGGCGAACTCGGCGAACTCGTCGGGATGGACGTAGCGGTGGACCGGGCGGTGCCTGACCGTAGGCCGCAAGTACTGACCCACCGTGACCACATCCACACCGACCGCCCTCAGATCGGCTATGGCGCCCAGGACCTCCGCACGGGTTTCGCCCATGCCCACGATCAGCCCCGACTTCACCACCCGGTCCGGCCTGTACCACTTCGCCCGAGCCAGGAGCGCGAGGGAGCGTCCGTACGAGGCGGCGGTTCTCACCTCACGCTGCAGCCGGAGCACGGTCTCGGTGTTGTGGTTCAGCACCGCCGGCCCGGCCTCCAGGACCCGCTCCAGGTCTGCCTTCACTCCCTTGAAGTCCGGAATCAGCACCTCGACGTCGCACTCCGGTACCCGTTGCCGTACCTCCCGCACCGTCCGGGCGAAGATGGTCGAGCCGCCGTCGGGCAGGTCATCCCGGTTGACGGACGTGATCACGGCGTGGCGGAGTCCCATGGCCGCGATCGCCCCGGCCACCCGGACCGGTTCGTGCAAGTCGACTCCTTGGGGACGGCCCGTGGTGACGTCGCAGAAACCACATGCCCGGGTGCAGACACCACCCAGGATCATAATGGTGGCGGCGCCCTCGCTCCAGCACTCGTAGATGTTGGGGCAGCCGGCTTCCTCGCATACGGTGTGGAGGTCGAGCTCCCGCATCAGCCTCCCCAGCTTCCGGTACTCCGGTCCCAAGCGAGCCGTCACCTTCATCCACGGCGCCCGGGGCGGCTCTCCCGCCAACCGCTTGCCGATAGTCACCGGCACGGCTGCCCGACCCTTGGGAGCGAAGGTTCCCTCGGCCAGCAGTTGGTCCACCTCGAAGTCTCTGGGCCGTCCCTGTCCCCGGGTGAAGGCGCCCAGCTGCAGGTCGTTTTGCTCGTACCCGAACACCTCCACGAAGCGTGGGACCAGCACGTCCACGGCCTCCTCGATCGAGACCCTTCTGCCCAGCAGCTCGACCAGGGACGTGACGGGACGATCGGTGATGCCGCACGGGTGCATGTGACCGAAATAGCTCATGTCGGGATCGACATTCAGGGCGAAGCCATGCATGGTCACGCCCCGCGCCACCCGCACACCGATCGCGGCCACCTTGCCCCGATCGGTCCACACCCCCGTGTACCCGGCATCTCGCCAAGCCTCCAGGCCGAAGTCGGACAGGGTGCGGATCAGCACCTCCTCCACAGCCCGGACATAAGGGACGATCTTGCGCAGGTCGGCCAGGGCCAGGATGGGATAGCCGACCAGCTGGCCCGGGCCGTGGTAGGTGATATCGCCTCCGCGGTCGATATCGAAACGCTGCGCGCCGATCCTGCCCAGGCGATCCTCGGGAATGAGGAGGTGGGAGCCGTCACCGTTGCGGCCAACGGTGTAGACATGAGGATGTTCCTGCAGGAGCAGGTAATCCACCGCGGCCCGGCCGGTCTGCCTACCTTCCCAGAAGGCGCGTTGCAGATCCCACGCCTCGTCGTAGGCGATTCGGCCCAGCCACCTGGTGCGCAGCCGACTCGGGTCGGCGGCTACCCGGAACTGCCGATGCGGTTCGACCGGGAGCAGGACCGGCTCAGGTGGTCTGGCTAGGTCAGCTGCTGTTCCCAATCCCAGGTCTCCAGGTTTTCCTTTATCCGGCGGAGGAACAGCACCGCGGTGGCGCCGTCGAAGGCTCGATGATCCCACGATAGGCCGAGGTAACCCAGGTGCCTGATGGCGATGGCGTCCGCGCCATCGGGCGTGGTTATCACCTTGGGACGCTTGGCGATCCCGTCCGTCGAGAGTATGGCCACATTGGGAACGTTGATGATCGGCGCCGACATGAACGACCCGTAAGGTCCTGGATTGGTAATCGTGAAGGTACTCGCGGATATGTCATCCGGACCCACCCGACCGCTGCGTGCCCGCACCGCCAGGTCGCGAACCTTTCTGGCGAGTGCCCTTACCGAATAGTCATCCGCCTTCTGGATGGTGACCACCATCAGGCCGTCCTGGTCGAGGTCGACCGCGATCCCGAGGTTGACATCCTGGTGGAAAGTGGCGGTCCGACCCTGCTGGTCGAAAGAACTGTTGACCACCGGATAGGCCCGGAGAGCGTCCATAGTGGCGCGGGCGATGAACGGCAGATAGGTTAGCGAGAACCCTTCCTGATGCCGGAAGGACTCGCGATGGGCTTGCCGCACCCTCTCCACCTGCTCATAGTCGACCTCCATAGAAGTCCACACATGGGCGGCGGTCCGTAGTGAAGCGACCATGTTGTCGGCGATCCGCACCCGCAGCCGGCTGAGCTTGGCGGGCTCATCCATCGGGGCCGCGGGAGCGGCTGGAACCGGAGCCGGGGCAGGTTCGCGCCCCGCCTTCATGCTCTCTATGTAGGCGAGCACATCGTTGCGCGTCACCCGACCGTCCCGTCCGGTGCCGTCTATGACGCTCGGGTCAATGTCGTGCTCCCGCGCCAGGCGGCGAACCACCGGCGACAGGAACTTACGGGGTCCGGGCCGGTCGGGCATCGTAGATGTAGCGGCCGTAGGGGCAACCGGCGCGGGCCGGCGCGAATCCTCCTCCTTCGCTTCGGACGCATCGACCTCCGCGGGAGGGCCGGCCGGTACGCCCTCGTCAGGAGTGGCGATCATCACCATGGCGGTGCCAACCTCGATCGTCTCACCCTCGCCAACCAGTATCTCGCTGACCACACCGGCCACCGGCGACGGAACTTCCGTGTCGACCTTGTCCGTGGAGATTTCGACGATGGCCTCGTCGCGGGCGATGGAATCGCCCACTTGCTTCATCCACCGGAGTACGGTGCCCTCGGTTACCGTCTCGCCCAACTGCGGCATGGACAGTGTGGTTGGCATGTTTCTCACCTCTCCAGGGGTCGGGACCTCATCTGTGGACTCAGTGAAGGGAGCGACCTGCCGAGGACAGCAAGGTCTCTCCGATCGCCTCGCTCAGGGTGGGATGGGCATGTATGAAGGCCGCCATCTCCTCCGGCAGCGCCTCCCAGCCCACCGCGTACATCAGCTCGTGGATCATCTCGCCGGCCTGCGGTCCGACCACGGTGGCACCCACGATAGGCCCGCCGACCTCGTTCACGATCCTTACGAATCCTTGGTTCCTCCCGATGATACGGGCCCGGCCGACGCCCACGAAGGAGTGGTCATGCTCCTCGACCGCGATACCGGTGGCGCCCGCATCGACGGAGGTGATCCCCACGGATGCCACCTCGGGATGGGTGTATACCACGCTGGGAAGGGCCCGGTAGTCGACCGGACTGGGGCTTCCGGTGGCTATGAACGTGATGGCGGCGATGGCCTCGGCGAAGGCTCCGTGTGCAAGACCGGGCGTGCCGGCCACGATGTCGCCGACCGCGAACACACCCGGCTCGGCAGTCTGCATGGTCTCCAGATCGGTGATCACGAAGCCACGATCGGTCTCTGCCCGGACCGTGTCCAGCCCCAGGTTCTCCGTCACCGGGCGGCGCCCCACCGCCACCAGCACCGTGTCAACTTCGATTCCCGACTCGGCGGCGCCGGACCCGCCAAGGAGAACCGGACGGTCGCCGGAGCTATCGACGCTCGCCGCCGCCTTCAGGAAGAACCGCACCCCTCTACGCCTCAGCTGCTTCTGGAGCTGGCGGGCCGCGGCCGGATCGAAGCCTGGAAGGATCTGGTCCAGCATCTCGAAGACCACCACCTGGCTCCCGACATCGGCCAGCAGGCTGGCGAACTCGCAACCCACGATCCCACCCCCGATGATCCCCACCCGATAGGGCCGCTCAGTCCAGTCGAGCGCATGGTCGGAGCTGACGATCCTGGTGCCGTCGTAGGGGAAGCCTGGTAGCTCGATCGGCACCGATCCCGTGGCGAGAATCACGCTCCGGCCTTCGAGCACCCGGGTGGCTCCGTCCTCGTCGACCTCGACCCTTCCCGGTCCGGCCAGCCGGCCCGCGCCCTTGATGACCTCGACCCTACACATCCTCAGCAGACCGGACAGGCCCCTTGCCAGGCCGTTCACGATCCTGTCCTTGCGCGCCAGCGCCTTGGGCCAGTCGAAGGATGCCTCCCCGGTCACCACCCCGAACTCCCCGGCGGAACGAACCGTCGAATACACCTCGGCGGATTGGAGCCAACTCTTGGCGGGTATGCAGCCGCGCAGCAGGCAGGTGCCGCCCACCTCGTCCTTCTCGACCAGTGCCACCGACAGCCCGAAGTTGTGCGCGTACAGGGCGGCGCCGTAGCCGCCCGGACCGCCACCGATCACGATTACGTCATACACCGATGCGATTCTCCGATTGCGGTTGTCCGGTTTTCACCAAAACGGAAGCCTAGTTCGGGCTGAGCGATCCAAACCTCACGTGTACCCTCCCGGACATGCCCACCAGGTACCTGATCATCGCGTCGTTGATCACCGCCATGGTGATACTGGTGGGGGTGGGCGCCTGGTTCCTGCTCGGAATTCTCTAGTTGTTAGGTGATCGTTATTAGTTGAGAGTTGTGCTAGCAACTAGAAGCTAGAGACTAACAACTCGCTAAACTGAATCCCCGGTTGCGGGCCTCGGCCAGGGTATCGGGTCCGAAGCTCTGGATCAGGTTGCGACCCAGCAGGTCGTCATCCCCGAGCCTGGACTCGAGCCGGGCAAGCTGGTCGGCATCGTCGCAGTCGTAGACGATCATCGTGTCCCGGGCGCCGATGAAGCGGCTCTTCTCGAACCTGGAGAGGCGGGAGGACGCCCTGCCGGACACTCAGGCCCCTCTCCCGACAGTCACCTCGGCCCCGCACATCGGGCAGGGCGCCACGTTCACATCGCCGACGATAAAGCTGAAACCACATTCGGCATCCCGGCACTTCGCTCTCCGGGACGGTGCCTCGGGTGGAGGGGGTGGAGGCGCCATGTCCTGAGCCCGGGGTTGGGAAGCAGGTCCGCCGGTGCCCGGGCCGCCGCGAACCTCGTTGGTGACCCCGCAAGCCGGACAGGCGTAGCGGCCCGGCGCCATTACCTCGAAACCGGTGCCGCAGCGACCGCAGCGCGCCCTCATACAGCCTTCCCTTCCTCGACCTGTTCTCCCAATGCTCCTATGCCCGCCAGGTATGCGGCCTCTCCGGCCAATACCGCGGCAATGTCGGACGGGGAGTAATCGTATCCGCTTGTGGCCAGCTTGCCACGGATGTACTCAATGGCACGGCCCTCGCCCCCGGCCACCACCCGCAAGCCTCTCCGGCGGCGGGCAGGAACCGCGAGACCCTGAAGGTAGTGAACCGACCACTCGATGATGCGCTGCACGCCCGCCCGCCGGATCCGATCGAGCACCTCCGGGTCGAGATGTTCCACCGCGTAGTCGATGGCATCATTGATGACGTAGACGGGTTGCAGATCCGCCCGTTTGGCCCTGCGCTCGATCCGGAGGGCTACCCAGAGGGCAGCCAGAGCCAGGACGACCAGCGCCACCCCGAACGCGATGGCCGGACTGAAGGGCATGGCGGGATCATACCCAGTGGGTCGTTGTGGGTTGCTAGTCGGTAGTTGCTGGTTGAACCATCAGCCACCGTCCTCCGGCCAGTGACTACCTCCTGACTGACCTAACTGTCACCACTGATTACCGACTAGCAACTACTAACTTCCAACTAGAACTAACCGTCTAGTACGTGATGGGTTCCGACGTGCCGTAGTCCGGAATGGGGAACCCGATCCAGGAGGTCGTTTCCAAGGTGTCCAAGTCCGATCCCTGCAGGCCGCCTCCCGACAGGGTGAAAAGCGTGTCGCCCACCACCAGGGAGCGCAGGATCGGCCAGGGTGACAGGAAGCGGAGTTCGTCCTCCGGGACGCCAGGAGCCTCGAACTCGTGCTCGAGAGCGGCCAGCTGCCTGATGCCTCCAGCGCCGACGGAGAGGACGAACGCACCCGCGAAGTAATCCCAGTAGTCCGACTGGTCGTCATACTTCCACCAGGCGACGGGCATCACGGCCATATTCTTCGGCGCCCAGTAGAGGAAGGCCCGGTGGTCCCACTCCACATCCGAATAGGAATCCTCCACGGTGAACCGGTGGGTGCGGATCGGGTTGGCCAGGTCGGAGACATCGAACACCGAGACCTGGGCACCGCGCGTCCGGCCCTGCTCGTCAGCATCCTGACCGATTCCCAGCAGGAGCCCCTCTCCGATCGGGTGCAGGTAGGCGGAGTAGCCGAGGATCTTGAGCTCGCCCACCACCCGGGGGTTCTCGGGATCGGACAGGTCGATGGTATAGAGCGGATCGGTCTGGCGGAAGGTGACTATGTAGCCGATCTCGCCGATGAACCGGACAGCGAAGATGCGCTCGCCCTCTCCGAGGTCTCCCACGGATCCAACCACCCGTAGCTGCCGGCCATCCCTCGCCAGGACGTCCACCCTGCTCACCGAGGGCTGATCCTCACGGGACCACCACCCCCATGACGGGTCGTTGGTAGAGGCCACCCTCAGGTGGCCGTCATGCTCCGACATGGCGAACTGGTTCAGGAGGAACCCGTCCACCGATCCGCTGGCCAGGTATTCGGCGCCGCCGGGGCCACTGATGTCGAATTGATGGATGTGGGTGCTGGTGGTCTCTGCCTCTTCAATCGCCGCTTGCTCGTCGAGGGCAGCCCAGTCGGCCCGGCGCTGGGTAGCCACGTAGAGGTTGGTCGATGACGCGTAGACCGTGTCGCCTCCCGACATCACGGTGGAGACCTCCTCGGTACCGATCTGCCCTGCCAGGTCGAAGCTCAGCACGGACACGAAATCGAACCCCGAGAACTCGTCGGGTGCGTATGAGGAGCCACAATCGATGAACAAGCCCTGCGAGACGCCGCCGGCTCCTTCAAGGACGTAGCCGGGCGCCCAGTCCTCCAGCGTCGATTCCCCGATGGTCATCCGGTTGGCCATCTCGGCCCTGGCCTCGGCCGACCTGGATCCGGGATAAACGAACTGGAGCCGCTCGTGGGGCCGGGAGGTGAGAACCAGACTGACCCGCTCGCCCACCAGCCGGGCGGATACGAACCTACCCTCCACCGTCAGGGTGCTGGTCACGGTCAGGTCCCCGGGGTCGGACAGATCGACCTGCACCACCTGGGTGAGGTCGCCGCCCGGCCCATAGCCGGCCGCCATCAGGAGGGCGGTATCAGGGCCAAGGAACATCTGGGAGCCGTAGAAGGGGCTGAGGCTTTCCTCGTTGCCCTGCTGAGCTTCCCAGGACCAGAGATCGAGCGAGCTCACCAGATCCGGGCTACCTGACGACACGTCGATGTAGTGGAGAATGCCATGGGCCAGGGCGAGGATCCGGTTCCCGTCGGTCTTGACTATGTCCGGCTCGTCGACGCCGACCTCCTGGACGTTGGTGGTCGAATAGTCGAGGCCTGCCTGCGGGGCCGATGCGGCGCTGTCGGCCACGGCCGAAGCAGCACTCTCCTCCATCATCTTGACCGCGACGTCTTCCTCGATGAACAGCCGGGGGCCTCCGTCGAGGCCGTAGGGTCCCACCCGTTCCAGCGCTTCCGCCTTGACATGGCCGAGGAACGCATCGCACGAGTCGAACTCCACCAGCGCCGAGGCGAAGAGACCAACCACGCGGTCGGGAGCGGTGGTGGAGGCCGTAAGGGGGGTGCTGGAGACCGTGAGACCGGTGGTAGCCGGTACCGTGCCTCCGGTCGAGGTGGTCGAGTGCGGTTGGGTAGTAGTCACGGTCAGGTCCGGCGCGCAGGCGCCGACCAGGAGCGCCAGTACGACCAACCAACCTGCCTGCTTCATCATGTTCGGCTCCTTCCGAGAGCGCATCTGATCGACGATTCGTACCTAAGACGTCTCGGAAGCGCCGATCGGTTCCCGACCCCGCATCCGGGCGGGTACCCTGGGACGCGCACCGCTTCCTCATCATCAGGAGATCCACCCCTTGACCGACCCCGGCCCCCTGCTGGCCGTCGAAGACCTGCATGCGTCTGTCGACGGGCAACCTATCCTGCGCGGCATCGACCTCACCACCCACCGTGGTGAGATCCACGCCATCATGGGACCTAACGGCTCGGGAAAGTCCACCCTGGCCAAGGTCCTGATGGGACATCCCGGTTACGAGGTCACATCCGGGACGGTCTCCTTCAAGGGTGAGGACATAACGCAGGCCGATGCCCCCACCCGGGCCAACATGGGGATGTTTCTGGCGTTCCAGTATCCGGAGGAGATCCCCGGGGTCTCGGTCGTCAACTTCCTGCGCACCGCGCTCAGCAATCGGACCGGCGTCGACTACACGGTGCTGGAGTTGCGGTTGCGGGTCATGGACGCGATGGAGTCGCTCGGCATGGACGCTTCCTTCGCCGACCGTTACGTGAACCAGGGTTTCTCCGGCGGTGAGCGTAAGCGCAACGAAGTCCTGCAGATGGCGGTGCTCGAGCCGGAACTGGCCATCATGGACGAGACCGACTCCGGACTCGACATCGATGCTCTACAGGTGGTGGCCGAAGGGGTGAACCGGCTGGCCGGGGCAAAGCGCGGGTTCGTTGTGATCACCCATTACCAGCGACTACTTGACTACATCACCCCCGACCATGTTCACGTACTGGTTGATGGGCGGATCGTGAGATCCGGCGACGCCGAGCTGGCTCGTCAACTGGAGGACGAAGGATACGAAGCCTTCCGAGCCGCCCCGGCAGCATGATGGACACCAGCGCCATACGCGGCGACTTTCCCATCCTGGAACGCAGGATCAACGGTCGCAGAATGGCTTTTCTTGATTCCGCGGCGAGTTCGCAGAAACCGGTGCAGGTGCTCGATGCCATGGTGGACATCTACCGCAATTCCTATGCCAACGTCCATCGCGGCGCCTATACCCTTTCGCAGGAGGCCACCGAAGCCTACGAGGAAGCCCGCCACAAGGTGGCCGTCTTCCTGAATGCCGCGTGCGACGAGGAAATCATCTTCACCCGTAGCGCCACCGCGGCGATGAACCTCTTCGCGTACGGGTGGGGTCTCAACACCCTGAAGCCCGGCGATCGGATCCTGACCAGCGTGATGGAGCATCACGCCAACATCGTGCCCTGGCACATCATCGCCCGCCACACCGGAGCGGAACTGTGCTACATGGAGCTCACCGACGGGTTCCGGCTGGATATGGAGGGGGCACGCGAGCGTTTCGACGAGCGGGTCAAGGTGGTGGCGGTGACGGGAATGTCCAACGTGTTGGGCACCATGCCACCGGTGGACGAACTCGCCGGTCTGGCTCATGGGGTCGGGGCAGTGCTCCTGGTCGACGGCGCCCAGCTCGTGCCTCACGCACCCGTGGACGTCCAGACCCTCGGAGCCGACTTCCTTGGATTCTCGGGCCACAAGATGCTCGGGCCGACCGGCATCGGGGTCCTATGGGGTCGGAGGGCGCTGTTGGAGAGCATGGAGCCGGCCGAGGGCGGGGGCGAGATGATCCGTGACGTCCGCCTTCACGAGTCGGACTGGGCGGAGGTACCCCACAAGTTCGAGGCCGGCACCCCGCCGTTCGTGGAAGCGATCGGTTTGGGGGCGGCGGTGGACTACCTGTCCGCCATCGGGATGGAGAATGTTCTGGAACACGACCGGGAGCTGACCGGCTACGCCCTGGAGCGGCTTGCCGAGGTTCCGGGCCTTTCTGTCCAGGGCCCGGCGGACACCGTGGACCGGGGTGGGGCGATCAGCTTCGACCTGCCGGGCATCCATGCCCACGACGTGGCCACCATCCTCGACCAGGAGGGAGTGGCGGTGCGAGCCGGGCACCATTGCGCCAAGCCGCTACTCCGGAGTCTGGGCCTGACGGCCTCGGCCCGGGCTTCGTTCTATGTCTACAACGTGGCCGAGGATGTGGACGCGCTGGTGGACGCCCTCGGCGTGGCCCGGCGAATATTCGGACTAGACGGCGCCTAAGGGGTCGGGATGGCAGCTGAGCACGGTCCGGTTGTCGCCGTGGAGCGGCTGCGCTCTCTATCGTTGGACGGTCATGGCGCTTGAAGACCTCTACCGCGAAGTAATCCTCGACCACTACCGGAGCCCCCGCAACCGCCAGGCGCTCGACCGAGCCAACGCGGTGGCCGACGGCAACAACCCGCTGTGCGGCGACGAGGTCCGGATTGAATTGCTTATCGAGGGGGGCCAGGTCACCGCGATCGGGGTCACCGGTCACGGGTGTTCGATATCTCAGGCCTCGGGTTCGATGATGGGCGACGCGGTAAAGGGGAGAACCATCGAGACGATCCGAACGCTCACCGGGCGGTTCAAGGGCATGATGAGCATCGACGGCGCCAATGACCCCGGGCTCGATCCGAACCGGCCGGGTGCGGTGCTCGGTGATCTCGAGTCACTCCAGGGAGTCCGCAAGTTCCCGGTCCGGATCAAGTGCGCCAACCTGCCCTGGACCACTCTGGAAGAGGCTATCAAGAGGTTTGTTTCTACCGACTAGAGAATGCCTCCTTCTGTCATCCGCTTGATGTCCAGCACCTGATCCAGCTCCTCCGCCTCCATCAGCCCCATGTCGAGCACCACATCGCGGATGGTGCGGCCCGAGGCGTAGGCCTCCTTGGCCACCCTGGCGCCCATGTCGTAGCCAATCCGGGGGTTGAGTGCGGTGACGACCACCAGATTGCTCTCCGCCAGCCGCCGAGCCCGCTCCGCATCCGCCTCGAGCCCGTCGACGCAGCGCTCCCGTAGAGTGGACGAGGCGCTGGCGAGCAGCCCGATCGACTCCAGCAGGTTGTGGGCCATCATCGGCATCATCACGTTGAGCTCGAAGTTACCGTTGGCGCCTCCCCAAGCGATGGCCGAGTCGTTCCCGATCACCTGCGCGGCAACCTGGCATACCATCTCGGGAATGACCGGATTGACCTTTCCCGGCATGATCGAGGACCCCGGCTGGAGGGCAGGGAGCCTGATCTCCCCCAGGCCCGTACGGGGTCCGGACGCGAGCCAGCGCAGGTCGTTGGCGATCTTGAACAGGGACACCGCCACGGTCTTCAGGGCACCCGAAGACATCACGACCGCATCCTTGGCGGCCTGGGCTTCGAAGTGGTTGCCGGCCTCCCGGAAGGGGTAACCGGCCCTCCTGGACATCATCCCGATAACCGAGGCTGCGAAGCCCGGCGGTGCGTTGATCCCCGTGCCGACGGCCGTGCCTCCCAGGGCGAGTTCGTCAAGGTCTGGCAACACCGCCGCCAGGCGCTCGACGCCCTTGACGATCTGCGCCGCGTACGAGGAGAACTCCTGGCCGAGCGTCACCGGCGTGGCGTCCATCAGGTGGGTGCGACCGGACTTGACCACATCCGCGAAGTCGGCGGCCCGCTCCTCGAGCGATCGAGCCAGCGCCTCCAGGGCCGGCACCAGGTCCTCCCTGGTGGCACAGGCAGCCGCCACGTGCAGGGCGGTTGGGATCACATCGTTCGAGGACTGACCGAAGTTCACATGATCGTTGGGGTGGACCGACCGGTCGCCGATCGACCCTCCGAGCAGCTGGGCGGCCCGGTTGGCAATGACCTCGTTGGCGTTGGTGTTGGTGGAGGTACCGGACCCCGTTTGGAAGACATCGAGCACGAACTGGTCGTCCCAGAGACCAGCCATGACCTCGTCGGCCGCCTGCGACACCGCTGAGGCGATCTCTCCGGGTATGTGACCCGTCGCGCCCGCCACCTGCGCGGCCGAGCCCTTGATCAGACCGAGTGCCCAGATGAACCAGCGGCTGAACCTGCGGTCGGAGATGGGAAAGTTATGGAGTGCTCTCCGGGTCGAGGCGCCGTAGAGAGCGTCCGCTGGGACCTCCACCTCCCCCATGGAGTCCTTCTCGATCCGGAACCGCACCAACCCTCACCTTCGTGGCCTCGACATGCGCCCCTTCGGGCGGGCAGGGCGAGTGTACCCGGCCCGGCATATTCGGCCGGCTCACAGCCCGCGGTAGGCCTACAGGCCCAGGCGCTCTATCCGGTCGGGATAGCGCTGCCAGTCCTTCTCGACCTTCACGCGGAGATCGATAAACACCCGCCGCCCCAACGTCTCCTCCAGCTCAAGCCGCGCCTTGGTTCCGGCATCACGCAGGTTGGCACCTCCTGCCCCCACCACGATCCCCTTTTGCGACTCCCGCTCCACGTAGATGATGGCTTCGATGCGCGTAAATCCGTCCTTCCGGACCTCGATCCCTTCGGTCTTGACAGCCACCGAGTGCGGTAACTCTTGCCAGAGCCCGGGTAGCAGCTTCTCCCGAACCGTCTCGGCGATCAACACCTCATCCGGACGGTCGCTCACCACACCGGGTGGATACAGTGCCGGACCTTCCGGTAAGCGGGGAATCAGCTCTGCCACCACCCTCTCCAGGCCGTCGCACTCGAGAGCCGAGACCGGGATGTAGGCGCCGAAGTCCCACAGCGCCGCCTCACTCAGCCGTTCCGCCACTCGACCCCGGCGGGCAGCGTCCACCTTGTTGACGATCAGGATCACCCGCTCGGGATCAACCGTGTCGAGGAGGTGTTCTGCGATCCGGCGGTCTCCGGGCCCTACCCGGGCGGTGGCGTCTATGACGAACGCTGTGCAGTCGGCATCGGTCACGGTCCGGTATGCGGTCGAGTTGAGGCGCTTGCCCAGGGCCGTTCGCGGGCGATGGAGCCCGGGCGTATCCACGAAGATGAGCTGGGCGGCGGGATCGTCCACCGTCAGAACCCCCCGGACGCTCAATCGGGTGGTCTGCGGCCGCCGGGACGTTATGGTCACCTTGTGACCGACCAGGTTGTTTATCAACGTCGACTTGCCGACGTTGGGCCGCCCCACAACCGCGACGAATCCGGAACGCACTCAGACCTCAGCGACCGGTGTTTCCCACCCGGTGGACCAGGACCCGCTCCACGCGCCGACCCTGTACCCGGTCGGCGACCAGCACGGCCTCACCCATCTCGAACCGTTCCCCCACCATGGGAACCCGGCCTGCCAGACCCAGCACCAGGCCGCCCACCGTATCCCATTCGTCATCGGGCAGATCGGCGCCCAACACCTGGTTAAGGTCGTCCACCGACAGTCGAGCCGCCACCAGGAACCCTCCGTCATCCAGAGGCTGCACCATGGGCGCCTCGGTGTCGTACTCGTCGACGATCTCGCCCACCAGTTCCTCGATCAGGTCTTCGATAGTGACCAGCCCGGCGGTCCCGCCGAACTCGTCAACAGCTATGGCTATGTGGATCTGTCTCGACTGCATCTCCCGTAGAAGGTCACGCACCGGCTTGGACTCGGGAACGAAGTAGGGGTCGCGAGAGATCCCGGCGACGGGTTCCGGATCCCGTGATTCCGCCACCCGGCCCAACAGGTCCTTGGCATACACCATCCCCACGATGTCGTCGGTCCCCCTACCGGTGACCGGCACCCTCGAGTACCCGCAGTCCAGGATGAGATCCAGAGCCTCGGTGGTTGTGGAGGCGGCGCCCAGCGTCACCATGTCCGTCCGCGGCACCATCACCTCGCGCACAATGGCATCGGAGAACTCGAGAACCGAGGAGATCATGCGGATCTCCTCTTGATCGGAGGGGTCATGATCGCCATTGGCCTCGGCTGGCGCGAGGGCGCCGTCCTCCTCGTCCTCGATAAGGTCTGCCGCCCGGCCGCCGATCCAGATCGCCAGCCGCAGCAGTCGGGCCAGGCGGTATGCGATGCGGTGGGGTCGGTTCCGGCCGACCGATCGGGGCCACAGATCTCCGAGCAGGACGATCATCGCGGCCGCCATCCCGAGCGCCATCACCAGCCGCGACCCGCTCAGCATGGTGCCGGTAACCCAGGCCGCCGACACGGCGGCGGTCACCAGGAGGGTGGCATGGATCAGCGAGATAGCCGGCTGTATGCGCGTAGGGTCCTCCAGCAGGGCCGCCACGGTCCCGGCGCCCTCTTTGCCATCCGCGGCGTCGTGCAGGGCATCGGCTCGAGGCGTACGGACCAGCGATTCCCCGGCCGCCCGGAGTGCCGCCGCCAGCGCGAGCACCGTGGCCACTGCCGCCCAGGCCAGCCAGATCATCGCTGCTCCATCCCGATCCCTGCCAGGAGTTGGCGCTCCCTCGATTCCATTTGTTCGGCTTCCACGTCCGACTCATGGTCGTAACCGATCAGATGCAGCAGTCCGTGAGCCAACATGAGCGCCATCTCGTCCTCGTACGCGATGCCCAGGCGTCGCGCCTGGCTCCGGACGTAACCGGGCGCGATGATCACATCGCCGAGCGCGTACGGAATCCCGGCACCCGCCCGAATGGCGCTCCGCCGGTGTTCCGCCCCGGGTGGCGCAAGGGGTAGCGCCAACACGTCGGTGGGCCCGTCCCGGCCCAGGAACCGGTGATTATGGGCCTCCATGTCATCGTCTGTGACCAGCATGATCCCTACCTCGGTTGACGACGGCATTGCCTCGTTCTCCAGCACGTTCGCCGCCAGGGCGCGGAGCGCATCCACGTCGACCGGTAGGTCCTGGTGGTTCGATAAGTGAATCTCCACGCGCTAGTAGCCTGTCCGCGAAACAACTCGGCGTGCTCTGGCCGTCAAGATAGTTCTCCGCCGGGAAAGTCCGGGTAGGGAATGCGCTGGTGGTAGTGCCCTACCAGCGCCTTGACCATCGCTTCCTTCGCCCTGGTGAGATCCCCCAGCGTCACATCCGAGGCCGAGAGCTGGCCGTCGGCTACCTTCTCTCCCACTACCTTCTCGACCAACTGCTCGATACGTTCGGGCGTGGGCTCTTCCACCTGGAAGACCGCCCTGCAGGCGCCTTCGACCGAGTCGGCCATCATCACGATGGCCATTTCCTTCTTGACCGGTTTGCGCCCGGCATGGCGGTAGTCCTCCCTGTCCACGGCATCGGCACCGTACTCCTTCCGTGCCTTGTTGTAGAAGAAATGCATGATGCCGTCGCCATGGTGGGTGATAACGCCTTCGGCCACATCTCCGGGGATCCTGAACTTGCGGGCCAGGCTTAGCCCGTCCAGCACGTGGCGACGCAGCACCTCGGCGGACTGCAATGGGGGCATCTCATCGTGAGGGTTCTGGATGCCGAACTGGTTTTCTATGAAAAACTGGGGGTGCTCGGTTTTGCCCAGATCGTGGTAGTAGGCGGCGGCTCGGGCCAGCAAGGGGTTGGCGCCCACCGCTCGGGCCGCCCGATCCGCCAGCGTCCCCACCATCAAGGAATGGTTGAAGGAGCCGATGGCCTTCTCCTCAAGGAGGCGGAGGGCAGGATGGTTCCGATCGGTCAGATCCAGGAGACGCAACGAAGTCGTGATGTCGAACACGATCTCCAGAACGGAGAGTAGCGAGCTTCCGACCAGCCAGGAGATGGCGCCGCCTCCGACCGCGAACGCCGCCGCCCGGAGCACGCTGATGTCCTGCGGGAAGAACCAGGCGATCAGAGCCGCGAAGGCCCCGCACATAGCCATGATGTACAGCCCGGCCCGGCGGAGGTCGCGGCGGGCCGAGATGGCCGATACGAACGGGATCGGCACCAGAACCGACAGGCCGGCGTACAGCGTGTAGGCCGGATCGGTAGTGGCGATGGCCGTCATCGATCCCACCACCACTGACATCAGCACCGAGGTGCGGGCGTCGAACAGGATGGCGGTCATCAGGCCGAAGGCGGCCGCCGGCATCAGGAAGCCTATGGCGCCGTCCCCTCCAGCGGCCAGCACCGCCACCCCGCGGGCCGACACGGCGGCAAGCACCACCAGCAGGCCGAACAGGGACATGCGGCGCATCGAGTTCCAAACGCTCGATTGGAACCTGTAAAGGTAAAGCGCCGGTAAACCGACCACGATGGCCACCGCTGCAGCCAGCGCCAGATAACGGGGGGCCGCCAGCCCGAGCAACCCCGCGTCGGACAGCGCCGCCTCGATCTCCTCCGTTACCTCCTGACCCTCCTCCACGATCACTTCACCCGCTTCATACCGGATGGTCAGGGGCACGACCTCAGCGGCTCTCTCTTCCCGGAGACCCTCCGTGGCCACGGCGTCGACCGTCTTGTTGGCAGCCAGGAACACGGTGGCCACTTCCGGCACCACCTGGGAGACTTGTTGCCAGATCGCCGAGTCAGCGCCCGGAAGCTGCACGAACCTGGGCGTGGAGCGGAGTTGTATCTGGACTGCGCGAAGATCCTCGCTGAGGATCCCACCGTCGGTGTTGAGGGCCTCGGTCGCCAGCAGGAGGGTCTCGCGTTCGATCGAGAGCAGCCATGGCTCCTCACCCAGGATCTCGCGCAGGACGTCGCCCGTGGCGATGTCCACAAGGAGCGAGACCGCGCTGTCCGACAGCAGCAGACCGCTCGCCTGGAGGCTGACCAATTGGGTGTCCTTGGAGGTTACGGCGAGGCGTAGGGGGATATGGATGGTCGGGGTCTCCTGGCCATCCAGGAGTTCCACCTCCTGGTAGAGAAGCCGCTCCGACCCGGTCAACCTATCAGGAACGGTATCGGTATCGATGAGAACGGCCGCAAGCCCTGGAGACATCCGTCCGAGCGAGTACCTACCGTCCGAGAACGTGACCGTTTCGAAGCGAGTGCCGGTCACGTCGTATGCCACCACCCTGACCTCGCTCAGGCCGTGATCCACGCCGAGATTGAAGAATCCGTTGGTATCGGTATCGATGAACACCCGCCCGGTGACGCCGGCCGTCGCGGCCACGGCCGCAGGCGGGGTGGTCGGCGTGGGCGCCTGCTCGGTGACCGCGACCGATTCCTGCCCCGCCTCCGTGGCCGGATCGACGACCGTGGTAACGGTGGTGGTCGTGGTGGCCACCGTCTCGCGGGCCACCGTGCTGGTGGTGGTGACCATCGGCAGCGGGCGGGCGCCCTGATCCACGGTGGCGGCTCTGAGCGACTGGAAGAAGGCCTGGATGTCGTGGATCACGATGGCGTCGATTTCCTCGTCCCTCCCGTACTCCGGGTCCACCGCGTCCCGGGCCGCTTGGCGGGCGACTTCGGTGGCAGCAGTGTCCTGGATCTCGATCGCGTCCTCGGCGACGAAGGCCTGAGGCGCCGGCTCCCCCACCATCACCTGGACCGTGGCGAACTGCTGCTCGATCAGCATGCCGGCCCAGGAGAGGGTCACTGTCGCCACCAGGATCAACCCGGTGATGATGGCCTTGACGCGAACTGTCATCCGTCGGGCGCCCGGTTGTCCGCCGCCTCATAGGCTTCCACGATCTCCGCCACCAGACGGTGGCGAACCACATCAGCGGCGCCCAGGTGGACCACCGCCACGTCCCTCACGTCATCCAGGATGGACCGGGCGTGAACCAATCCTGACAGGCGATCCCGTGGCAGATCGACCTGGGTGGCATCGCCGGTGATGATCATCTTCGAGTTGAACCCCAGCCGGGTGAGGAACATCTTCATCTGTGCCCGGGACGTGTTCTGCGCCTCGTCCAGCACCACGATCGAATCGTTGAGGGTACGGCCCCGCATGTAGGCCAGCGGGGCAATCTCGATCGTCCCTCTCTCCATGTATCCCATGACATCGTCGTGCCCCAGCATCTCGTACAGGGCGTCGTACAGCGGTCGGAGGTAGGGGTTGAACTTCGCCTCCAGATCGCCGGGCAAGAAGCCGAGCCTCTCTCCGGCCTCTACCGCTGGTCTGGTGAGAACTATCCGCTTGACCTTTCGCGTGATGAGGGCCTCGGTCGCGGCTGCCATGGCCAGATAGGTCTTGCCGGTCCCGGCCGGGCCGATCCCGAAGACGAGGGTCGATCGGCGGATCGCCTCGACGTAGCGGAACTGCCCCACCGTCTTGGGTCGGATGATCTTGCCGCGGGCTACCTCGATGGTTTCTCCCAGGACACCACTAGGAGAGGACACCGAGTCATTGACCATCTTGATCACCCGACGCACACCTTCCGGCTCCAGACTCATACCCCGCTGTACCAGCATCAGCAACTCCTCCACCACTTTGTGGGCGCGGCGGGCCGCCCGCTCCTCGCCTTGGAACACGATCTCGTCACCACGCGCCACGATCACGGCTTCGGGGTATGCCGACTCCACGATCCGTAGGTGGGAATCTCGCTCGCCGAGCAGGTCCAGCATCAAGCTGATCCCGGGGACATGCACGGTGAGGGCAGGCGGCGCGACAGGAAGCATTAACGCGACAGGGCGATGGTGCGGGGCTCCAAAGGCCCGGTCAGGATACCACGAATGGCTGGACTACCTACGAAACGCCCTAGATGAGGAGTTCCAAGGATCTAGTGGCCGGTGGCCGGTGGCCAGTGGCCTGGGGCCAAGCATGGCTGCCCCTGCCCACTGACACCTGGTTGCTGTTGCTGGTTGACAGTAGGAGAACCCTCACTATTACTGACATAGCCAACTACTTACCACTGGCCACTGCCTGCTGACCAACTGCCCACTGCTCACGGGAATTCTTCACCGCCGGCATCGGCGAACTGGCGCAGGAGCTTACGCTGGGCCCGGCTGAGTCTGGTGGGCACGATCACCTTGATGCGCAGGAAGAGATCGCCTCGACGCGATGTGCGGAGCCGCGTGATCCCCTTGCCGGGCACCCGGATGACTTCTCCATGCTGGGACCCGGCCGACACCCTGATCCGGTGGGTCCCGCCATCGAGGAGGGGTACGTCCACCGCGGTGCCCAGCGCTGCGGCGACCATACCCACCTTGACTTCGCTGATCAGGTCGTTCCCGTCGCGCTCGAAGACCGGATGCGGATCAATGACCAGATCGAGGTAGAGGTCGCCGGCGAGGGCCCCGCGGCGACCGGCTTCCCCTCTAGTCGGGAGACGGAGCCGGTTACCTGCCTCCACGCCGGCGGGAATGTCGACCTGAACGGTCTTCTCACCCTCCCGGATTCCCTCTCCACCGCACGTCGCGCAGGGATCGGCCAAGACCGACCCGTCACCCCGGCAAGCCCGGCAGGTCGTCAGAGTCATCAGCGAGCCGAACACGCTACGCCGCGCCATCCTCACCTGGCCGCTCCCTCCGCAAATCCGGCACGCCCGAAGACCGGCGCCGTCTCCGGAGCCCGAGCCTGCACACGGTTCGCAGGTCAGGGCGGTCCGGAACACGACTGCTTTCTCCACCCCGAACGCCGCCTCTTCCAGAGTGAGCACCACCTCTACCCGTACGTCCCGCCCTCGATTGACCCGTGGTTCCCGAGTACCCGTTCCGAAGATGCTGCTACTCCCGAATACCGAGCGCATCAGGTCGTCCAGCGAACCCGTGCCGTGGAAGAAGCTGCCCGGGTCGAGCGTCTCTCCACGATCGTACCGGGCTCGCCGCTCGGGATCGGACAGGACTTCGTATGCCTCCGCAACCTCGCGGAAGCGAGCCTCGGCCGTGGGATCATCGGGATTGGCGTCGGGGTGGGATTCCCTGGCCAGTCGCCGGAAGGCCCGCTTGATCTCGTCTCGGGACGCGTCGCGCTCAACATCCAGGGTGCGGTAGTAGTCGGCCATTGCGCCTCTCTGCTGTCGGTGCCTGTCAGCTCTCGCCGAGGCTCTCGTCGAGGCCGACGCCGATCTCCTCCAGGACCCGGATGGTCCGGCCATAGTCCATCCTCATCGGTCCCAGCACTCCGAGCCGGCCACCGGGACCGGACGACTCCTCGCCGTAGGTGGTGGTCACGAGGGAGATATCCGTGGCGGTGTCGATGCCCAACTCGGAGCCGATCCGCACCTCGGTACCGGCCGGAAGGTGGCCCAGTACCTCGAGCAGGGACGCTTCCCGCTCCAGGACATCGAGGACGCCTTGAACCTTGGAGAGTTCTCCCCAGGCAGCCGTCAAGTAGGAAGCCGAACCCAGGTACAACTCGTGTTCCGATGCGCCCGCGTTCTCGAATGCGGCCGCAGCGTGGCGGACGATGGACGCTACCCCCTCGGGCGGGTTGGCCAGGGACATCGCCTCCAGCTCGAGTCCTTCGGACATCGAGTTGCCGACCTGGAAGCGACGGATCAGCTTCTCGGCCTCCTGTACCTCGGATCCGTCCACGGGTTCGGGCAGATGCACGAGCAACTGGGACACCCGTCCGGCGAGCGTCACGACCACCATGAGGACCGTATCGGCGGTGGTGCGAACCAGGTGGACCGCCCGGATGACCTCGTTGACCATGCTCGGGCCGGTGACCACCGACGGGAAATTGGTGATCTCGCTGAGCAGGGTCGACGTAGCCTTGAGCAGGCGGCCCAACTCCGTCTGGACGGAAGCGAAGAATTCGGCCACTCTGGCGGAGGCGACCGGTGTCTCGCGCGGACGCATCAGGCTGTCCACGTAGTAGCGGTAAGCGTGCGGCGTCGGGATCCGCCCGGCAGAGGTGTGAGGCTGGAACGCGTACCCGGCAGCCTCGAGAGCGACCAGCTCGGTCCGGATCGTAGCGCTGGAAACGGCCAGGTTGCCGGCCTCGAGGATGGCGCGGGAACTGACCGGTCCACCCGTGCGGATGTGCTCCTCGATCATGGTGCGCAGGATCCGAGCCCGCCGACCGTCCAACATGGCCGGATATGATACCCATACCCGCAGGCGGTGCCAGGGTACGATTGCAGGGCGACGGTTCCGTTGGACCGGCCGGTCAGGCCTGCTAGCCTTGCGGCTCTCGCATACCCCACCCTGCGAAGACGGCTCGACAAACCCGAGCCTGTCCGGCAAGCGACCGAATACGGTGAGTCCAGAGATGCCCCACACCAAGTCCCAGGAGAAGCGCGATAGGCAGGCTATTGCCAACAGGGCCCGCAACCGGGCTATCCGCTCCGAACTGAAGACCAGGTCGCGGCAGGTGGAGGAAGCTGCCGGGGGCGGCGACCGCGAGGCTGCCGAGCAGGCTTTGCGAATCGCCCAGAAGCGCATCGATCAGGCTGTTGCGAAGGGTGTTCTAAAGAAGAACACCGCGGCCCGGCGGAAGGCCAGGCTGGCGCACCTGGTTTCTAGTTCCTAGTTGTTAGTTACGTTGTCAAACTAACAACTTACAACTAACAACTAATTGCCTTGGTACCAGTGACAGAGCGCGGCCACCAAGCGCTCCAGGGTCGGTAGGTGGGTCTCCTCCGGCATACCTTTCAGCGTGGCATCGGCCCTGCGAACGGCGTCTATGGCTCTATTCAGATCCTCCCTCGACATGGCCCGCCCCGCCTGCCACGCCTTCCGGGTCGGGTAGGCGCCGGGCTTGGCGTCGATCCACTTCGCGAAGGTGGCGATGTCCGGCGCAGCCGCCGCCAGAGCCTTTCTCCGGAGATCATTCTCGACAGCTGCCACGAGGACGAGGGGGTGCCCGTGTGTGAGAAGCTCATGCAGGCGGCGGATGGCGTCGTCCGCTTCTCCCTTGCCCAAGGCATCAGTCAGCTTCCAGAGGGGCTGATCCGGCCGGTTACGGAAGCGTTCCAGGATGATCTGGTCGGTTACCGGACCGTCCGAAACGCTCAGTTGGTCGAGAGCCTGGTCGATAGCGCCCAGATCGGACCCGAAGCGTCGGATGAGAGCTTGGATGGCGTCCGAACCGAGGCGTAGCCCGCGTCGGCGAGCGGCGCCGTGTACCCACTGGGCCACATCGCGGTCGGCCAGCTTTCGAACGGATATCACCTTGGCGTTCTTCTTCACGTGGGCAGTGAGCGGCAACGGGAGCTTTCCGCTCGTAATCAGTACGACCGGCCGGCTCGCACCAGCATCCTGAGCGAGGAGATCGGCCACGACGGCGGCCTCGTCGGCTTGGAGTCGATGAGCATCCATCAGCATGACGCCCGTACGCCCGCCGAACAAGGACCCGGACTGCAGGGCAGGCACGATCGGTTCGACCTCGGGACGCAGCAGTCCCTCTCCCCCCACCGACTGGCCCCGGCCCGGTACGTCGATCCGGATGACGTCGGAGGATTCGATCCCGGCGTCGGCAAGCAACTCGCCGGCCCGGTCGAGCAGGGCCCGCCGGTCGCCGGGACCGGGATTGGGAGGACCCTTGAGATGGGTGAGGGTACTCACGGGTAGAGCCGGACTAGCGGTCGGTCTGCCAAATGGCCAGGCGCGATCCGGCCGCCACTACAGGTTCCAACCCCCGCCGACCTGGATGAAGGCGCCGGTTATGTAGCCTGCCTTCTCTCTCATCAGGAAAGTGACCGCCTCCAGGACGTCGTCCGCGGTGCCGTGGCGTCCTGCCGGTATGCGGGTCCGATCCGGCAGGGGTTCGGAGTTCTCCAGCACCCCGGGCATGATGGCGTTGACGGTTACGCCGTAGCCGGCTTCCGCCCTGGCCATGGTCCGGGTGATCATCAGCACTCCCATCTTGCCGATGTGGTACGGAAGGGTTCGGGGCCGGGAGGTGATCCGATCGGCGCCCGCGTCGGAGATGTTGATGATCCTGCCCCGCTGCTCGCGCAAAAGGGGTAGCAGGGTCGTGGACACGTAGTAGGTGGCGGTGGCGGTCGACGCTATCTGGGACTCCCACTCGACGGGCGTCAGATCTTCATAGTCTTTGAGCAGGAAACGGCCGGCGTTGTTGATCAACACGTCGAGCCCTCCGAGCTCCTGGCGGACGGTCCTCGCCATCCTCGCGACATCGTCCGGGTCGGTAACGTCCGCCCGGACGGCCAGCGCCCTTCCCGGCCCATTCCGGATCGCCTCGACCAGGCGCTCGGCCGCCTCATCGCTGGAGCGGTGGTTAATGACGACGGTGTGTCCTTGGCCGGCGAGCCGGATCGCCAGCGCCGCCCCCAGACCCCCCTCGCCCCCTTCGCACCATCTGCCGGCCCCGGTGATCAGGATCCGCTTGGACTGATTGATCATCGCCATCGGACCGGATCGTAGCGGTGGAGGCATGTTCGACCCGAGCCGTACCGTCAGGACCCGAAGCCGATCACCACGTCTCCCTCGCGGTCGGTTCGCCGCACGTCCATACCAGCTTGCTCGAGCGCGGCCAGCAATTGCTCGGAAGGATGGCCGAACCGGTTGGGTCCGACGCTGACCACGGCCACGGAGGCGCCCGTTGCTACCAACCACTCGGGATCGGAGGTCGCGGCGCCCTGGTGGGGAACCTTCAGCACATCAACCCGCGGAGGTTCGAGTTCGGACTGGGAGACACGTTCCATGTCACCGGACAGCAGGACCGTTTCACCACCGAGCGTCGCCCGGATGGCTATCGACTGGTCGTTGAGAGAGGCATACCTACGGGCCGGACCCAGCACTTCAAGCCGGATGGAACCGATCTGATGAACGCCCAGGCTCGGGATCGTGACCCGCGTCACCTGCTCAGCAGCCTCTACCAGGCTCAAGTACGCCTCCGCCTGGCCGGGGAACGGCGCGTACCACATCTGGCCGACCGGAAGAGCCCCGATAACATCCACCAGGCCGCCATAGTGGTCGTGATGGGCATGAGACACGACCAGCAGGTCAACGCCTCTCACGCCGAACCGGGACAACCCGGCCCGGACCTTGGCGCCGTCGCTTCCTCCGTCGACCAGCACGGTCTCACCAGCCTCGCCCAGGAGCAGCAGCGCGTCGCCCTGGCCCACATCGAGAGCCACGAAGGCGGGCCTGACCGGGGCACCCACGAACGTGTGCGGAGCGGCGAAGACCGTGAGAAGGCACGCGAGCATGCTTCCGGCCAGCACCGCCACCGGGCGGAACCGGCGAGAAATCGCCACCAACCCGCACCCGGCGAGCGGCAGTGCGGCCGTCCAGCCGATCTGCGGAAGGGTTGACGACAGATCGGCAATCCCCAGCACCGCGCGAGCCACCAGGGCCCCTGCCTCCACCAACCCCTCCATGCCCACGACGGCCCCCGCTCCTCCCAACCCGGTTGCCGCCACCACGAGCGGCGCAGCCGCTACGTTGGCGACCGGAGACCATAGGGGAAGCTGCCCGATCGCGAGCAGGAGGATCGGGGCCACCGCCAGTTGTGCCCCGCAGGCAGCTCCCAGCGACGTGGCCAGCCACCGGGGGCGAAGGTTGTGGAACCACCCGGTTCCGACCACCACACCGGCCGTGGCAGCGACCGAGAGCTGGAATCCGAGGCTGTAGGCCAACTCCGGAGAAACCAGGAGGAGCAGCCCCACCCCGACCCCGATCACCCTCCAGATGTCGGGGCGCAGGCCGAAAGGTCGGGCAAGCAGCACCAGCCCCGCCATGGTTGCGGCCCGCACCACCGACGGGTCCGGCCCGATGAGGAGAACGAAGAACACCAGGCCGGCCAGGCCCAGGACTGCTCGACGGACAGAACTCCAGCCCAGTGGACCCGCCACCAGGAACATGGCCCCCAGAAACAGCGCCACGTTGCTTCCCGACACCGCCACGAAGTGCGACAACCCGGCGCGGCGCATCGTCTCCTCCTCCCACTTGCGCATGTGTGAGACGTCCCCGAGCAAGAATCCGGCCAGGAGCGCTCTTCCCCGGTCGGCGTCCGGTCGGAGACGATCGAGGATGAGGGAGCGAACCCGGGCGGCCTGTTCGGCCGCCCATCCGACCCGTTCAGGAGCGGGACGAGCGCGGACCACCCGGCCCTGCCAGACCACGGGATCTCTGCCTCTGCTCCCGGCGGCCGGATCGGCGCCTGGGTACATCGTCGTCTCGACCCACCACCGGCCGGCCCGTGTCCAGCCGGCTACGTCACCCCGGAGCCGTCCGGCCGGACCATCCCATGAGACCGGCCCTGCTGGTCCCTCGATAGACCGGACTCGTACGAGCACCCGATCCTGGCCGGGGCGACCCGAGGCATCGGCCAGAGCCTCGACCAGTACGGTTACCTCTCCCGGGGGAAGCACGGTGTTCACCATCTCCTCCTGGCGAGCGCCCAGGAACAGGCCGCCGAGCGCCCCCAGGGCCACCAGGCCCGCCACCAGGGCGGCGCCCCACCTGCGCACGACACCGGCCACACCCGCGGCCACCAAGGCCAGGACCGCGAGCCACGGGACCTCCATCCCGGCGACTATTCCGATCCAGATTGCGGCTGCGCCGGCCAGAAACCATCTGGCTCGTGGGTCGGGCAGGCGGTCTATCGACCCACCTCGACGTAGTCGCGCATTCCGGCCAGCCTGCCCTCGCCGATACCCGGGACGTCAAGCAGATCCTCAGTCGTCATGAAGGGGCCATGGGCCTCCCGGTGAGCGACGATGCGCAGCGCCAGCACCTCCCCCACCCCGGGGATGCCCGTAAGGGCTTGATGATCCGCCCGGTTCAGATCGATCGGGTAGCTCGACCCAGCGCCGGACGAAGCCGAGACCACCGCGCCCGGCCTGTCGCCGGCCCACGGGATGTCGAGATGCATGCCGTCCGTTACCGGCGCCGCCAGGTTGACCAGGCGGAGTTCCGAACCGGGCAGCGCGCCACCTACCCCCGCTACCGCGTCGGCGACCCGGCTTCCGTCCGGCAACACCACCAAACCGGGCGTCGCGACCGCACCCGAAACGTGAACCGTCACCAGAGCCGGAGCGGTCCCGATAGCGGACACAGGTACCACCACTACCTCTGGGGAGGGTCGAGGCTCCGCCGGAGCGGCCTGGGGTCGGTTCCAGAGGGCAGACCTGATCATGACCGCCCGCGCGCCCCCCAGGACCAGCAGGGCGCCGCCCGGCGCCCCGGCGGGCATTCCGCGGCCGGACGGCGGGTCGGACATGCACAGCCTCCTTCATCCACAACGCCGCTGTACTTGTACCGGCATGGAAGGTGATTGAGAAGCCCCCTGCCCTCCGGGGCGTGTGGGCGCGGAGCGTTGCAACCCGAGGACGGTTACCCTCCCTACGGTCTCATGACAGGTGCCCGTGCTCGAACTTGACGGCTTGACCAAGCGCTACGGCGAGGTGGTTGCCCTGGATGGCTGCGGTTTCTCCGTCAGACCAGGCCGGATAGTCGGGTTCCTGGGACCCAACGGCGCCGGCAAGACCAGCGCCATGCGGGCCATCTTCGGCCTGCTGCGCCTCGATGAGGGCACCGTGACCTGGATGGGTCGATCCGTCACCCACAACGCTCGCCGGCGATTCGGATACATGCCGGAGATGCGCGGCCTGTACCCCCGCATGCCGGTGCGCCGCCAGGTGATCTACTTCGGTCGCCTCCACGGGCTGGGCAAGGCGGCCGCCGCCGCAGCCGCCGACCGGTGGATCGCCCGGATCGGGCTCGAAGAACGGGCAGACTCACGGGTGGACGACCTTTCTCACGGAAACCAGCAACGGGTGCAACTCGTTACCGCGCTGGTCCACGACCCCGAACTCCTGGTACTGGATGAACCCTTCAGCGGCCTGGATCCGCTCGGCGTCGAGGAGATGTCCCGGATACTGCGAGAGCGGGCGGAACAAGGATCGGCGGTGCTCTTCTCGAGCCATCAGCTGGATCTCGTCGAGCACCTATGTGATGACGTTGCCATCATCAACCAGGGCCGGGTGGCGCTGTCGGGCCCGGTCAGGACGCTGAAGGACCGAGCGACCCACCGGAGAGTCGAGGTGGATTTGGACTCGTCGCTCGCGCTCACCCTCACCATTCCCGGTTTCCGGCTGGTGGAGTCGCTAGGTACCCGTCACATTCTCAGGGTGCCCGCCGAGGTCGGCATGGACGAGATCATGACCGCGCTTACGGACGGCCGGAGAATCCGGGAGTTCTCCTACGGTCCGCCGAGCCTGTCGGACCTCTTCAGGGAAGCGGTGGCATCGTGACCGCCTACAGGGCCGTCGGCCTCGTGACGTGGCGCGAACTCCTGGAACGCGGCCTGAGCAAGTCCTATGCGCTGAGCTGGCTCTTTCTGGCCATCCTCGTCGGCGCAGGCATAGCCATCCCGGGGTTCTTCGGGGATGACGGATCCATCCGCACCTACCGGGTCGCCACCGTCGGCGTCGAGAGCGCGGGCTCGGGAGAGCTCGCGAAGGAGATGGCGCCGAAAGAACCGGGCTCCTACCGGATCGAACTCACCCCATCCTCGGACAGCACCGGGGCCGCAGCGGCGGTGGTGGACGGAGAGGTGGATGCCGCCCTGGTCGGGGGGAACACGGTGAAGGTACTGGTGGGCAAGGACACGCCCAGGGAACTCGAGGCCGCGCTGAGACAAGCCGCCCTCTCCTACCAGGTGCAGCGCATGGTGGCGTCCGGCGAAGTTTCCGAGCAGGCAGTGGCGATCATGGGTGGCGAGAGGGTGACGACCGTGACCGCCGAACCCGATGCCGATGCCGATGCCGAGGCTCGGCAATTCCTGATCGCTCAGGTGGCGCTGGTGCTCCTGTTCATGGCCGTCATGACTACCGGATCGTGGGTGCTGCTGGGTGTCACCGAGGAGAAGACCAACCGAGTGTCGGAAGTGTTGCTCTCCTCCCTACGTCCATGGCAGCTCCTGGCGGGCAAGATCATCGGGGTGGGACTGCTCGGCTTGTTGCAGTTCGGGTCGATCGCCGCAAGCCTGATAGTCGCCGTTCGCCTGGTCCTCGATGTCACACTGCCCGAAGTCGATGCCGGCTTCCTGGTCATCTCGTTGATCTGGTTCGTGCTCGGCTACGTCGTCTACGCCACCGGCTATGCGGCGGTGGGGGCCATTGCCCACCGTCCTGAGGACGCCCAGAACGCTGCCTTCCCCTTGATGATCGTCACCGTGGCCGGCTACATGATCGGCATCATCTACGTCTCCGGCAATCCGGACACGGTTTGGTCGACCATTCTCACGCTGGTCCCGGTGACCGCCCCCTTCGTGCTCCCGGTTCGAGCCGTGTCCGACTCGGTGGCCCCATGGGAGCAAGTGACCGCGTTCCTTATCATGGTCGGCTTCATCATCCTGCTGATCAGGGCAGCGGGGAGGGTATACGCCGGCGGAGTGTTCAACTACCGCACCCGGGTCAAGGCCCGGCAGGCCTACCGCTCCGCCGAGTTCTGAGACCAGCGCACCCGCCGGCCTGGGAACCCTCCTACACCACGATGTTGAGCAGCCTCGGCCTTCGGTCGATCACCCTCCGCACCTCGCTCTCACCGACATGGCGAGCCACGTTGTGGTGGCTGAGCGCCAGGTCCAGCGCAGCGCTCTCCGAGATGCCGACCGGCACCTCGATCCGGGATCTGACCCGGCCGTTGACCTGGACCACCATCGTCACCGACTCATCGGCGGCGGCTTCCATGTCCGGTTCAGGCCAGGGTTGGAGGTGGATGCTGGTCCTGTTACCGAGACGGCTCCAGACCTCCTCGGTGACATGGGGAGCGATCGGCGCGAGCAACAGGACCAGGATCGAGAGGGTCTCCCGCCAGACCTCCGGGGTGACGTTGCGGGCAGCCAGGGCGTCGTTCATGGAGTTGCGGAGCTTCATCAGCTCGGCGACGGCGGTGTTCCACGAGAACGACTCCAGGTCCTGCCCCACCTTGATGATCGCCTGGTGGGCGCGGCGGCGGAGTCCGGCGCTGGCGGAGTCGTCCACGCTCCTCGCCCGGTATTCAGCCTTGCCGAGGCGCCAGACGTCCACGATGAAGCGCTGAGCACCTCTCATCCCCCGGCTATCCCAGGGGCCGCCCTTCTCCCATTCGAAGGCGAACATCATGTAGGTCCGGACCGTGTCGGCGCCGAACCGCTCCACCAGGTCGTCGGGATTGACCACGTTGCCGCGGGACTTCGACATGCGCTGGACGTCCAGCCGGTGGCGGAGTTGGGTGACGCTGTTGGGTCCCGGAATGGTCGGGATCTCGATCGTCGCGCCCTCGGCTATCTCCACGGTCACGGGATCGGGGCCATCCGGCGGCTGGACCACCAGCACGTGTTCGGTGCGGCTCACGATCTCACCCACCAGACGGTCTCCATCCGCGTACTCCAACTGAGCGTCGGGATCGGTCACCACCAGCACCGAGTCGGCCTTCAGCCGATCCTCCTCCTGCCGGCCGACCACCAGCACCCGGTCGCCCCGGCGCTCCTCCCCGAGTACCTGACCCTGGTTCCGGAGCATCACCATGGGCTCGTCGAACATGCCTTCGGGATCGCGACCGTGAGCCCTCATCGCGGCGGCCGTGTCTTCGAAGCACCCCATGTCTCGAAGAGCCTTGGTGAAGAACCGGGTGTACATGAGGTGCATCACGGCGTGCTCGGCGCCACCCGTGTAGGTGTCGACCGGTAGCCAGTAGGCCGCTTCTTCGGGATCGAAGGGAGCGAGGTCGTATCCCGGGCTCAGGTAGCGGAGCTGGTACCAGGACGAACACATGAAGGTGTCCATGGTGTCGGTCTCGCGGGTTGCCGGCCCCCCTTCCGAGTCCACCGCATTCAGGAACGGTTCATGGGAGACGAGGGGGCTCCGTCCCGTCGGCGTGAACTCCACGTCCTCGGGCAGCTCCACCGGAAGGGCGTCATCGGGCACCAGCTCGACGGCTCCGTCCTCTCGGTAGACGGCGGGAATCGGCGAACCCCAGTAGCGCTGCCGGCTTATCAGCCAGTCCCGCAGCCGGTACTGGATTGCCCCTTCGCCGCGTCCCTCGGCCTCGAGCCAATCGATCATCGCCACCTTGGCCTCGGCGATGTAGAGGCCGTCCAGAAAGTCCGAGTTGATGGACGGGCCGTCCCCTTCGTAGGCGTTGCCCTCGAAGTGGTCGGGCGGCTGGACGGTGCGCACCACCGGCAACCCGTACTTGGCGGCAAACTCCCAGTCCCGGCTGTCCTCGCCCGGAACAGCCATGATCGCGCCGGTTCCGTAGCTCATCAGCACATAGTCGGCTATCCAGACCGGAATATCTGTGCCGGTAACGGGATTGGTCGCGTAGCCACCGGTGAACACCCCGTGCTTGTCGCGGGTCAGGTCGGTTCGCTGGAGCTCTGAACGGCCGGAGGCGCCGGCGCGGTAGGCCTCAACCGCTTCCCTCTGGTCGGCGGTGGTCAGCACCTCGACCAGAGGATGCTCCGGAGCGAGCACCATGAACGTGGCGCCGTGGAGGGTGTCCGGGCGGGTGGTGAATACTTCGATCGGGTCGGCGCCCTCGACCGGGAACCGGACCCGGGCCCCCACCGAGCGTCCGATCCAGTTGGTCTGCATGGCCTTGATGGGCTCCGGCCAGTCGAGACCACTGAAGCTGAGGAGTTCCTCTGCGTAGTCGGTGATACGGAAGAACCACTGCTCCATCATCCGCTGGACCACCGGCTGGCCGGTCCGTTCGTCCTTCCCGTCGATCACCTGCTCGTTGGCGAGCACGGTTTGGAGGCTCGGGGACCAGTTCACCAGGGCCTCGCCCCTGTATGCCAATCCGGCCTCATAGAGCCGGGAGAAGAACCACTCCGTCCAGCGGTAGTACTCCGGCGTGCAGGACACCGCCTCGCGTTCCCAGTCGAACATGGTTCCCATCGATCGGAGCTGGCGGCGCATCCGCTCGATGTTGGAGTAGGTCCACTTCCAGGGGTGGATGTTGGCCCGCGCCGCGGCGGTCTCCGCCGGGAGCCCGAACGCGTCGAACCCCATCGGGAAAAGGACGTTGTAGCCCTTCATCCGCATGTAGCGAGCCCGGGCGTCCGAGGGCGTCATGGCGTACCAATGCCCGATATGGAGATCACCGCTCGGGTAGGGCAACATGGTCAGCGCGTAGTGCTTGGGACGCTCCCAGTCGACCTCGGCGCGGTAGATGCCGGTTCTTTCCCAGACTTCCTGCCAGCGCGCCTCGACCCGGCCGTGGTCGTATCTCTGGTTCCGTTTCGTCACGCCGGTGATTCTAGAAGGGTTTCGGCACCCTTCTAATACTCCTCGCGGAGAGGGCCGGCCGCATTGAACTGCGGCGATCCCGGCCCGTCGGCGGGATCGCTGAGTGTGGATGGGTGGAGCTGACGGGATTTGAACCCGTGACCTCTTGCATGCCATGCAAGCGCTCTGCCAGCTGAGCTACAGCCCCGTGGTCGGTCCCCTCGACCGGTGGAGGACCGCCCACCAGCTTACCAAGTTTCGGCAGGCAGACTTTATGGCGACGATCAATCCGGTGAGTCCGGCGCCCAGCCGAGGCGCGGCGCATCACCCCACAGCCGGTCCAGGGCATAGAAATCCCGTGAGCCCGTCTGGAAGACGTGGACCACCAGGTCGCCATAGTCCGCCAGGACCCACTCACCGGTGTCCAGACCTTCGGTGCGCAGCGGTTTACGACCGCACCGGCCCAGACGCAGATTGACCTCCTCGATCATGGTGCGGACCTGACGCTTCGAGGTACCGGAGGCGATCACGAAGACATCCACGATTCCCAGCAGATCGCCCATGTCGAGGATCACTACCTCGCTTCCCTGCTTGGCATCGATGGCTTGAGCCGCGACGGCGGCAAGTTCTACCGCGGTGAGCTCTATACCTGTTGCTAGCTGGTCCTCGATGGCCGGCCTTCCCGGATTGGCGTCACCTCCTTGGGTCAACCCGGATCATAGCCCGGAGGGGACTTCGGTGTTTCAGCGGTAGAGGCCGCTGGTTTCGATATAGCGCCACACGCCCTCCGGCACCAGGAAGCGCAGGCTCCGACCTGCCCCCGCCCGCCCCCACGATCAGGGTCACTTCGTGATCGGAGAGGCCCGACACGGTATCGAAGGTGTTGGTCGGGCCGCGGCGCAGCCGGGACGGGGCGCCACCGCGATGCTGACCATTTCCTGAAGTTCGGTGCTCCGGTGCCATGAGTCGATGCGGGAGGCGGCGTCCGCCCCCAGGATCAGGGTCACATCGTGATCGGTGAGGCCCGACACGGTATCGAAGGTGTAGGTCGGGCCGCGGCGCACCACCTCGCGGTCGTCGGCCGCCATGTAGGGAATCCCCTCCACCGCCGCAACGGTCATGGCCCACCGGTGCTCGGCCGGCGTGATCACCGATCCCTCCTTCTGCCAGGGCGATCCCGCCGGTACCAGCCAGATCGCATCCAGGCACAATTGCCGGAAGGCCGCCTCGGCCACCGCCATATGAGCGATGTGCGGAGGATCGAAGGTACCGCCTAGGAGGCCGATGAGCATCCCGTGAGGCTACCCACTTCCGTGTTCTCGGGGGACCTGCATGCAAGGGGCCGCCGGGCGGGGTCACCGCACCTCCACCAGGCGGAGGCCGGCGGACGGCGCCCTGGCCAGGCAACCCACTACCCGCAGGGGATCGATGTACTCGCCATCGATCCGGACCGACAGATGGACGTCGCCATGGCCGGTATCGGCTCCGACCGTACCGACCACCGTTCCACGTTCGACCTCCTCGCCGCTCAGCACGGTGAGGTGTCCCAGGTAGGAGTAGCTGGTCCATAACCCTCCCCCGTGGTCGATTGTGACCACCGGGTTATGTACCACCCGGCCGGAGAAGATGACGGTTCCTCCGGCTGCCGCCTGAACCAGGCCGTCGTGGTCTCCCTCGTAGTCAACCCCCCAGTGGCCCTCATAACCCGGTCCGGGATCGAAGTCGGTGGTGACGATCCCGTCGACGGGCGGGCTCAGACCCACACACGACCGACCCTCCGCAGGGGCACTCCGGGCTACCGCGGCCGGAAGAAGTAGCGACGCGGCGGCGATCAACACCATGGACGGGCGAACAGCAATCACAGTAGGACTTCCTGCCCCCCGTCGCGCTCCGGCCTACGGCGCCTGGTGGGCTGCCCGAGCCTGCGCGCACGGTCGAGCGTCCCCACCAGATCGGAACGTACCCCGATGTGGAGCCCGTTACAAGACCTTCACCCGACCGGGCCGGGCAATCAGGCCGGTTACATCCGAGGGAGGGCGCCGGGAACGAATCCGAAGGGGTTCCCACCGTGGCAAACTACTCGGCATGAGGATTGCCGGTTACCGCGCGAACCCTTTGGGTGGAATCTCTCAACAGCCTCCTACAATGGGGCGCCGACCGATGGGAAGAGTACGGCTGTAGATGCGCATCGTGGTGGTGGGTGCGGGAGCGGTAGGGGGCTACATCGCCGAACGCCTATCCCTAGAGGGCCAGGACGTGGTCGTGATCGACATCGATTCTCGCCGGGCCGCCGAGATCAGGGACCGGCTGGACGCTCTGGTCATCACCGGTAACGGCGCCAGCGCCGCCACACTCGAACAAGCCGGAGTCGGTCAGGCCGAGATACTCCTCGCGGTTACCGCCAGCGACGGCGCCAACATCCTCGCCTGCCACACCGCCAAGAAGATGGGCGTGCAACGCACCATCGCCCGGGTACAGGATCCGGATCTCAGGGACGGCCTCGACGGCATCGCTGTCGATGTGGTCATCGATCCGGTCGAGGCGGCGGCCGAGGAAATCGCCGCGCTGGTCGTCGAGTCCGGGCTTACCGAGCTCATCGAGTTCGGTGAAGGGCAGTTGGCACTAGTAGGAGGTACCGTCACCGCCGGCTCGCCGCTCGTCGGAGTACCGCTGAAGGATGTTCCCCGCAGCGAGAGCTTCAACTGGCTGGCCATCGCCGCGGTCCGCAACGGCATCACCATCGTGGCCCATGGCGACACGACGGTGCTGGAAGGTGACCACCTGCTGCTGATGGTCAAGAGCAAGAACGTCGATCGGGCCAGGTCGATGATCGGCATCCATGACCGTGACATCCGGCGAGTATTGATCATCGGAACAACCCGGGTGGCCCGGCTCACCACCGACCTGATGGTCAAAGCTGGCATGGAGGTCGTGGTGATCGATCCCGACGAAGCCCGATGCGGCGCAGTGGCCGAGGAGATCCCATCCGCGCTCGTCATCGCCGCCGATCCCACCGACCCCATCGTGTTTGGAGAGCTCGACACCAACCTTCACGACTCCGTGGTCGCCCTCACCGGGGTCGATTCCATGAATCTGATCCCCTGCCTGGTCGCCAAGGCTATGGGTGCTGCCACCACCATCAGCCGGGTGACGCGCATGAGCTACGTAGGTCTGCTGGCAGGTATCGGCGTCGACACCACGGTGTCCACCCGGCTGACTGCCGCCGCCTCGATTCTCCGGTTCGTGCGGCGGGGCACCGTCTATTCGGTAGCGACCTTCTCCGACACAGACGCCGAGGTGCTCGAGTTGGAAGCAGTTCCCGGAGCCGAGGCAGTGGGAAACTCGCTCCTCGAACTGACCCTGCCCCGTGGAATGGTGATCGGAGGGATGGTGCGCGGCGACATCGCCTTCGTCCCCTCCGGCGCCACCACCATCGAGGAGCACGATCACCTGATCATCTTCTCCGTACCCGACGCCATGGCAGCCGTCGAGTCGATGTTCTCGGTGTGAGCGGCGCCGGCGGCCCTTCACCAGGCCACAACCATCGGTGGACATGACCTCATCCGGACGATCGTTCGGGTTTAGCCGCCCTGGACCCATCTTCCGGCGCCTGTCCTACGTAATCGGAGCGGTGGTAGTCGCGGCCGGAGTGGCCATGCTTCCGGCTGCTGTCACCTCACTCATCTACCGGGAACAGGAAGTTGCCGGCTGGATCACCCTGTCCGCGCTGCTCACCATCCTGGCCGGGCTATTCGGATGGCGGGTTATGGGTCGCCCCGGGACGCTTACCACCAAGGTGGGCTTCGCCTCGGTGGGTTTGGCCTGGTTCGCCATGGCCTGCTTCGGGGTACTCCCGTACTTGCTGACCGGCGCCATCGACAACCTGACCAACGCCTTCTTCGAGACCGCTTCCGGGTTCACCACTACGGGCGCCTCCGTGGTACCCGATCCGGCTGCGCTGCCACGCGGCATACTCATGTGGAGATCCACCACCCAGTGGCTGGGCGGGATGGGGGTAATCGTTCTCTCGCTGGCCATCCTTCCCCTGCTCGGCACCGGCGGCGTCCAGCTGGCTCGGGCCGAGTCACCCGGGCCCGAACCCGATCGCCTCACGCCTCGCTTCCGTGAGACCGCCAAACGGCTCTGGTATGTCTATGCCCTGTTAACCCTGGCGGAGGTCCTGGCACTGTGGGCGGGGGACATGACCCTCTTCCAGGCCATCAATCACGCCTTCACCACCATGGCCACCGGCGGTTTCAGCACCGAAGCCACCTCCATTGACGGCTTCAGCCCGTACGCGCAGTGGATGGTGATCGTCTTCATGTTCATTGCCGGAACCTCGTTCGCGCTCCACTTCCGAGCCTTGCGGGATCCCGGTCGGTATCTCAAGAACACCGAGTTCCGGCTATTTGCGGGCATCGTGGCGGTCGCCACCCTGGTCATGGCGTTGAGCCTGTGGGGGCAGGAACCGGCATCCGACGTCATTCGCGACTCTGTTTTCACGGCCCTGGCCCTGGTCACCGGCACCGGATACGCCACCGCCGACTTCGGCGCATGGATCCCGGCCCTGCAGCTGTTCGTGGTCGGCCTGATGTTCGTCGGCGGCATGGCGGGATCGACCGCCGGCGGTATAAAGATCTACCGCATCGGCGTGTTGGTCAAAGCGGCCGCGGCCGACCTGAGACGCCTCATCCACCCTCGAGGGATATTCCTGATCAGGTTCGGCTCGAAGCGGGTGAACGAGCCCGTCGTGGAGAGTGTCCAGTCGTTCTTCCTCTTCTTCATGTTCCTGTTCATGACCGGTACATTCCTGCTGGGCTTCCTCGGCGCCGTGTTCGGACCTGAACTCGGTCTCGTGGAGGCGGCATCGGCCACCGCCAGCGCGCTCGCGAACATCGGTCCGGCGCTGGGCGAGATGGGGCCGACCGGTAACTACTCCGCCCTGACGTGGCCGGGCAAGTGGTTGCTCTCGCTGTTGATGATCGCCGGCCGCCTTGAACTCTTCCCGGTGCTCCTGCTGTTCACCCGATCGCTCTGGCGCCGGTGAGCCGGCCGTCCGCGGCGGGACCGGGGACTCAACCGTCCAGCAGGACCACCAAGCGATCGCGATGGATCACCTCGGAGGGGATTCCGGTGTCCGTGGTGCGCTTACCCATCCGATCCCGGATCTGATCCGAATCGGATGTCACCAGCCCCTTCCCCACCAGGACACCGGTAGGGCTCCGGACGTCAACCGACGCTCCCGCCGGGAACTCGCCGTCCACCCCGGTGACACCCACCGGCAATAGCGAGCCGCCCCGGCGCGCCAGCGCCCGCACGGCACCGTCATCGATCCGGAGAGTGCCGCCGGGTTGCTGCCCAAACGCCAACCACAGCTTCCATGCCGACAGCTTGGTGTCGCCGGGCACCACGTAGGTGCCGGCCTCCCCGCCCTGGATGATGGTGTCTATGACACCCGGACGATCTGACCTGGCGATCACCGTGGGGATACCTGACCAGGCCGCCATCCGTACCGCCGCCACCTTGGTCCTCACCCCTCCCGATCCAACCGGCCCAGGGGCTCCCGTGGCCACCCGGTCCAGGATGGGATCCCGGTGCCGTATGGTCAGGATCGGCTCACCCTCTCCCGAGCGGGGATCGGCCGAGTAGAGACCGTCCGTGTCGGTCAGGAGCACCAGCATCCCCGCACTCACCAGGTGCGACACGATGGCGGCGAGCCGGTCGTTGTCGCCCATCTTCCAGCCGTGGATGGCCACCGTATCGTTCTCGTTGACGATCGGGACTATGCCCCGCTCCAGCATACGGGTAAGGGTTCCCCGAGCGTGGAGATACTGGGCTCTCATCTGGAGCACGTCCACGGTCAGCAACACCTGGCCAACCGTTCGGCCAATGGTCGAAAACACCCGGCTGTAGTGCGACATCAGCAACGTCTGGCCGACCGCGGCCGCCACCTGCAGACCCGTAATGTCGGAAGGACGCCCACCTACGGCCGGCGATCCGGCCGCTATCGCACCTGAAGAGACCAGAACAGCCGGGTGGCCGGCTTCCCAGAAGGCGCTCACCTGCAACATCACCCGTTCGATGGCCCGTTCGTCCACCGCGCCGTCCGCACGAGTGAGGCTCGACGAGCCGACCTTCAGGACTAAAGGGCTCCCCGGTGGCGGGGGCTCGCGACGCCCGCCCACACCCTCATCCAACGTCGGGCTCCGAATACTCGAAGACCAAGTCGCCGATCCGGACCTCGTCACCCTCCCGGGCGCCTGCGCGGCGCAGGGAGTCATCCACCCCGAGGCGGGAGAGCCTACGGGAAGCGAGCAGGGCGGCGTCGGACTGGGTCAGGTCGTTGAGAGCTACCGCCCGTTCCGCAGCGCGGCCGTTCACCACCCAGACACCATCCACGCGGTCCACCTCGAAGGTGGGGCCGAGCGGACGGTGCAGGACATAGCCCTTACCCTGCTCGGTCGTCCTCTCGGCCCGGTCAACGGCGTCGGCGATCCGATGGACGAGATCGTCCAGTCCCTGCCCGGCCACGGAGCTGATCTCGATCAGGTCCGGGGCTACCTCGAGGAGGGCAGTCGTCACCGGGCTCTCGACGGAGAGGTCGCGTTTGGTGACGGCCACCACCCGCGGGCGGTCGGCCAGATCCGGGTCGTGGTGGCGAAGCTCGCGCTCGAGTACCTCGTACTGGCGTTCCGGGGAAAGCTCTTGCAACAGTGACGGGTCGAGAAGGAACACCAGCACCCGGGCTCGCTCGCAATGACGGAGAAACTCGTGTCCGAGTCCCCTGCCCTCGGCAGCCCCCTCCACCAGGCCGGGCACATCGGCCATGACGAAGGACCGGTCGTCGATCATCACCACTCCAAGGTTGGGGACCAGCGTGGTGAATGGGTAGTCGGCGATCTTGGGCCGAGCCGCCGATACCCGCGAGATCAGGGTCGACTTGCCGGCGTTGGGGAAACCGATCAACGCCGCATCGGCAACCAGCTTCATCTCCAGGGTGAACCAGGCCTCCGTGCCGTACTCCCCCTGCTCGCAAAAGGACGGCGCCCGGTTGGCGACCGAGACCAGCGCAGCGTTGCCGCGGCCTCCCCGGCCGCCTTCCAGGACCGTGACCTGCTGGCCCGCGGATACCAGGTCGGCAACCAGCCGTTCCTCGTCATCGATCACCATGGTGCCGGCAGGTACAGGCACCATCAGGTCATCGCCCTGACGCCCATGACGAAGGTCGGATGCCCCATGGCTTCCGCTACCTGCTGCGCGATGGGGACGCCTGCGGAAGTCCACCAGGGTGGACATCCCCTCGTCTACGGCGACGACCACGCTTCCGCCCCGCCCGCCCGATCCGCCGGCCGGTTTTCCCCGGGGACGGCGACCGACCCGACGGAACGACACCGCGCCGGCCCCGCCGTTACCGGATCGAAGATGGACGCGGACCTGGTCGATGAACACGATCCACCGTCCGGCGGTCAGGGATGTCCCGTACGGGCGTCCTGACGATCAGTGAGAGTCGGTCAGGATGCTCACCCGGCGGCGACCCCCCTGACGGTGGTATTTCACCGTGCCAGGAGCGACCGCGAAGAGCGTGTCGTCTCCACCGCGACGTACATTGACTCCCGGATGGATGCGGGTGCCCCTCTGGCGAACCAGGATCGTCCCTGCCTTGATCTCCTGACCATCGAAAACCTTCGGGCCGAGCCGCTTGGCGTGCGAATCACGGCCGTTCTTGGTGGACCCTCCACCTTTGGTCTTGGACATACAGGCCTCCTCTGGCGCCGACTTCTCACGGATCGGGTTTCGTACGGTGAATAGAGCAGGAGTCATGGCTCCTGACCTGCGATTATACCTAGTCGGTCAGTGGTCAGTGGTCAGTGGTCAGTGTCGGCAAGTGTTGTAACTCGGAAGACACGTACAACCCAACATACCTACGGGCCTAACGGAACTTGATTACCTCCGGGTCGCCACTGGCCACTGGGAACCGGCCACTGGCCACTATCAGGGTTAACCGATGGCGCCCACATGGGTTATCTCGAGGCGGGTGTGGCGCTGGCGATGGCCCTTCCGGCGCCGGTAGCCCGACTTGTTCTTGTACTTGAACACCTCGACCTTCTTACCCTTGACGTCACCGAGCACCCGGGCCTTGACTTGCATCCCTGCGAGTTCCTCCCGGCTGGTGATCACGCTGCCGTCATCGCTGACTACCAGCAACGGTGTGAAGGTCACCTCATCCCCGGCATCCTTCAGTAACTCCACGTCGATGACGTAGCCCTTGGACACCCTGGTCTGCTTGCCACCCGAGCGGATGATCGCGTACATGTCGGAAATACAACCTTTCGACCGTAACCCAGCCGGGTGCGCTCCACCGCCCGACCCACGGTTCACATCGCCACCTTGTCGCCCACCGGATTGATCGGAACCCCCGAGGTAGCCGCTTTCTCGTGGAGCACGAGACCGCGCCCGTCGCAGGTTGGACAAGGCTCGGAGAAGGATTCTATCAGACCACTGGACACGTTCTTGCGCGTCATCTCGACGAGACCGAGACTCGATACAGAGTGCACCTGGGTGGTGGTCTTGTCGGAGGCGAGCGCCGCCCGGAGCCGCTCCAGAACCGCCTCACGGTTCTTCTTGATCTCCATGTCGATGAAATCAATAACGATGATCCCACCGATGTCTCGCAGGCGAAGCTGGCGCCCGATCTCCTCGGCGGCCTCAAGGTTGTTGTGAAGGACAGTGTCCTCGAGGTTCGCCTTCCCCACGTACTTACCGGTGTTCACGTCCACTACCGTCAGCGCCTCGGTCCGGTCGATCACCAGGTGTCCGCCTGAAGGCAGCCATACCTTGCGGTCCAGCGCCCGGCGGAGCTGGTCGTCCACCCGGAAGCGGGCAAACAGGTTCTGATGCCGGTCTTGGCTGAGATGCACCCGGTCGACCAGATCCGGGGAGACCTCCTTCAGATACTTAAGAACCGCCTCGTGAGCCCGGCGATCATCTATCAGCAGGCGCCGGAAGTCCCGCGTGAAGTGCTCACGGATCACCCGGATCAGGAGGCTGGGCTCCTCGTGGATTACCCGAGGCGCGGACCCGCCCTTAGCGGCGCCCTCGATCTCCGCCCACTTGGCCTTGAGACGGGCAATGTCAGCCACGATCTCCCGCCTCGAAGAACCGGCCGCCGCCGTACGCACGATGAGGCCGTAGCCGGGTGGGCGTTCCGCCTGGAGTAGCAGTCGCAGCCGGTTGCGCTCCGCCTCGGGCAGGCGACGGGATATACCTAGCATCGAGTTCTTGGGAGACAGCACCAGGTGCCGGCCGGGCAGGGTCATCTGGCTGGTGAGCCGCGGTCCCTTGCTGCCCATCGGGTCCTTGTCGACCTGGACCATGAGGTGGTCACCCTGCTTGAGTTGGCGCTCGATGCGTGGTCCCCGGCCGTGGGTACGCCGGGTCGAATTGAGATCCCCCGCGTATATGACGCCATTCTTCTCCGTACCGATGTCCACGAAAGCGGCCTCCAAGCCCGGGAGCACGCTGCGGACGACACCGTCGTAGATGTTGCCGACCAGCGACTCCTGATCGGACCGGTGCACGTAGTGCTCCACCAGCAGCGACCCCTCCAGCACCACGATCTGAGTCTGGTGGGGCAGCACCCGGACCAGCATCTGGCGGCGTCCGGCCGCCGGAAGCGGAACCGTCCCCTCCGCGTGGGGGTGGGTACGACCGCGTTGACGGCTCCCGGACCGGGCCGACCCGTGCTTGGGCTGCTTCTTCTTCCGTTTGGAGACGGCCTTGGTGGCCGCATGCTTCGGCTTTTTCGGCAGCTCTCGTACGCGCCGGACCTTGACGGTCTTACCGCTGATTTTTCTGGTTGTTCGTTCTTCGGTCGACTCGTCGCCGACTCCGCGGCGAACTATTTCGGCTGTCTTGCGCCGAAAGAAAGGCATTACTGATGTCTCCTTGATCTGAAATGACGCACGCGACTGCAAGGGCAGGGACCAATATCGATCGGACTACGGGGCAACCAGGACGGGCAGAGACTCTGGTCTGCTGCTCTGTCACGGTCTCAGGTCCCTTCTCCTGCCGGTGCGGCTACTGCTTCGACGTATGCTGGTGGGCCTTGGCCTGCGTGGGTTCGCCCCGCCGACCGCCAGCCGGCGCGGGAGGCAACGATTCCCATGGCGGCGACGCCTCGTTCGTTCCGTACTTGCCGAACCAGTCGAGGGCGAGCGACTTTGGCGCTCGCGCCGGATACACCTGATCGAAGGTTCACAAGTTCCCATGCCATTGCGACTTCCCAGTCGTCCCGGAGCGGATGACTCCCACGAGGAACGGCCCTCCGAGACGGACTTGGTAGGTAGGGGGCGACTGGACGTCAGGCTTGGTCGAACAGCCACCCACCGCAGATGATCTTAACAGCCGATTCAGAGATCGCGCGCCTCGGGCCGGTCGCTGACCGGCGACCTCGATCGCCAGACCGAGTTCACTATCCCCATCCCGCCCGCCATGGCGATCATGGCTGAACCACCGGCGCTCATGAAGGGCAGGGGAAGTCCGGTCACCGGTACCAGGCCCACGGTCATGCCGATGTTGACGAATACATGGAAGGACAGGAGCGCAGCCATACCCACCGAGATCATGGACCCGAACCCGTTGGGCGCTCCCGCCGCCACGATCAGCAACCGCCATATCAGGATGGCGTAGGCGAGGATTACCGCTGAGCCGCCGATAAACCCGAACTGCTCCCCCACCGCCGTGAAGATGAAGTCCGTGGTCTGGGAGGGGATGAAGCTGAGACGAGTCTGCGTGCCCTGGAGCAATCCCCTTCCGACGAGTTGGCCGGAGCCGATAGCGATCTGGCTCTGGTAGAGATTCCAGTTGACTCCCTGCAAGTCGGAGGTCTGATCGAGGAACCCGGCGAGCCGGGCTGTCTGGTAGGACTTGAGGATATCGAGTTGGAACACCGCTATCGCACCCGCGATCCCGGAAGCTCCCAGGACCAGGACCTGGCGAATGCTGGAGCCGGCTACGAAGAGCATGCCTACTGTGATGAAACCCACCACCAGCATGGTGCCGAGGTCGGGCTGCAGGAAGATGAGGAAGCTGGGCGCGGCCGCCATCAGGAGGGCCGTCCCAAGGGTCTTCCACGACATGCGCCGGCTGGCCTCCCTGGTCAGCAGGCTCGCCAGGGCGACTATCAGGGCCACCTTGGCGAATTCCGACGGTTGGAACTGGAAGGTGCCCACGGGGATCCAGCGGGTGGCGCCCTTCTGCGGCGCGGCGAACAGGACGCCGATCAGGGCAACCATCGTGACGCCGTAAATGAGACCCGGAAAGCGCCGGTACCAGCGATAGTCGATCATCGAGGTCGCCACATAGGTGACCAGCGCCACGCCTGCAAAGATCATCTGCCTCCGCATGGCCGACGTGGGATCTCCCGTTTCCTCCTCCAGCCGGACGAACGTCGACGAGTAGACCATCACGCTGCCCAGGGCCATGAGGGCTGCCATCAATACGAACACTATTAGGTCGGGGGTAGGCCTGGGGCGGTCCTCGAATATCCCGCCCACACCCTCCAAGGTACGGTCCAGCACCGCCATGCGCTACCGCTCCGTGTCCTCACCCGCGACCAACGGCGTGACCTCGGTGCCGAGCAGGTACTGGAAGATGGCCCGTGCCGCCGGCGCTGCCACCGCGCCTCCCGAACCGCCCTCGTCCACCATCACCGCGACAACCCACCGCGGAGCATCGATCGGCGCCACACCGACGAACCACGCCGTCGAGTCGTGGAAGACCCCTTCCTGGTCGGTGAACGACTGGGCGGTCCCGGTCTTGCCTCCCACCAACTCGACCAGCCCGCCCAGATCCTCGAATGCCCGCCGAGCCGTACCGGAACGGACCACGGAGGTCAGATCTGTTCTCAACGACGCCACGGTTTGCGGACTGATGTCCACCGACCTGAGCACGCGGGGCTCGAGGGTTCGTAACCGCTCCCCGTCGGCTGTCTCTATTGCCTCCGCCACCCGGGGTTGGTATACGGTTCCCCCGTTGAGTATCGAGGCGTAGGCGACCGCCATCTGGAGCGGCGTGGTTACGATCGGTCCCTGGCCGACCACTAGGTTCATGAGGTCGCCACCGAGCCAGCCCTCCGCCCGGACCCGCCACGGCTGCCGTTCCTGCCACTCTTCGAAGAGCTGGCGATCACCCAGTATTCCGTCGTGCTCGAACGGAAGGTCGACCTGGGTGGGGCGACCCACACCGACCGCCCGCGCCCATTCCTGCACCATCCCCTCCCGGTCGGTCCGTGCGTACGCTCTCCAGATGGACAGCGCCACCTCCCAGAAGTAGATGTTGCAGGATCGCCGGAGGGCATCATGGAGATTCTGCCGCCCGTCTGACTCCGGATAGGTCCAGTTCCTCCACAGCAGCTGCGAGTCGTCCTCGAACCGGTGCGCCAGCTGCGGTGAGCATTCGATGGTCTCCTCCGGTGTAGACACCCCCTCCGGGAAGATGTTCTCTTCTACAGCCGTTACGTAGGTGATCACCTTGAACGTGGATGCGGGCGGCTTCACACCCTGGATAGCCAGGTTGTTGAAAGCCTGACGCTCTGACAGTTCCTCGAAAGAGTCGACATCGATGCCGCCAACGAACACCTGCGGCTCGAAAGTCGGGTAGGAGGCCATGGCCAGGATGGCGCCCGTGTTCACCTCCATCACCACGGCAGTGGCTCGCTCGGTCGGTGGTGGAGTCCGGTCCGGATCAATCTCGTCCTGGGTTTCCTTCAGCGCGTTGGACAGGTCTATGGCCTCGACCAGAATCCTCTCGACCTCCGCCTGGACCTCGACATCGAGGGTCAGCCGGACCGTGGCGCCGGGGACCGGATCCACGGTCCCGATCTCCTCCAGGATGGCGCCTTCGGGGTTGATCCGGTACACATGTTTCCCAGGCGTCCCTTGCAGGAACTCGTCGTACTCCCGCTCCACCCCGAGCTTTCCGATCGGCGTGATGGTATCGGTTGTGGGTAGTCGCTCGAGATCGCCCGGCGACGGAAGCCCCATGTGACCCAACACATGACCCATCAACGACCCTTGCGTGTACCCGCGCACGGGCAGGGCTCGCACCGTGACACCCGGCAGGGTGGCTCGCTGCTCCATTATCAAGTAGGCCGTGTCGGCATCGATCTCGAACTCCGTCAGGGTGGCGACCTCTCCCGATCTGGTTCGCTCTACGGCCTCGCGCACTTCGACCGGCGACAGGCCAAGGATGGCCGCCAGCCGCTGCAGTACGTCGTCCTCCACCTCGATCGGGAGGAGAGACCGATCGATCTCGATGACGAGATCGGGTACGGAAGTGGCCAGCACGATGCCGTTCCGATCAACTATGTCACCCCGCGGCGACGCGATCGCCTGGCTGCTGACGATGTTCTGGTCGGCTTCCTCAAGCCACTCCGGGCCGGCCGCGAGCTGCACGAACCACAACCGGAAGAACAGGATCGACAACGCGCCCGTGAACAGCAGGGCCAGGACACCCAAACGCCAGCTGTTCGTGGCCTGTTCCCTACGGTCGAGCCGCTTCCTGTCGCTCACAACCGGCTCCGGCTCCAGGTGTGGCGCGGACCGGCCACCGACGAGAACAGCCAGTCGGCCAGCGGGAGAAAGCCCAGCGCGAGCACCATGTTGTACATCGGCACCAGTAGCAACGTCCTGATGATGTCGGGATTGCCTAGCGTGCCCTCACCGAACAGGGTCCCGATCAGGGCGTTGGTCACCAGCATGACCAACGTGATACCTCCCACAGTCATCACACCGACCGGGAGCCCGTAGTTGAACCGATCGCGGCTCCGCACCGTGACGTAGGCGCCGACTGTGAACGCCAGCCCACTCAGACCCAGCGGCGCCGATCCGAGCATGTCGAGCAGCAGCCCGCCCAGGAAACCCAGCAACACGGCCACTTCGGGCTTGAGCCAGATCGCACCGACCACCACCATCAACAGGACTACATCGGGGCTTGCGCCAAAGGGCCTGATGCTGTGGAACACGCTGGTCTGAACGAGAGCCGCCACCATGACCAACACCAGGGAGAGCAGGAACCGCAGGCTCGCCATTTACGTTCCCGCATCCGTCTCGCCACCCCGGTCGGCGGAGCCGGCCCCCACCTCCGATAGCCCGGGGAACTCACCATCTCCGAGTTGTGGCGAGGGAGCTGACGGCCAGGGGATTACCGCCACGTATTCCAGGCGTTCGAGATCCCCCATGGGTTCCACCCGTACACTGATGATCCCGAACTGTGGAACCGCTGCCTCTGCCACGATGCCGACATCCAGGTCCTTCGGGTAGGCGTTGGAGTCTCCGTAAGGCCCGTAGGTCACCAGCAACTCGCCTCCCTCCACGGGATCCGACGCTTCCAGAATGGAGAGCTCCAACGCTCCGGCGCCCTGTCCCGTTACCACCCCGCGCTGTCCATCGGGTAAGCGCACCGTGACCGCCGGTGCCCGGCGCGACGTGATCGGAATGACGTTCGCCCCCGCCTCGCTCGCTTCGGATACCAGACCTATCAGCGCCCCCTGGCCGTCCACTACCGGTTGACCGGGATGAACCCCGTCGCCGGTACCGCGATTGATGGTCAGGGTCGGGTCGAGGGTTCCTCCCCGAGCCGTGACCTCGGCCGAGACCGCTAGCTGGTACAGATCCTCGCCAAGCCGCAGCGCCAGCAGCGTCTCCAACTCGGACACCTGGGCCTCCAGGTGACCGACCTGAGCAGCTTCCCGTTCCAGGGACTCGATCCGGTTCCGGAGCCGCTGGTTCTCCTCGCGGAGCCCGGCCAGGTTGGACAGGCCGTCGGAAAAGCTCACGACGGGAGTCACCACCGCGTTCACAGCCGCCTGGAGAGGCGCTACCACCACCTGTGCGGTGTTGCGAAGGTCGGCCCCGAGACCACCTCGCGACGCACGGATGTCGAGGGTCATGAGGGTGAGTGAGATTACGAGGAGGCCGATGGCAACGTAGGCGGACCGATCGGTCGGAGCACCCCTCCTCCCCGTGCCTCGGGCGCGCCGCAGCCCCCGTCTACCGGCATTCGAGAGTCTTGGCGGAGCGGAGATTTCCCTGGCCCTTCATTAACCCTGATTGTTCATGTGCCCAGGACACCGATGCGAATCCGGCCACTTCAACCTCATCATCGCGGAGCGGCTGTCCCTCACCTGGACGGTGAGTGCCACGCCCGGATGAAGAGGGCCTGTCAAATGAACATAACCCCAGGCCAGGCAACCCGAAGCGCCCGCTCCGTCACCCTTTCAAGCCCCGACCATGAATGATCGGGATTCATCATCCGGCGGATCCGGCTCTCGGACTTGGAACGACTCCTAGAAGGGTGCCGGAGAAGACGAGGGATGGTTTGGCCCGCGACTTCTTGAACCGGGGCTTTGTTGCCGGATACCGGGCCAACTGGCCTTTTTGGGCATCCTCCTAGAACCGGCCGGATGACTCAAGGACTCCCTGCAAGACGTCGAACTGTTCCAGGCACCTACCGGATCCGACCACCACCGACTGGAGCGGCCGCTCCGCGACCTCAACTCGCAAGCCGGTCTCGAACGCCAGCCGGTGATGCATAACCTTGAGCAAGGAGCCCCCGCCCGTGATCACGATTCCCACGTTCATCAGGTCGGCGGCCAACTCGGGCGGGGTGTTGTCCAGGGTGTACCGGACTGCATCGATCATCATCGATAGTGGCTCCTGGATAGCTGCCCTGACTTCGGAAGCGGTGAGCAGGATGGTCTTGGGCAGGCCGGCCACCAGATCCCGACCCTTCACCTCGGCGCTCGGCTCGTTCTGATACGGATATGCCGATCCGATCGCCATCTTGATCTGCTCCGCTGTCCGCAGGCCGAGCAGGAGGTTGTGCTCCTTCTTAACCCATTCGACGATCCGCTCATCCATATCGTCGCCACCCACGCGGACGCTCTTCGACACCACGATGCCGCCCATCGCGATGACCGCCACCTCGGTGGTACCGCCCCCGATATCCACCACCATCGACCCGGTGGGTTCGTTGACGGGCAATCCGCATCCGATGGCCGCCGCCATCGGCTCATCGATGGTGAAGGCGTTGCGGGCGCCGGCGTGGTAGGCCGCCTCTTCCACGGCCCTCCGTTCCACCCCGGTGATGCCGGATGGGACGCAGATCACGATCCTCGGCTTAGCCCAGCGGCGGCGGTGGACCTTCTTGATGAAGTAACGGAGCATGCGCTCGGTGATGTCGAAGTCGGCGATGACCCCATCCCGGAGAGGCCTGATCGCCTTGACGTGCGAGGGAGTGCGCCCGATCATGCGCTTGGCGTCCATACCCACGGCCAGCGCCTCGTTGGTGTTGGTGTTGATGGCCACCACCGAAGGCTCGTTGAGCAGGACACCCTGGTTACGGACGTACACGAGGGTATTGGCTGTACCCAGATCGACCGCCATGTCCTGGCCGGCAACGACGAACGGGTTATCTGGCATAGGTGAAACGTCCCTGTCGCAGCTCTCCGGCCAACTCTACCCTACATATTGGCTCAACGGATAGCCGGCCGGTTCTGCGTCCTGTTGCCATCAGGTGAACCAGAGGGCCAGCTCGCGTGCTGCACTCTCGGGACTATCGGATCCATGAACGATGTTCTCCCCGACCTCGAGGCCGAAGTCACCCCGGATGGTGCCAGGAAGGGCCGCCGCGGGATCGGTAACCCCCATCATGGATCGAGCCACCGTGATCGCCGATTCGCCCGACCAGTGCATGGCGACCACCGGACCGGAAGTTACGAAGTCGATGAGGTCGTCGTAGAAGGGCTTCCCCTCGTGCTCCGCATAGTGGGCGGCCGCGACGGCCTTATCGGGCAGGACCATCTCGAGGCGTTGAAGGTCGAGCCCCTTGGCTTCGAACCGGGAGATCACCTCGCCCACCAGGCGGCGCCTCACCCCGTCCGGCTTCACCATTATGAAGGTGTCTTCCTGGGCCATCGCTATGCCTGCCTTTCATACCGAGCAGAGGATCCGGATCCGGCCTGATCGAGTCGCGCCACCCCGTGGCCCGAGAAACGTTTGCGGTCGGGGGAACGATTCTAGGAGGTACATAAGAGTGACTCTTGCGGGGATTCGCAGGTCGGCACACTACATGGCCCGATGATAGGTCCGGCGCGCAAACTCCTTCGTACGGACTACTTCAAAACCCTCCTCGCCCCAATCATTCATGGATAGGGGTTTTGAAGGGGAGAAGGAGCGGTGGTTCGGGTTGCCTGACCTGGGTTACGACCATTTGACAGCACCGCCTCCGTAGTGAGGTGCATTCACCGCCAGGGCGAGGGGTGTCCGCTCCGCAATGATGCGGTTGAAGCGGCCTGATGCGCATCGGTGTGCTGGGAACATGAATAGTCAGGGCTACCGGAGGAGCGCGGTGCGAGCCTCACCTGCGACATAGAAGGAGCCGGTCACCAGAACGGCGCCCTCGGCCTGACTCCACTCCTTGGCCAGGTCGACGGCAGCGCGGACGGGCGTCACCCACGTGACCGGGATGCCGGGTAGCACCCGCTCCAGAGCCATCAACAGATCGCTGGGTTCGGCGGCTCGCTCATGATCCGCCGCCGTGGCGATGGCCTGGTCCACCAGCCCGGCGAACGGCGCCAGCATGGAGTAGATGTCCTTGTCGCGAAAGGCGCCGACCACCAGGGTCCAACCTGCTGCCGGCATCTCCTCGCTCAGCGTCCGAGCCAGCGCATCGGTGGCCTGCGGGTTGTGGGCACCGTCCAGCACCACCAGAGGGGCCCTTCCCACCACCTCTACCCTGGCCGGAACCCTGGTCCCGGCCAGGCCGTCCCGGACGGCCTTAGGCGGCAAGGCCCGCCCGAACAGTTCCTCGACCGCCGCCACGGCCACGGCTGCGTTGGCTGCCTGGTGGCGACCGTGAAGTGGGACGTACAGGTCGTCGTATTGCTCGTAGATCCCGTCGAGATCGAATGACCAGCCCCCCACCGACATGCGCAGGTCCTCGACCCGGAAGTCGCGGCCCACCGTCCGGCGGACAGCGCCTACGTCTTCCGCTCTCCGAGCGGCCGCCGGGCCCACCTCATCGGACAGGTCTCCAGTCACCAACACCCCGCCCGTCTTGAGTATGGCCAGCTTCTCGCCCGCGATCTCGACCTCGGTGGTCCCCAGGTACTCGGCGTGATCGATCGCAACACCCGTCAGCACCGCCACCTGGCTCTCCAACACGTTGGTGGCGTCGAGGCGACCACCCATCCCCACCTCGACCACCGCCACATCCACGGCCTCATTCGCGAAGAAGGCGAAGGCCGCGGCAGTGGTCAACTCGAAGTAGGTGGCGCGCTCCCCCGTCTCGGCCTCCAGCAGATCCACGAAAGGCGCGACATCCGCAACGGCCCGCGCGAACTGTTCCGGCGTCGCCATCTCGCCCGCCACCTTGAACCGTTCTTCCACTCGCTCGAGATGCGGGGACGTGAACGTGCCCGACTTGAGACCCATCGCATCCAGCACCGAGGCGGCCACGGTGGTGACCGTCGTCTTGCCGTTGGTTCCCGTGATGTGGATGGCCGGGCTACGAAGGTGTGGAGACCCCATCAGGTCGAGCAGCCGGTGGATCCGCTCGAGCCCCGGTTTCCACCCCAGTTCGATGTGCCGATCCAGATATGCGACTGCTTGGTCGTAGTTCATATGCTCAACGCTTGGTCGGATGCGGACCGGCGCCCCGGCTAACCAACCACGTCTCCGAGCGCCTCGAGTTGAGAGACCAACTTATCGACCAGGGCTCGCGACGCCACCGCCTTCTGCTCTTCCTTGGCCACTACCTCCCCAGGCGCACGGGTGCGGAAGGCCGGGTTGGACAGCTTGGTTTCCGACTGTTGCAGCGCGGCGCGGGCCTTCCCGAGGCGGCGTCCCAACCGCTCCTGCTCGGCCTCGATGTCGATGACACCGTGGACCTCCACGTAAGCCTCCACCGGGCCCGCCGCCACCCGCAGGTAGCCGGAGCTTTCCGGAGGCGCGCCCACCCTCGCCTCGATCCCCGCCAACGAGGCCAGCTGGGGCGCCCACCAGTCACGCCAACTGCGGTGCGGATCATGGATAACCGCTTTGAGCGCTTCACCAGCAGTCCACCCGTGGTCGGACCGGGACCCCCTCAGGGCGGTGATCAGGTCTTGGAGGGTCTCCATCCCGTCGGGCGCCGCGTACCGAGGCACTTCGGGCCACGACGAGACGATCAATAGTTCTTCGGCCACCAAGTGGCTATAGAGCTCCTCGGTCACGAAAGGAATGGCCGGATGGAAGAACTTGAGCAGGTCACGCATGACCACTCCCAAGGTCTGCCGAGCGGGCCCTGCCTCGGGCCCTCCGGCCGACAGCGCCGGCTTCGACATCTCCAGGTACCAGTCGAACACCTCCGACCAGGCGAACGAGTACATCAGCGAGAAGGCATCCGACAGGCGGTGGGCGTCGGACAGCTCGTCGAACCGCTCCGCCACCTCTCCCAATCGGGCGAGTATCCATCGGTCGACAGGCCCCGGGGCCTCCGGATAGCCTCCGGCTGCCGGCAGCGAGCGGGGCGGGAGGTGGATGAGGGCAAACCTGGTGGCGTTCCACAGCTTGTTGCCGAAACGCCGGGCTGCATCCACCCAGCTGACATCGAATGGCACGTCGTGGCCCGGGGAGGCCGACTGCAGCAGGCTGAGCCGGAGGGCGTCGGCGCCGTAGTGCTCGATCATCTCGAGAGGATCCACGATGTTGTTGAGCGACTTCGACATCTTCCGGCCATCGGATGCCCGGACCAATCCGTGGATGACGATCTCGCGGAACGGGACATCGCCCGTGAACTGCACGCCCATCTTCAGCATGCGGGCCACCCAGAAGAAAATGATGTCGTAACCGGTCACCAGCACATCCGTCGGATAGAACCGTTGCAGGTCGGCCGTTTCCTCCGGCCATCCAAGCGTGCTGAAAGGCCACAGAGCCGAGCTGAACCAGGTGTCCAGCACGTCCTCTTCCGGCCGTAGCTGCGCCGAGCCGCATTCCACGCAAGCACGCGGTCGGGACGCCGCCACCATCACCTCGCCATCGGCTTCGCAGTACCAGGCCGGAATCCGATGACCCCACCAGAGCTGTCGGCTGATGCACCAGTCCTCGAGGTTCTCCATCCAGCGGAAGTAGTTCCGTTCCCAACGCTTGGGAACGAACCTGGCCAGGTCTTCCTGCACCACCTCCACCGCCGGGCGGACCAACTCCGCCACCCGCACGAACCATTGGTTGGAAAGGAGCGGCTCGATGGGCACGCCGCTGCGGGAGCAGTGGCCCACCGTATGGCGGTGCTTCTCGATGCCTTCGAGGTACCCGCCGGCCCGGAGGGCTTCGACCACCTGCGCACGGGCTTCGAACCGGTCCAGCCCCGCGAAATCACCGGCGGCGGCCGTCATCCTTCCGTCCTCACCGATCACCTGCACCGGGACCAGTCCGGCTCGGAGCGAGATATCGAAATCGAGCGGATCGTGGGCAGGCGTGACCTTGACCGCTCCCGTCCCGAAGTCCGGCTCGACCGCTTCGTCGGCCACCACCGGGATGTCTCGCCCCATGAGCGGGAGGCGCACCGTCCGACCGACCAGATGCCGGTAGCGATCGTCGCCGGGGTGGACGGCCACGCCCGTATCGCCCAGCATCGTTTCCGCCCGGGTGGTGGCAACGGTTATGCCCTCCCCATCCCCGTCCGCGAACGGGTAGGTGATGTGGACGAGCCGGCCGTCAACCTCCCGGTACTCCACCTCGATGTCCGAGATGGCGGTCATGAGCCCGGGCGACCAGTTGATGATCCGCTGCCCCCGGTAGATGAGGCCCTTCTCGTGCAGGCGCACGAACACCTCGCTCACCGCAGCCGAAAGACCCTCATCGAGGGTGAAGCGCTCCCTTGTCCAGTCGCACGAGTCCCCGAGGGCTCGCATCTGCGCGGTGATGGTGCCACCCGATTGTCGCTTCCACTGCCAGACCTGCTCGACGAAAGCCTTCCGACCCATGGAGTGCCGGCTGAGGCCCTCGAGGGCGAGTTCCCGCTCCACGACCATCTGGGTGGCGATGCCGGCATGGTCGGTGCCGGGTAGCCAGAGCGTCGCGTAGCCCTGCATGCGCTTCCGCCGGATGATGGCGTCCTGGATCGAGTGGTCCAGGGCATGTCCGATGTGGAGCACGCCGGTCACGTTGGGGGGCGGTATGACGATGCAGAACGGCTCGCCGTCCGGGTTGACTTCGGGGCGGAAGGCGCCCGACCCTTCCCAGATCGGATACCAGCGCGCTTCCACGCTCCGGGGGTCGTAGCTTCCCTGAAGGGGATCTGGGGGCCTGGTAGTCATTGCGGAGACGGAATCGGCCGCGCTAACCCGGCCACGGCCGGCGGCTACGCGCTCCTCTCGTGGCGCTCGATGTCACTGATGGCCAAAAGGGTCGGGTTCATCCTCTTCTCGACCACCTTCCGGTCGATCACTACCCGGCCGATGTCCGGACGGGAGGGAAGTTCGTACATGGTGTCGAGGAGGACCTCCTCCAAGATGGCCCGCAGACCACGGGCGCCGGTGCCCCGTAGCATCGCCAGGTCGGCAATCGCATCGAGAGCATCGTCCTCGAACACCAACTCCACGTTGTCGAGCTCGAATATCCGTGCGTACTGCTTGACGAGGGCGTTGCGAGGCTCCTGGAGGATCCGGATCAGCGCGTCCTTGTCCAGCGCGTTCACGGTGGCCACCATGGGAAGCCGCCCGATGAACTCCGGGATCAGGCCGAACCTGATCAGGTCCTCCGGCATAACCTCCGAGAGCAGCTCCTCTTGGGGCCGGTCGGGACTGGATCGGAGATCTGCGCCGAACCCGACCACCTTGTTGCCGATCCGGCGGGAGATCACCTCCTCGAGTCCTGCGAACGCCCCACCCGATATGAACAGCACGTCGGTGGTGTCGATCTGGATGAACTCTTGATGAGGGTGCTTGCGGCCACCCTGAGGAGGCACCGAGGCCACGGTGCCCTCCAGTATCTTCAGGAGGGCCTGCTGCACACCTTCCCCGGACACGTCCCTCGTGATGGAAGGGTTCTCGGCCTTGCGGGCGATCTTGTCGACCTCGTCGATGTATATGATGCCCTGCTCGGCTCGCTTGATGTCGTAGTCGGCGGCTTGCAACAGCTTGAGCAGGATGTTCTCCACATCCTCTCCCACGTAGCCCGCCTCGGTGAGCGCGGTTGCGTCGGCAATGGCGAAGGGCACGTTGAGCATGCGCGCCAGGGTTTGGGCCAGCAGCGTCTTGCCGCATCCGGTGGGGCCGATCAACAGGATGTTGGACTTGGAGAGCTCCACCTCTTCCTTGCGGGGTGTTCCGGCTCGCACCCGCTTGTAGTGGTTATACACCGCCACGGCCAGGGTCTTCTTGGCGCGCTCCTGCCCGATAACGTAGCCCTCCAGGAAGTCGTAAACCTCGGACGGCCTGGGCAACTCCCCGTCGTGCTCGGACTCCTTGGTGGAGAGGTCGTCGTCGAGGATCTCTGTGCAGAGCAGGACGCACTCGTCACAGATGTAGACCCCAGGCCCGGCAATGAGCTTCTTGACCTGCTTCTGCGAATGGCCGCAGAAACTACATTTGAGCAGATCGCTCCCGTCCCCGTACTTGGTAGCCACGCCTCAGAGGTCCTCGACCGCCACCAACTCGCGACTGGTCAGCACCGCGTCCACGATTCCATGCTCCCCGTAGTCTCTGGCCTCCTCGGCAAGCATCCAGAAGTCGCGGTCGGTGTCTTGTGCCAGTTTCTCGTACTTCTCGCCGGTGTGAAGGGCCAGGATCCGGTTGAGTTGTTCTCGCATCTGGACGATCAAGCGGGCCTGTATCTCGATATCCGTGGCTTGTCCGCTCGCCCCTCCCTGGGGCTGGTGCAGCATCACCCGGGCGTGCGGCAGGGCGAACCGCTTCCCCTGGGCGCCGCCGGCCAGGATCACCGCCGCGGCCGAGGCGGCCATCCCCATGCACACGGTGCTGACGTCCGGCTTGATGTACTGGATCGTGTCATAGATGGCGAACAGGCTGGTGATGGAACCACCCGGGGAGTTGATATAGAGGTTGACATCACGGTCGGGGTCCTCAGACTCGAGGTGGAGCAATTGCGCCATGACCAGGTTGGCCACTGCGTCGTCGATCGGTGTGCCGAGGAAGATGATCCGGTCCTTGAGCAGGCGGGAATAGATGTCGAAGGCCCGCTCCCCCCGGCTGGTGGACTCTACGACAGTCGGCACCAGGTAGCCCGTGGCCGGAGGATCCGTGACGGCGCCGACCGGCGGCATGATGTCGCTCACTGCTTTCCTCACTCGATCTCGTCTTCGACGCTCTCCGGGTCATCGGGTGGATCGAGCCTGAGGTCGATCACAGCCCCTTCACCGTCCGTAGCCACGACACCTCTCATGAGTGTGTCCAGCGCCCGGGTCCGCAGGATATCACCGCGCACGCTGCTTTCTAGCGCACTGCCCGCCATCTCCTCGGCAATGGTCTCGGCCGACCGCTCCGTTCGCGCGGCGACGGCCTGGTAGGCATCGAGGAGTTCCTCTTCCCTGACCTCCATTCCCGTGTGCTCGGCAACCGAATCCAGCAACGCTCCGACTTGTATCTGCGCCGTGGCTCGGTCACGGAGTTGTCCGAAGAAGGCTTCGATGTCCTGGCCCGTTGCCTCCAGGTACTCGTCGACTGTCGACCCCTGCTCATCGAGGCGTCCACGGAACTCCTCGAACATGCGCATCGAGGATGCGTCGACCACGGCTGCCGGGATATCGAGCGCCATCTCCTCGGCGAGCTCCGTCAGGACTGCCCCGCGCAGCTGGCTCCGCAACGAGTTGAGGCGCTCTCCCTCCAGGTCCTTGAACACCTGTTCCCGCAGTTCGATCAAGCTGTCGAAGTCGGTGAAATCCGATACCCACTCATCGTCCAGATCGGGAAGGAGCTTTTCCCGGACCTCCTCGAGGATCACCGTTACCCCGATCACCGTACCTTCGGTCAGGTCTCCGACCGCGATGCGCAGCGGCGCCTCGAACTCGACTACAGCGCCGGCCTCGCAGCCCAGCAGGTGGTCGGTCAAGTCCTCGACGGGCGCCTCGACGCCCAGCTCGTACAGGAATCCGGTAGCCGACGGCGCCTCCAGGGGGTGCCCGTCATACGAGGATCGGAGGTCGATGGCCACATAGTCGCCCGCTCGGCAGGGCCGCTCTACGGTCTCCAGCTCGGCAAACTGTTCTCTGTGGCGATCCAAGTATCGCTCGACGGCTTCCTCACCGATCTCTTCAGGAACTTCGAGCTCCACCGTCCGTCCCTCGTAGACAGGCGGAGTGGTCAGCGTAGGCCAGAGGCTCACGAAGAGGTCCACCTCGACACCCTTGGCGACCTCCCTGATGCCATCCACCACCGGCGAGACCGCCGGCGTCAGGCCGGTGCCTTCCCATACCTCGGGGAGACGGTCCGTGAGCAGGTCCTCGATGGCCTCGTTGCGGACCCGCTCCTTGCCGACCACCCGCTCCACCATGCGGCGGGGCGCCTTGCCGCGGCGGAAACCGTTCACATGGATGTCGCGCGCCAGCCTCCGGGCGGCGCGCGAGTGGGCCGCCTCGAGGCGATTGCTGTCGATCAGAAGGGTGACACGGCGCTCGAACGCGCTCACTTCAGCAACGGTGAATGACACGACACTCCCAGGAGTCCGGCAAGGCGCGGTCGAACGACTCACACCGGGGTGACCGAGGGGACTCGAACCCCCGACCTCCTGGACCACAACCAGGCGCTCTAACCAGGCTGAGCTACGGCCACCATGCGCCGGGCGCTACACCCGGCTCCTTTTTGTCTCGGACCCGCCATATCCGGATCAGTACCGATCGTGGCGCGCCCCCGGAAGGATTCGAACCTCCGACCAAGAGCTTAGAAGGCTCCTGCTCTGTCCACTGAGCTACGGGGGCTAATCACAGCCCTACGCTCCAGCAGCCCGGTCCAGGACTCATCCGTCAGAGCGGGTGAAGGGAATCGAACCCTCACCACCAGCTTGGAAGGCTGGAGCTCTACCATTGAGCTACACCCGCCGGTCCTCTCCATAATACATGCCATGTCGACTCGGCAAGGGCGCGCCCTTGCCGGACAGGTCCGCGAAAAACGAGGAGCGAACGGCTAGCCTTCACACCGCCTGCTACCGGGAAGTTCAGGTCGGGCTGGTCGGATTCGAACCGACGACCTCCTGCTCCCAAAGCAGGCGCGCTGCCAAGCTGCGCCACAGCCCGGTCGAGCACCCTCAGGAGCGCTCGTTGAACATGGATTCTAACCCTACGAGCACACGTGGGAACCGGGTTCTCCGTTTCGCGGCAGGTCTGACTGCGGCAGTCGCCCTCCTGGCTGCCATCGCCCTGTACTGGCCATCGGACGGAGAGTCGACGGAGCAAGCCCCACCGTCGGGCACTGTGGAGGACCCCCCACCGGCCGATCCGGCAACGCCCGTCGGGGAACTCGCCGCAGATACGGCCTCTGCCGATACCGGTCAAGTCACCCAGCTGGGGGATCGATCCGAAGAGGCCTCCTCCCAGGCGGCCTCCACACCATCCCCGGCGGAGAGGCACTGCTCACCTCGTATCCCGGCGGATTTCCGCCTCACCGAGACCGCGCCCGGTCCGGCCAGCGTCGAGATCTCGCAGGCCGCTTTTGCGTGTGCTCACGAAGTCGGTCTGGCCTTCGCCACCCATCCGCCGGCCATAACCACGATGGCGGCGAGCGGTATTCGAGGGCCCTTGCTCCTCGTCGGAGGGTGGTTCGACGATCGCTTGATAACCGAGCTTCACCGGCTGGCGCCGGAACGGATCGTGGCCGCCGGCTTTGACGAGGGGATACTCCGCGACGCGCTCGCCGGATTCACCGTTGAGCCGATGGCGGTCGATTGGGGAGCGGCATTCCCGTCCAATCCGATGGCTCCTGACCGCGTCTGGCTGGTGGACCCGGCCCAGACACCCGCCTCGCTGATGGCCCTCGGCATCCAGATCGGTGTCGGCGTGGTTGCCGTGGAGGGGGACATCCGAGCCCTTCCGGCCTATGCCCGGGAGATGATTGCCGGTGCTACCAGGGTGGACCTGCTTTCCGATTTCGAGGAGGATGCTGCCTGGCAGCTGGAGGTGGTACGGCGGAACGACGAGATCCCCGGGGGCGGCCTCATCATGTTCGGAGAGGGCGACGGGCGCCGCCTCGTGGCCGTTTACGGCCATCCGGTGACATCCGCCCTCGGAGTGCTGGGCGAGCAAGGCCCCGAGGAAGCCGTCAACCGGCTCCGATCGATAATGGAGGGCTACGGCGCGGACGGCTTGAGCGTAGTTCCCACGTTCGAGATAATCGCCACTGTTGCCTCGGCCGGAGCCGGCGGGGACGGCGACTACTCGTCCGAAACGGCCCGGGATGTGATCCGGCCGTGGATCGAGATCGCAGCCGCCAACGATGTCTACGTGGTCCTGGACCTGCAGCCGGGACGTACCGACTTCCTGACCCAGGCGAAGATATACGAGGAGTTCCTGCGCCTACCCCATGTCGGCCTGGCCCTCGATCCTGAGTGGAGGCTGAAGCCCGATCAGGTCCATCTGCGCCAGATCGGTACGGTCGACGCGGCGGAGATCAACCGGGTGGTCGAATGGCTTGCGGCCATCGTCCGCGAGGAAGCGCTCCCCCAGAAGCTTTTCATCGTCCACCAGTTCCGGTTTTCCATGATCACGAACCGCAGCCTGATCGAGACGCCGCCCGAGCTGGCAGTGCTGATCCAGATGGACGGGCAGGGAAGTCTGGCGGCCAAGTACAGCACCTGGAACGCCCTGACCCGCGAACCCGACGCCGGCCGGTTCTGGTGGGGTTGGAAGAACTTCTACGATGAGGATTCCCCCACCGCCACACCCGAACAGGTGCTGGAGCTCACCCCCCTGCCGGTATTCGTGTCCTTCCAGTAGTCAGTGGTCAGTGAACCGTTACCCGGGAACGACAGCTTCCAACCCAACAGGCTCAAGGGCGCAAAGGAACTTGTTTGCTTCCCGGCCACCAGTGGCCACTTGAAACCGGCCACTGGCCACTAACAGTGCGGGTGGAGGGACTCGAACCCCCACGGGCATTGCCCACCAGGACCTAAACCTGGCGCGTCTACCGTTCCGCCACACCCGCGACGAGGGACGCTGTTGACCGCTGCGGAACCGTCCCGGGAGTGGGTCGCCCGGGACTCGAACCCGGAACCTGCGGATTAAGAGTCCGTTGCTCTGCCAGATTGAGCTAGCGACCCACAGAACATTCTAGTGGGCCGGCGGTGAAACAACCAGGCGTGTTCTGGCGGTCAGCGCATGCGCCAGCGCACGGATGGCACGAGCCCGGTGGCTGATCAGGTCCTTCTCCTGCGGCTCCATCTCCGCCAGAGTGCGGCCATCCACCGCGAAGACCGGGTCGTATCCGAATCCGGAGGATCCGCGCCGCTCCAACGTGATCTCTCCGACCAACTCTGCTTCCGCTACCACTTCTGTGCCGTCCGCCAGGATTGCAACCACCACGGTCCGGAAACGGCCCCTCCGATCCTCGACGCCCCGGAGGGCCTCCAGCAGAGCGTCAACGTTCGACCGGTAGGTGGCGTCCGGACCCGAGTAGCGGGCTGTGTGGACTCCCGGTGCTCCTCCCAGTGCTTCCACTTCCAGACCGGTATCGTCGGCGATCGAGGGCAAGCCGGTGCTGCGCGCCACCTGGCGGGCCTTGAGGAGGGCGTTGCCCTCCAGCGTGGGGGCGTCCTCCACCACATCGGGCCAATCCATCCCACGGACCAAGTCGGCGACCAACCCATGGCGGGTCAGCAACGTTTCGAGCTCGGCGATCTTGTCCGGGTTCTTGGAGGCCACCACGGCGCGGCCGATGACCGTATGGCTCACCCGGCCACCAACTCCCCCTGGAGCTCTGCGATCCGGGCGATCCCGCCCGCGGCCAGGTCAAGAAGTTCATCCAGCTCCGCCCGGCTGAACGGGAGCTTTTCGGCGGTGCCCTGGACCTCCACCAGCAAGCCGCGCCCGGTCATGACCACGTTCAAATCCACCGACGCCGCCACGTCGTCCACGTATTCCAGGTCGAGCACTGCCATGCCTCCAACCAACCCCACCGAGATGGCGGCCACCCTGTCGAGCAGCGGGTTCTTCGCCACAAGCCCCTCGCCCACCGCCCACTCCAGGGCGTCGTGAAGGGCGATCCATCCCGCGTTAACCGACGCTGTGCGCGTTCCTCCGTCGGCCTGGATCACATCACAATCCACAGTGACCATCGCGTCGGGCATCTTCTCCAGGGCCACCACCGAGCGAAGGGAGCGACCGATGAGCCTGGAAATCTCCTTGGGACGCCCCGATGTGTAGGCACCCCGTGAGATACGCTGGTTGCCCGATCCCGGGAGCATGGCGTACTCGGCCTTCACCCATCCCCGCTTGGTATTCCGCATCCAATGCGGCACCGTATCCGCGACCGAAGCGGTGGCCAGCACCACGGTACGACCCATCTCGATCAACACCGAGCCGGGCGTCATCTCGGTATAGCCCTGGGTGATCCTGATCGGCCTCAACTCGTCGGCAGGTCTCTCCCTCGAAAAACTCATATGCGCACCACCTCTCTCGTTACACCGTCAGGCGAGCGCCGGGTACGGCCAGCGCGACCTGGCCATCAAACTCGGACTCCGCTTCCGCCACGATCCGGCCGGGATCCACATGGGCTGGGATGTGGGTCAGCACAAGACGCCCGACGCCAGCCTTGGCGGCCATGGTTCCGGCGTCGGCGCCGGTCATGTGGTGGGGATAGGAGTCAGGACCCCTCCTGCCGGACATGCTCGCCTCGGCCAGCAGCAAGTCCGATCCCGCCGCATGCGATGCGACCGCGTCGCTCGGACCGGTGTCGGCGGTGTAGGTGACCGAGCGCTCCCCCGCCGATAGGCGCGGGGCAAGGGTGGGCGGAGGATGGTTGGTCCTCACCATCGAGACGTCCATCGACCCCAACCGGAGCGAATCACCGTCGCCCGCGGTGACGAACTCGAATGCGCTGTCGAGTGCCGCCGGGTGCTGCAAGAACGCAGCGAGCGCTTCGGCAAGGCCTTCCGGACAGACGACCGGGATCCGGCCCCGGCGGCCCCGCCCGTAGGCGACCGAGTGATACAGGGCGAAGATGTCGGAGCAGTGGTCGGGATGCCGATGGGATAGGAACACAGCATCGATCTCCATCGGGTCCAACTCGTTGCACAGAGCCAGGTATGTGCCCGGCCCCGCGTCCATCCAGAGGTTCGTCTCGCCGTCGGAAACCAGGTATCCGGAGGCGGGGCGTCCGGTGGTCGGATAAGTGCCGTTGGCGCCCAGCACCGTCAATTGCATGGCGCCAGCGTAGCCAGTGATCTGTATGCGGAACGGTGGTGTGGGATGACAGCCAGAACACACCAACTCATTTCGCAGACAGACCGCTCATGGTCAGTCGCGCGGGACCGGGGCGCCGGGAAGGGCCACCACCATTCCGTCACCGTCGATCGTCACCGCCCCCTGAGCCATCAAGCGCCCCAGCTCGGCCATCCCCGAAACAGGGCCTTCGCCCAGAGTCGCAAGGAATTCCGCCACAGGAAGGCCCGGATCGCCCGCTGCCGCGGATGCCTCGGACGGTGTGGCGCCGGGAGACGGTCCCATGGCCAGCTCCAGGCTTTCCAGCAGGTCGTCGGCATCCAGGACAGGAAAGGCGCCGTCCCGGATCAAGAAGTTGCACCCCACCGAGCTGGGTCTGCCTACGTCACCAGGAGTTGCGAAGATATCGCGGCCCTGCTCAAGGGCCATCCTGGCGGTCACCAGCGCGCCTCCCTTGGCGCCGGCCTCCACTACGACCACGGCATGGGCGACTCCTGATATGAGCCGGTTCCTGGGCGGGAAGCGCCAGCCGAGCGGGCGGGCCCCGGGAGGGGCCTCGCTCCACACAGCACCGCCCATCTCCAGGAGTGACATCCCGAGTTCGCGGTGCCGGCTCGGGTACCACACGTCCACCCCGGAACCCAGCACGGCAATACCCGGTGTGGGACCACGCAACGAACCGCGGTGGGCGGCGCCATCGATGCCCTTGGCCAGCCCGCTCACCACCCACCAGCCGGCTCGCGACACGGCCTCTCCGTATCTTTCAGCCAAGCGTCTCCCGTAGGTGGTGCAGGCGCGGGTACCCACGATCGCCACCGCCCTACCCTGGAACGGCCCTCCCTTCTGGAACAGGAACAGCGGGGCGTCATCCAGGTCGCCGAGCCGGCCTGGAAAACCTGCCTCGCCTCCAACCAGAAAGTCGATCCCGGCTCGGCTGAGCTGCTCCCTGCGCTCGTCAGCGGGGACAGCGGCCGCTTCCCGAGCGAGAGCCGGGACCGACAGCTTGCCGATCTCGATCTTCCTCAGGACCCGCGTAGGGGTTCCGGCTTTCCTTACGAGGTTGCGGAGCCGATCCGGGTGCATCCCCACATGGGCCAACCTGATGAGAGCGTCAGGGTCGTAGGTCATACCAACCCCCTCAGGGCCAGTGCCTCGGCGGCGTGAGGTTCTTCGACCGCGATTGACCCATCGAGATCGGCGATGGTGCGGGACAACCGGCGGACCCGGTCGAAGCCCCGTCCGGTGAGGCTGCCATGCCGGAGGGCGCCCTCGACCAACCGCCGGGCGCCCAGGGCCGCCTCCATGGAATCGAGTTGGGTCCGGCTCAACTCGCGGTTGCGAGCCCCGCGTAGCTCCTGTGCCTCACGTGCCGCTGCTATCCGCTTTGCCACCTCGATCGAAGGCTCCTCGGGCGGGCCGATCATCGCGTCCGGATCCACCCTGGCAACCTTGACCCTGATATCGAAGCGGTCCATGAGGGGCCCAGACAGGCGCCGCTTGTAGCGCTGCTTCATGCGGTCCGAACAGGAGCACGGATGCCGGTTGTCACCGTGGTATCCACAGGGGCACGGATTGGTGGCCGCCACCAGCTGGACCATGGCCGGGAACGTGACCGATATACCCTTACGCGCGATGGTCACCTGACCCTCTTCCAGCGGCTGGCGGAGTCCGTCCAGCAGGCTCGGTGGGTACTCCCCGAGCTCATCCAGGAAGAGCACGCCGCGGTGCGCCATGCTGAGCTCGCCCGGTACAGGCATGCCCGATCCCCCGCCGATTACGGCTGCCGTGGTGGCCGTGTGGTGCGGCGATCGGATGGGAGGCTGGAACAACGAGGGTCTGGGCCGCCCTGCTGACGACCAGACCTGCGCCACCTCCAGAGCGGCCTTCTCGTCAAGTGGTGGCAGTACGCCCGGCATGCATCGAGCCAGCATCGTCTTGCCTGATCCCGGCGCTCCCGCCAGGAGCAGGTGATGCCCGCCGGCGGCTGCCACTTCGAGCGCCCGCTTCGCGAGTGGCTGGCCTCTCACCTCCGAGAGGTCGGGCATGGACACGGTGGGCGGCTCGACCGGTGGCAGTGGCCGAAAGTCACCCTCTCCCAGTGCGGCCGCTATCGCGGCACCCAGCGATCCCGCCATCTGCACCTTGGCTGACGAGACGATGCCCGCCTCCTCGGCGGCTCCCGGGGGCAGGAGGCATGGGAGTCCCATATCCGACGCCACGATGGCCGCTCCGAGCCCGCCCCGGGCGGGCCGGATGCTCCCGTCGAGAGCCAACTCACCCAGGGCGACCACCTGGCAGGCGCTCTTCGGGATCTCGCCGGCCGCGGCCAGCAACGCCATGGCGATGGGAAGGTCGTACGCACTCCCCGACTTGGGAAGGTCTGCCGGCGCCAGATTCACCGTCACCGTTCTGGCGGGGAATCGGTAGCCCGCCACCGACATGGCCGCCATGACCCGGTCCTTGGCCTCCCGAACCGCGGTATCGGGCAAGCCCACCACGTTCAGACGGCCTTTCTCTCCTCCTCCTACATGAGCCTCCACCCTCACGGCGCGCGCCTCTACGCCGACCAGGGCTACGGAGTTGGTTGATGCGAACATGACCTCAAGCATGGAGAGGGGATGTGACACGATCCTCGAGAACGCGAAAGTTCCCGTGATGGCTACGGGGACCAACCTCGGGCGAGTGCGAGATAACATCGGCACATGGGATTCAACCCCTTCCGAAAGCAGGAGCGCCGGGCAGCCGATCTGGCAATGGTGGTGGGAGCGATCGCCGTGACAGCCGCCCTGGTGGCATGGGCCTTCCTGGGCAGCTGAGCGTCCGTCCGGTCCAGCCCTCCTCGGCTCTCAAGGCCTACGAATGCGGAGGTTGCGGGCAAACCATCCCGAAGGGGCGGTATCACCTCGTGGTGGTACCCCACGAGGACCCGGACCTGCGCCGACACTGGCACAAGGGATGCTGGAACAAGGAGCGACGGCGGGTTGGAGGTCGGCGGGTCCGGCTAGACAGGAGCCAAGAATAGACGGGGACAGGTTGGCCCGCTACACCTCGACCTGGGGTTTCGTTGCCGGCCCTGGGGCCACCCAGAAGGTCGTCAGTGCCCTCCTACGCGACCCGTGGGTACCACTCGATCTCTACGCCGTCCTCGCCGACCACGACAGTGACCAGATCGACCCGGCGGATTCCCAGAGACCGAGCCATCCGCACCACCTGCCGCGCCTTGCGGTCCGTGAAGTTCCACCGGGGGTGCTCGTCCAACGTCTCCGTACCGCTCTTCACCTCCACAACGAACCGGCCTGCCCGGTCCACTGCGATCAGGTCGAGCTCTCCCCTGCCGATCCGGATGTTCCTCCCGAGCACCCGGACCCCGTTCCGTTCCAGGAACGAGGCCGCCACCCGCTCCCCGAACGCGCCCAGGTGGCGCCGGTGGGCACTGAACTCCCTCTCCGGCATATCAATCGGGCCTCCTGGTCTGCGGTACAGGCCGCCCCGGTGAGCCGGCCGCTCCACCCAACCTACGGCCCGTCTGTGACATGTCAGTAATTAGTAGTCGGTAGTCAGTAGTTGTCAATATAAGCTGCAATAAGCAACTATAAACTAGCATCTAGAAGAGTCGTGGCTACAGCCCGTCCAGGCGAGACAGGGGCCAGAACCGGATGAAGGCACGTCCCACGATGGTGTCGGCAGGAACCGGCCCGAAACTCCGGCTGTCGCGGCTGTTGTCACGGTTGTCACCCATCACCCACACATGCCCGTCGGGTATATAGATCGGGCCGAGGTCGGCCATCCGCGCTCCGGGCGGCACGTAGGGCTCATCCAGTACAACGCCGTTGACCATCACCCGGTTATTCCGGACCTCGAGCTTGTCTCCACCCACCGCAATGACCCGCTTGATCAGATCCTCGACTCGGGCCACCCGGATACCGACCGCCTCGACAACGTGGCGAACCATGCTCTCCCAGATCGGCTCGGGGGGATCCTCGTACTCCATCGGCATGTCGAAGACGATCACCTCACCCCGGTCCGGATCATCGAGAAGGTAAGCGATCCTGCTCACCAACACCCGATCATCGATCTCCAACGTGGGAACCATCGACTCGGAAGGGATAAAGAAGGCCTGGACGAGAAAGACCTTGACAAGTATCGCCACCAGCAAGGCCAGGAGCAGCACGCCGATCGCCTCTCGCGCGAACCGGGCGCCGGGGCGACGACCTGTTGGGAGTGGCGCCGCGGCGTGCGCCTGTGACTGGACAGCTTCCGTACCGGACCGGGCCGGACCGGCTTGGGGGGGAGGCGGCAGGTCGTTCACCCGTGGCCGATCAACGCGCCGGCCGGATGTCCGCTGACAGAGGAGTTCTTTGTCACCCGCCCGGGGCTAGCGCCGTTCCTTGATGCGGGCCGCCTTACCGACCCGCCCCCTCAGGTAATAGAGCTTGGCGCGGCGGACCTGGCCGCGGCGGGTCACCTCGATCTTCTGGACGATCGGGGCATGAACCGGAAAGATGCGCTCCACTCCGATACCGAAGCTGATCTTCCGGACGGTGAAGGTCTCGGAAAGGCCGCCTCCGTCCCGGGCGATCACCACTCCTTCGAACATCTGGATACGCTCCCGACCGCCCTCGACCACGCGAACATGTACCTTGACGGTGTCGCCGGGACGGAACTCAGGCACTTCCTCGCGCAGATGGGCGCGCTCAACATGCTGGAGGTCGTTCATCGAGGTCTCCTCACGATTGCGATCCTGCCGGTCCCGCGATCCGGCTGCTTCGAGAGATCGTGGGTCTGCCGGACAGGGTAAGCAGCGCAGGCAGTCTACCCCGTTCCGAGGGCCGATTCCAACGAGAACCGGCTGGAACCGGCAACTAGGAGGGTACTGAAAGTGCCCAACTGGCCCGATAGTCGACAACGAAACCCCGTGGCCGACACATCGCGGAACCAACCCATCCCCGTCCTTCTCGGCATCCTCCTATTCGATCAGGTCGGGGCGTCGCTCCCGAGTTCGTCTCACCCGTTGGGCCTCTCTCCAGACCTCGATCCGGCCGTGATCCCCCGACACCAGGATTTCAGGCACGGATCGACCCCTGAACACGGCTGGACGGGTGTACTGCGGCTCCTCGAGCAGGCCGTTGCGGAACGACTCGCTCTCCAGCGATCGAGGGTTACCGAGCACGCTGGGGAGCAGGCGGGCCACCCCTTCTATGACGGCCAGCGCGGCGGCGTCTCCTCCGGCTAGGACGAAGTCGCCCAGCGAGACCTCCTCGTCAATGAATTCCTCTACGAATCGCTCGTCCAGGCCCTCGTACCGGCCGCATACCAGGGTCAGCGCCTCGCACCGGGCCAGCCGGTCCAGCGTGGTCTGGTGGAGAGGCTGTCCGGCCGGTGTCAACAGCACCTTGTGGGAATGGAGTCGGCTCTCGATGGCATCAGCGAGCGGCCCGGGCATCAGCACCATCCCCGCGCCACCTCCGAAGGGGGCATCGTCGACCTGGCGATGAACGCCGATCCCGTACTCCCTGAGGTTGATGAAACTCAGATCCATAGCTCCGGTTCGCAGGGCTTTCGCGACCACTCCCACCCCGGTCGGACCGGTGAAGAACCCGGGGAACAGGGTGATGACTGCCACGTCGATCATGGATCCGGCCCTCCTGCCTCGATCCCCGAGGAGGGTGCTGAAAAAGGCGGGGATAGGTTGGCCCGCGACATCTGGACCTGGGGTTGTCGACTGTTGGGCCAACCAGACACTTTTAGTACCCTCCGCTATACCGCGCAGGCGACCGCCCACCCTCAGATAAGAGGGCTGACCCGGCCCCCGACCACCTCGTACAGCGTATTGCGCCGGGCCGGGATACGCCCCGCTCCCACGATGGTCGCATCGAGTTCCGCCGCATGGACCTCCTGGCCGTGTGACGCCCCCGCCGCACGCGAGATCGTCTCGTTCATCAAAGTGCCTCCCAGGTCATTGCATCCGGCCGACAGGAGCCGGGCGGCACCGTCCAGGCCCAGCTTCACCCACGACCCCTGGATGTTGGGAACCAGACCGTCCAGGGCCAAGCGAGCAACCGCATGAACCAGGACCACCTCATCCCAGGTGGGGCCGGGCCGCGCCCGGCCCCTGAGGTAGATAGGAGCTCCCATGTGGACGAACGGAAGCGGCACCAACTCGGTGAAGCCGCCCGTACGGCGCTGGATCTCCCGGATCACCTCCAGGTGGTTGGCCCATGCCAGGTGGTCGTCGATGTGTCCGAACATGATGGTGGAGGTCGACCTGAGACCCAACTCATGGGCGGTGAGCATTACCTCGGCCCACTGCGACGTGCGGATCTTGTCGGGGCAGAGGTGCTTGCGGATCCGATCATCGAGAATCTCCGCCGCAGTCCCGGGCAAGGTGCCGAGACCGGCCTCCTTGAGCATCTCCAGGAATGCCCGGATCGACATGCCGAGGGTCTCCGCCCCCTGCCACACCTCCAGCGGGGTGAAGCCGTGGACGTGCATCTCCGGTGCCGCCGCCTTGATCGACGACAACACGTCCACGTAGAACCGGCCGGTGAACTCAGGGTGTATCCCCCCTTGGAGGCATACCTCGGTAGCGCCTCGCTCCGCAGCCTCGGTGGTGCGATTCACCACCTCCTCGATGGACATGAGATAGGGGTCACCGCGCAGGTTCAGGCTACGGGGACCCTTCGAGAAGGCGCAGAAGCCGCATCGGAAGTAACATACGTTGGTGTAGTTGATGTTGCGGTTCACCACGTAGGTAACGGTCTCTCCCACCCGTTCCCTCCGGAGGACGTCCGCCACGGCGGCTATGGCGTCCACGTCATCGCCGCGAGCCGACAGGAGCGTGACGATCTCCGGCACCGTGGGCGGCGTCGCCTCGATCGACCGATCGAGTATGGCCCGAACCTCCGGCGATGCCTGGGCCATCCCGGGCCAGGCTCCGTCCGTCCACAGAGCATCCGGCCAGGCCGCCGAGATCCTCCGCTGGCTGAGAGGAGGCGAGGCCGCCATACCGGGCGCCCATGCGTACCGAGGCCGGGCATACCCGCTCCCGTCGACCAGGTCCAGGTACACCTTGTACAGATCGCGGGCCAGCGCGTCCCGGGCCGCGTCCACTGTGATCCCGCCGGGCACGGCCACCCGTTCGACCAACCGGCCTCCCAGCGCCACCCTGAGTTCGCCGATCCGCTCAGTATCCCAATCACGCAGCAGGAGGTCGCGGGCGCCTTCATCGACCGCGGTGACGGCTTCCCCTACCGAGTCGGCAAACACCGAGGGTCGCGCGGCGATGGCAGGAAGGCCGCAGATGTCCGCGGCTTCGCCCACCCGGCTCCGCCTGGTTCGCAGGAAAGCGGCTCCTGTTCTTGCCAGGGCGTCGATCACCTCGGACCGGTTGTCCGCGTGGACCACCGTGAGTCGCCAGCCGCCAACCCCTCGACCCGACAGATCCAGAGCCTCATCCGGTGGGACCACCCAGGAGATGACCTCTCCATCGGCTACACCTACGGACACCGGAAGCAATCCTCCGGACATGCAGGCGGTTACGGACCGGTCGTCCGGGCTTGGCAGTTCAAGGGTGGTGGTGCCTTCGGCGCGGCGCGTGGCTGCCGTCGCCTCCGTGACCCGGTGGGCCGGCCGAAGGCGGCAGAACGTGATGTCGGTGTGGGCCCATATTTTCATACGGATGCCTCCAGGTGACTGGGAGGGTACTGAAAAGGACGAGGACGGGTTGGCCCGCCGCTGGTTGACCGAAGGTTACGTTGCCGACTATCCGGCCAACTGGGCATTGTCCTGCACACTCCTAACGTACCCGTGGTCATCGGTCGCACCGCTCGCCCGTCCGATAAGGCCGGGGTCTATCCACGCCTCGGTGATGAACTCCGGATAGACGGGCAGGCGAGACATGAGCTCGAATCCACGGCCCTCGGTCCGGGCCCGCAGCTCGTCCAAGTGGGGCCAGGGCGCCTCCGGGTTCACCCAATCTATCGTGAGCGGTGACACGCCACCCCAATCGTTGATGCCGGCGTCCAGGTAGATCTCGTACCGCTCGGTGAGGTTGGGGGGCACCTGAAGGTTCATCTCCGGTCCGAAGATCCAGCGAGCCACCGCCACCACCCGAGCGAACCACGCCGGGATGGGCTCGGCCGACCTGCGCATGAGGGTGTCGGCCTTGGCCCGGAAATTCTGGATGATGACCTCCTGTATGTGGCCCCAGCGGGCATGGACCTCCCGGATGGCGAACAGGCTGTCGACGATCTCGGGCGTGGTCTCGCCGATCCCCACCAGGATCCCGGTTGTGAACGGAACGCGGGCCGCACCGGCGTTCTCGATCGTCCTCATCCGAACGGCCGGATCCTTGTCGGGGCAGTTGTAGTGCGGCATCCCGGGCTCCATCAGCCGGGGAGAGATGTTCTCGAGCATCAGGCCCATCGACACGTTGGTAGAACGCAATGCCTCGATATCGTGGATGGTCATGATCCCGGGATTCGCATGGGGGAACAGACCCGTACTCTCCACGATCAGCTCGCTCATCGCCCGGACGTAGCCGATCGTGGTGTCGTGACCCTGGGAGCGAAGGAACTCTCGGGCCTGGGGCCAGCGTTCCTCGGGACGGTCCCCCAGCGTGAGGAGCGCCTCGAAACACCCGGCCGCATCACCGGCCTCGGCGATTGCCAGCACATCATCGGGCGTCAAATACTCGCCTCCTGCTCCGGGTGGCTTGGCGAAGGTGCAGTAGGTGCAGACGTCCCGGCAGAGGGTGGTGATCGGAACGAACACCTTGGGGCTGTAGGTGATCGTGCGTCCCCGCCCCTCGTCCCGCATCCGGCCCGCGAGCTCGAACAGCGGTTTCGTATCCAGCTTCCCGTCTATGTAGTCGACAGCAAGCTGGTGGTCGGGAGGTGGGTTGCCCATTCGAGCTACGGATCTTAGAGCGGTACGCGGGCGGCTCGGTACGCGCGTGGCAGACCGGGGTAAAGTAGACGGCGCGTGGAATACAACCTGAGCAACTTCCGGGATGATGCGTTCGGAGGCATCACTGCGGCGGTGGTTGCTCTGCCGTTGTCGCTGGCCTTCGGGGTGGCATCGGGCCTGGGAGCCATCGCCGGATTGTACGGCGCCATCGCGGTCGGCTTCTTCGCCGCCCTATTCGGAGGTACCAACACCCAGATCTCGGGCCCGACCGCGCCGCTGGCCGTGGCCATCTCCGTCGTGTTCATCTCCACCGGCGAGAGCCTGACCCAGACCCTCACGGTGGCTGTTCTGGCGGGCATCTTCCAGATTCTCATCGGTGCGTGGCGGCTCGGTAGCTACGTGGCCTACACCCCTTACCCGGTTGTGTCCGGGTTCACCACCGGGGTTGGCGGCATCATCCTGTTCGTGACCACGTTGCCGCTGCTAGGCGCGCCGCACGCGTTGGGGGGCGCGCTGGCGGCCGTGCGAGGATGGCCCGACGCGCTCGCCAACATCAACCTGGGTGCCGTCGCTGTGGGTGCCACCGCCATCGGGGTCAGCATCATCTGGCCTCAACGGCTCCGGACGATCCTGCCGACCTCCGTGGTGGCTCTGGTAGTGGGGACCGTGCTGGGTATGACGGTCTTCACCGATGCTCCCAGCATCGGCACGGTGCCGACCGGGCTCCCCGGGATCACCCTGCCTTCGCTGACCCTCGCCACCCTCGCCGATTCGGCCCTCCCGGCTCTGACGATCGCCCTGATCGCATCGATCAACAGCCTCCTCACCGCTCTCGTGGCGGACTCGATGACGGGCGACGACCACAACCCCAACCGGGAACTGATCGGGGTGGGCATGGGTAACGTCGTCGCCGGATTGATCGGCGCCATCCCCGGCGCCGGCGCCACGACGGGCACCGCGGCCAACATCCGCGCCGGTGGCCGTACCCGGGTCTCGGGTGTGATGTGCGCCACCATCATCCTGGCCCTCGTCCTGGGCCTGGGGCGATACATCGACCGGATTCCCCACGCCGTTCTGGCCGGCATCCTGGCAAAGGTGGGCTTCGACATCATCGACTGGCGCTTCTTTGTCCGCTTCCGTTTCATCCAGCGCCATCACTTTCTGGTCATGCTGATCACGGTGGTGTTCGCTGTCTTTGTGGACCTGGTGACGGCCGTCGGGATCGGTCTGATCGCGGCTGCCCTCACCAGCGCCCGGCAGTTCGAACTGCTGGAGCTTGAGAGCATCGTGTCCGTTCCCCTGCTCGACACGAGCTTCCTCGGCGCCCTGGACCTCGACGGGGACGATGATGACTTCGACATGTTCTCGGCCCGGGTGGGCCTGGTCAAACTGCGAGGGACCTTCACTGTCGCCTCCGCCAAACGGATGACCACCGCTATCGGTCTCGACATTCGAGAACACGAGGTGGTGATCCTCGACTTCTCCGAGACCCTCTACGTGGACCCGAGCGCCGCCCAGGTGGTGGGAAGGTTGATCGACACCGCTCTGGCGGAGCGCACCGAGTGCATAGTGATGGGCATGGACGGCCACGCCAAGACCAGCCTCGACGCGTTCGATGTCCTCCGGCGGATCCCGCAGGATCATTACACCGAGGACCTGGATCAGGCGAGAGAGCTGGCCAAGTCCCTGCTCGACAAGGCGTGACAATCAGTGGCCACTCGGAAGATTCGGGGTTAGGAGGGGGTTGGGCCGAGCAGACCTTCGGGAGGGTCCAAGCGGAGCCATCCCCCGGCCAAGTCGACCTCCGGCACGAGGGGCTGCACGAAGGGGACCTCTGCCACGGAGCCGTCATGGCACCTGACCACGAGCCGGTCCTGTGGGGCCTCGATCAGATCGTCCACCACGCCGACGATCGAGGACCCAACCCGCACGTTCAGCCCGATCAGCTGATCGGGCCAGTACTCGCCGGGCTCCAGCGCCCTCCTATCCGTCTCATTGATCAGGAGATCCGCACCGACCAAGCGCTTCGCCTGCTCTGCGGAGGTGACACCTGCGAACTCGGCGATCGGGTCCCCAGAGCCGGCTCGGACGCTCCTGAGGACCAGGAGAGGGGCATCGGGTAGCCCGGTACGAAACCGGGCCGGCGGGACGAAGCGTTGCGGATGGTCGGACTCGACCCGGACCCGCACGCCGCCGTCCATCCCGTGGAGGCTGACGATCTGCCCGACCACGACCGGTTCCCCAGGTCGCCCGGCGCCGCATGCTGGAGGCGTGCCTACCGCGGCTGCCTCCTGACGCCCGACCCGTGCCGGCCGATCAATCGACGAATTCCACCCCGACGGTGAGGCCTTCCTCCTCGGCGGCTGCCTGGGCGACGGTCCGGATGGCCCGCGCCACCCTTCCACCCCGGCCGATGACTCGACCCATCTCGCCGGGAGCCGTCTTTACCTCGGCGAGCATCCTGTCCTCGCCCTGGTCGATCATCGTGACCTCGACGGCCTCCGTATCGTCAACGATCGAAGTAACCACGTACCGGATAACACGTTCGACAATCGCGCCGCTCATGATCCACCTTCCTGCTGGTCCTCTCCGACAGGTTCACTTTCCTCCGGAGAGACGGCCGGTTCTTCCGCGGCCGATTCGTCGGCACCCTCCGGCGATTCCGGGGGGTCGGCATCGGGGGGCGGGCTTGGCGGAGGGTCGTCGAGACGGTAGACACCCGCCCTGGACACCTTCGGTTGCGTGACCGCCCCGGAGATCTCAAGTAGCTTCTGCACCCGCTCGGTGGGTTGTGCCCCGGTGCCCAGCCAGTACCGGGCCCGGTCATTGTCGATCTCGACCAGCGAAGGCTCCCCGCGGGGGTCATAGCGACCGATCGACTCGATGATGCGACCGTCCCTGGGAGATCGCGCATCGGCCACCACCACCCGGTAGGTCGGCTGCTTCTTCTTACCCATTCGCCTGAGGCGGATCCTCACCGCCATTCGTCACCTCTTTTTCTTTTTCTTCTGAAGCTTTTTCGGAGTTCTTGGTTGCTTCTTCGGTCTACCTGCCGGACGGCGACGACCGCTACCGGCCGAACCTTTCATAGCCGGACCGGTTAGACCGCCCGGCAGGCCGCCGGCCGGTATTCCCGGGAACCCGCCGCGCATGCCGGGCAAACCTATCCTGGTCTTGCCCTGGGACAGCGACTGGAACATGCCGCGCATCTGGTTGAACTGCCGTACCAGACCGACCACATCCTGAACGGAAGTTCCCGAACCCAGGGCGATCCTGCGCCTGCGACTGCCGTCGATGACCTTGGGGTTAGCCCGTTCGGCGGGGGTCATCGAGCAGATGATCGCCTCCGAGCGGCCAACCTCACGATCTACCGCCTGCGCATCCGCCATAGCGGGACGCGCACCGGGGATCATACCAAGTAGCTCCCCCACCGACCCCATCCTGCGCAGGCTCTTCACCTGTTCGATGTAATCGTCAAGCGTGAACTCGGCCCGGAGCAGGCGCTGAGCCATGTCGGCCGCTTGCTGCTGGTCTACGGCCTCCTCAGCCCTCTCGATAAGGGTCAGCACGTCGCCCATGCCCAGTATGCGGGACGCCATCCGCTCGGGATGGAACACTTCCAGATCGCGGGGTGCCTCACCGGTACCCACCAACTTGATCGGGTAGCCGGTCGCCTCCCTCACCGAGATAGCCGCACCGCCCCGGGCATCGCTGTCGAGCTTCGAGAGCACCACACCCGTCAGATCGATGTGCTTCGAGAAGCCTCTGGCCACCGCCACCGATTCCTGCCCGGTCATGGCGTCCAGCACCAGCAGCACCTCGTGGGGCGAGGCGATGCGAGCCATGGCGCCCAACTCGTTCATCAGGGCCCGGTCGATCTGGAAACGGCCGGCGGTGTCGACCACCACGACATCGATACCCTCCCGGTCAGCCTGCCGGAGCGCGCTTCTCACCACAGATACCGGGTTCCTTCGACCGCCCTCGAACACGGGGATGCCGATCCGTTCACCCAGCTGGTGCAGCTGCTCCACCGCTCCGGGACGCACCAGATCGGCCGCCACCATCAGAACGCTCTCCCCGGAGCGCCGGTAGTGGTGGGCCAGCTTGGCGGCGGTAGTGGTCTTGCCCGAGCCCTGCAGCCCGACCACCAGCGCGGTATGGGGTTTTGCATCGGTGGGTACCAGGGGTACAGCTTCAGTACCCAACGTCTCGAGGAGGGACTCGTGGACGATCTTGACCACCTGATGGCCTGGCGTGACACTCTTGATCACCTCAGCGCCGACCGCCCGGACCCGGATCCGGTCGAGCAGGCGGTCGGCGACCTCCAGGTTCACGTCGGCCTCCAGGAGTGCCCGGCGCACCTCGCGCAGGGTTTCGTCGACCTGACGCTCACTCAGGCGGCCCCGGCCCCGTATACGACCGAACGCCTCCTCGAAGCGGGCTGTCAGGGATTCGAACACCGGTACAGGACTCCTCGTGGGGTTGCTGGAAACAAACTAGTGGTCTGTCTGCGGAATGGCGGTGTGGTATGGCGGGGGTATCCTCCGGATAGCGGCGCCCAGATTGCCTCGGCGCCATAACGGAGGGGAAGTCCATTTGGGAATCACCGTCGTAGACCACCCGCTGAGCCGCCACTACCTGAGCACTCTCCGCGACCGGGCCACCGGTACGGCCGAGTTCCGCCGTGCTACCCGCCGCCTCTCGTACATCCTCACCCTGGAAGCCACATCAAGGTTGCCCGAGACCGAGTACCGCCTGGAAACGCCCCTCTCACCGACCACGGGGTACCGACCCGGCCGGCCGCTCGTGGCAGTCGCGGTACTCCGGGCCGGACTGGGATTGGTCGATGCGGTGGTCGACCTCGTGCCCGACGTGGCGATCGGATACGCAGGAGTCGAGAGGGATGAGGAGACCGCCCGCCCGATGGCCTACTACACCAAGTTCCCCGAGATGCGGGAGCGAACCGTCCTGGTTCTGGAGCCCATGCTCGCCACGGGAGGCTCGCTCGGCTGGGCGGTGGAGCGGGTCAAGGAGGCCGGGGCGACGCATGTAGTCGCCCTCTGCGTGGTGGCCACACCCGAGGGCGCCGCCCGGATGGAGCGCGAGCATCCCGATGTGGAGGTGGTCACCGCCGCCATCGACCCCCGCCTGAACGACAACTTCTTCATCGTGCCCGGACTGGGCGACATGGGCGACCGGCTCTTCGACACACCGTGAGCACCGTTCCCGCCGACGGGGGCGGGCGGACATTTGCCGAGCGTGTGTGTTCCATGGTCGAAAGGCTCGCCGAGGGGGAGGTAGCCACCTACGGCGAGATCGCGGCCGAAGCCGGCCGGGCGGGCGCCGCCCGGGCTGTCGGACGGATTCTGGCAAACTCGGACGGCCTGCCATGGTGGCGAGTGGTCACAAGAGACGGCCGGCTCGTCCCGGGCCAGGAGGAGGAACATGCCCTCCGGCTGGCCCGAGAAGGGCTGGCAATCCGGCACAACCGGGTGGTACGGGCCCGCGAGGGAACGCCGGGATGAGCGGGCGGGGTATCCGGGAGGCGATCCGCCACAAGCGCGACGGCGGAGAACTCGACACCGAGGATATCCGGGACTTCGTAACCGGCGTGGTACGCCGCTCGATCCCGGACTACCAGGCAGCCGCCATGCTCATGGCCATCTACTTCCGCGGGATGTCGGACCCCGAGCTGGCCACGCTCACCGCCGCCATGATCGAATCCGGAGAACGCCTGAGCATTCCCTCCACCGTGCCCAAGGTCGACAAGCACTCGACAGGTGGGGTGGGCGACAAGGTGAGCCTTTCCCTGGCCCCGCTGGTCGCTGCCTGTGGCGTGACCGTACCGATGATGTCGGGCCGGGGCCTGGGACACACCGGAGGAACCCTCGACAAGCTGGAGTCGATCCGGGGCTTGCGAACCGCCTTCAGCCCCAAGGAGTTCGGACGGATAGCCACCCGGTCCGGGGTGATCATCGCCGGCCAGTCCGACCGGATCGTCCCGGCCGACCGGATCCTGTACGCCCTCCGCGACAGCACCGCCACGGTGTCCTCGTTGCCCCTCATCAGTTCTTCGATCATGTCCAAGAAGCTGGTCGAAGGCCTTGATGCGCTGGTGCTGGACATAAAGGTGGGGACTGGCGCCTTCATGGAGACCGTCGAAGACGCGCGCAGGCTCGCCAGGACCATGGTCGGGATCGGCAGGTCCCATGGTGTCGTCACCAGGGCGCTCCTGACCGGTATGGACCAACCACTCGGGCGAGAAGTCGGCAATGCCAACGAAGTCGCCGAGGCGATAGCCGTGCTGCGCGGTAAGGGTCCGGCCGACCTTGCCCTGCTGGTGAAGACACTCGGTATCCACATGCTGGAGGCGGCCGGGGTGGATGGCGCCGTCGACCGGATCCACCGGAGTCTGGAGTCCGGGGCCGGGCTAGCCAAGCTCGCCGAGATGATCAAGGCCCAGGGGGGCGATCCGAGAGTGGTGGAACAACCCGAAAGGCTTCCCGGAGCGGCACACGCCCGGAGGATCCGGACAACCGGAGAAGGCTACGTCACCTCCATCGACGCTCGGGACATGGGGCTGGCGGCCATGAGTCTCGGCGCCGGCCGCGAGACCATGGAGGATCGGATAGATCACGGGGTGGGCATCACGCTGTCCGCCAAGGTGGGTGACGAGGTGCGGAGGGGCGACGTGCTGGCCACCCTTCGCTTCAACGATCCCCGCCTCGCAGCGCGCGCCTCGCGTCTCGTCGAGCGCGCCTACGTCATCGGCGATCTGGAGCCGGATCAGCGACCCCTCATCCTGGAAACGGTCGGCTAGGCGGGTACTGAAAAATATCCAGTTGGCCCCGTAATCCACAACGAACCCCGGATCGAGACATCACGGGCCAACCCATCCTCGTCTTTTTCAGCACCCTCCTAAAGGGCCGGCTGCTTGAACCCCGGCTAGGCGTGCCATGCTCGTCGCCGGCACGCCTCAATGCCGCCGCAGACGGCTAGGATCAGCCCGTCCCAGCAGGTTTGTCGGGTTGTCAGGAGTTCATAGGCAGTGCAGATACTGGTGTGCGTGAAGCAGATACCGGATCCGGCCTCCCCCTCGTCGCTCGATCCGGATACCAGCCGCCTGGTGAGACCACCGGAGCAGGTGCTGGACGACACGGATCGATACGGGATCGAGGTGGGTCTCCAGCTGGCCGAACAGACGGAGGGCGCGGTGACCCTCCTGTCCATGGGTCCGACCGGCACCATGCAGGGAATCCGCCAAGCCCTGGCCATGGGGGTCGGCAAGGCGGTCCTCATCGACGACCCCGCCCTGGAGGACAGCGACGCCCTGACCACTGCCAAGGTCCTCGCCGCCGCCGCCCGCCGTGAAGGGTTCGACGTTCTCGTCACAGGTGTCGAGTCCACCGACGGCTACTCGGGCGTGGTGCCCCAGATGACTGCCGAACTACTCGGGGTACCGGCGCTGACCTTCGCTCGGCGGGTGGAGATGGACGGACCCGCCCTGCGCATCGAGCGCCAGACCGCATCAGGCTTCGATGTGGTCCTCTCGCCGCTCCCCGCCGTCCTGTCCGTCACCGCCGGGGCCGTCGAACCCCGCTATCCCACCTTCCGGGGCATCATGGCGGCCCGGAGCAAACCGGTCGATACCTTGACCGCGGCCGACCTGTCCGTATCGTGCGACCCTGGTCAGACGGTCGTCTCGGTGGCGCCGGCCCCGGAACGGCAAGCCGGCGAGGTGGTGGAGGACAGCGGTACCGGCCATCTTCGCATCGTGGAGTTCCTCGAGGCGGCGAGGGTGGTCTAGATGGCTGTCTGGGTTTTCGCGGAAGCTACCGAACGCGGGCCGGGCGAGCCCGCCCTGGAGGTGCTGTCCAAGGCTGCCTCCCATGGTGAAGCGGTAGCCGTCTACCTGGGACAGGCTTCCGGGGAGGCCCTCGCCGTCCTCGGTGCCCACGGGGCATCAACCGTGTACAACCTGACCGGGGGCGGCGACCTCCCCGCGGCGGCCGCCACGGCGGCCCTGGCCGAGCTGGTCGAACGGGAGTCTCCCGGGGCGGTGCTATTCGCCCAGACCTACACATCGCGGGACGTGGCGGGCCGGCTGGCAGCCCGCATCGACCGGCCGGTGATATCGAACGCGGTGGATGTGGCGATCGATGACGGCTGTACCGTCACCACCGAGGTCTTCGGGGGCACGCAGCTGGTCCGAACGGCCTTCACCGGCCCGGGTCCGCACCTGGTGCTGGTGCGACCCAAGTCCTTCTCCGCCGAGGAACGAGGAGGCACCGTTAGCCGGGTCGAGGAATACCCGCTCCCCGATGCCGGGCACGCAGGATCACCTCAGGTGGTGGACACAACCGTCGAGCAGGCGGAGGGACCCCAGCTGGGGAGCGCCAAGGTCATCATCAGCGGGGGCCGAGGGCTGGGGAGCGCGGAGGCCTACTCTCTGATCGAGAGCGTCGCCGAGCCGTTGGGCGCCGCCACCGGAGCAACCCGGGCGATCGTGGACGCCGGCTGGGTTCCTTACGCCAAACAGGTAGGGCAGACCGGCAAGACCGTGAAGCCCGAGGTCTACATCGCCTGCGGGGTATCGGGCGCCATGCAGCATCTGGTAGGGATGAAGGACTCGAAACGTATCGTGGCGATCAACAAGGACCCGGAAGCGCCGATCTTCTCGGTTGCCGACCTCGGGATCGTCGGCGATGTGCACCACGTCCTGCCCAGGCTCGCCGAGACGCTCCGCAGCCGGGACTGACCAGGGTCGCCGGGCCGTTCCGGGCTCCTCGTGCAACACCCACCGGACGGCACCCACGCCCGTTTCAATCCGGTAGCGTGACCGCATGGCAAGCGCCACCATGGTTGGAGTCGCCGGTGAGGAAGTCCGGATAACCTCGCCCGATCGGCTGGTCTTCTCCCGGCAGGGATGGACGAAGCTGGACGTGGTCCGCTACTTCCGGACAGTGGCCGAGGGATGTCTGCGCGGCGTGTTCGGCCGCCCCACCATGATGAAACGTTACATGAAGAACGTAGACACGGCGCCGATCTACCACAAGCGGGCGCCTAAGAACACCCCCTTCGAGACCGCTCCGATGCGCTTCCCGTCCCAGCGGCCCGGCCGGATGAACGTGCCTCGCTCCCAGGCCGACATCCTGAGGCTCGTCCAGCTTGGTTGCCTGGACCTGCATCCGTGGCCGGTACGAGCCGAGGACCTGGATCACCCGGACGAACTCCGGCTCGACCTCGACCCCACCGAAGGGTTCACGTTCGCCGACGTCAAGCGCGCCGCGCTCGCAACCAGGGATCTCCTCGATGAGGTCGGCCTGGTGGGATGGCCCAAGACCTCCGGAAGCCGTGGTATCCATGTCTACGTGCGCATCGAACCGGAATGGGTCTTCTACCAGACCCGCCGGGCGGTGCTGGCGTTCGGTCGCGAGATGGAGCGCCGCCATCCGGAGCTGATCACCACGCGATGGTGGAAGGAAGAGCGGCGCGGAGTGTTCATCGACTACAACCAGAACGCGTGGGACAAGACCGTTTCCTCGGCCTACGGGGTCCGCCCCACGGGATACGTATCAGCCCCTGTCACGTGGGAAGAGCTACCCGATGTGGAAATCGAGGACTTCCCGATGGATCGCTTCCATCGACGGTACGCGGCGGTGGGCGACCTGACCGACGGGATCGACGAACACCCCGGGCGGATCGAACAGCTGCTCGAGTGGGTGGAGAGGGACGAAGCGGACGGCGTGGGCGACGCGCCCTGGCCGCCCAACTACCCCAAGATGCCGGGGGAACCACCCAGAGTGCAGCCCTCCAAGATGGTAAAGGCCAACTGGAAGTAGCTGCTAGCTGCTAGTTACGAGTTGCTAGTTGGTAGGACCACTCAATTTACTGGTTAGCTATAGGCTCGTATTGGATTAGATGATCCCATCGGCAGTAAAGCCGTCTGGATCTCCATCGCGCCGAGGCAAAGGAGCCTCGCGAAGCGGCAGGTGGGAGCAACTGCCCCAGTCCCGACCGCCAACTACCAACTACCAACTAGCCGCGGGACTGCACCGAGTCTCTGTAAAACCTGGGTGCAAGTAGCCCCCTGGCGGAAGGAGCCTGCCGGCGGAAGTAGCAGATGCCCCCTCCACCGCCGCCGACCTGACCCAGAGAGGAACCTGTGTGAAGACGTTCGTCAGAGCCTTCGCGTTCTTGGTGTCGAGAGCGCCCTGGGCGGTAGTGACAACCACGCTGGTCCTGTTCGGGATTTTCGGCTTCTTGTCCACCCAGGTCGAGATAGGACAGGGCAACGAGGGCCTCTCGCCCGACAACCCGGAACTGCTGGCCTCCGACCGGATCAGCGACTTGTTCGGCAGCGACGACACCCAGGAGAGCGTCATCCAGGTGATCGTCCGCAAGGAGGGAGGCGACGTCTTCACCAAGGATGCCTACGACGTGGTCACCGACATCAACACCGCCCTCGCTAGCGAGGCCCTAGCCGGCAAGCTCTCGTCCGTTCCCGGGAGGGGCGCCTCGTTCAGCTACCTAGACCCGGCCATTGACATGGCCGCAGAGAACGGCGCCCTCGTCGCCGGTGATCAGGACGTGAAGGACCTATACATCCAGGCCACCACGGGACCGGAGGCCAATCCGCAGTTCGCGTCGCTGGTCAGCCGCAACGGGGGCCCGTCCTCGGCGACAGCCCAGGCTGGTCTGATTCTGATATTCACCAAGGTGCCGGTGGGGCTCGAGGAAGAGGCCTTCGACCAGGCAATCGAGAACGATTCGGCGGTTGCGGACGCCCTACGGGCGATACCCACCCCCGAAGGGTTGGAGGTCATTCCCTTCAGCTTCACCCTGCTCTTCGAAGATAGTGGTGATGCCGGGAGCGAGATCGGACGGCTCTTCGGGATGGCCGCACTGATCATTCTCGTCATTCTCTGTTTCGTGTACTGGCTCAAGCCGCCGGGGCGGGGCGCCCTCATTCAATCGGGGCGCCGGACCCTCGCCGACACCCTGCTCACCCTCTTCACCATCTTCGCCGCCATCACTTTCATGCAGGGGATCGGAGTGCTGCTGGAACGAGCAGGGATCATCGCCTCCTTCAACAATGTCACCCAGATCATCCCCATACTTCTCATCGGATTGGGGGTCGACTACGGAATCCACATCACCACCCGCTACCGCGAGGAGATCGGCCGCGGACAGGATGTGGACGGCGCCGCCCGCACCGCCATCGGCACGGTGGGTGTAGCCCTGGTGCTGGCCACCGTCACCACCGCCATCGGTTTCCTCACCAACATCTTCAACCCGGTGCCGGCGCTGAAGGACTTCGGGATCCTGGCGGCGGTCGGAATAATCGCCTCGTTCGTCCTGACCCTCACCTTCTTCCCGGCGGCCCGCAAGATCCTGGATCGTCGGACCGAGCGGCGGGGCAAGCTCTCCTGGGCCTTCGTGCGGCTGCTGATCGTGGCCCGGAAGGTGGACCGCCGGATCGAATCCAAGGGCTCCCTGCCCGTGGCCGGCATGAAAGCCAACTCGGAACGCCTCCTGCCTTCTCTGATAGCCCGTACCTCGGTGCTCGCGGAGAAGATACCCGTCGTGATGGTTCTGGCAGCCATGGTGTTGGGAGGCCTGGGGGTGTGGGGACTCTCCCAAGTGGAAACCCGCTTCTCGTTCACCGACTTCCTGCCCAGCGACGCTCCTGGAATCCAGGCGCTGGAGATCCTGCAGGAGGAGTTCGGAGGGGGTCTCGGGGAATCCACCCAGGTGTTGATCGAAGGTGATGACCTCTCCAGACCAGAGGTCCACAACGCCCTGGTCTCAGCCAGTGAGAGACTGAACGAAGTCGAGAACGTGCTGGTGTTCCCGACTCCGGCGGGGCCGATCGCCTCTGCCAACTCTCCGATCTCGATTCTCAACTCCCTCAACCGGGGCGGCCCCCAAGGTCCACCCTCCGAACCGGTCGCCACCGCCGCCCGGGCCGCAGGCGCGGACCAGGATCTTCGAGTTCGCTCCGGCGCCGACGTCACCCCTCTCTGGGACGCCCTGTTCGATACGGCCCCGGAGCGGGCGGCGAAC
>JAGWAN010000010.1 GCA_021296345.1 Acidimicrobiia bacterium | reverse complement strand
GTCAACACTCATGAACGGGGACACTAGGAACCAGGCCACACCACCGGCACAGGCGAGGATGACCAGCATCCACATGGACCTCCGGATGCGAGCCCTAGCCTGCTGTTCGGCGACCTCCTGCCGCCGACGTTTGATAAGGGGCTCGATGGTCAATCCTGATTTCCTCTTAGCGGCTGCCTCACTCCATCCCGCGGAAACCCTACGAACCTCACCTCGGGTTCCAGCAGGATTCCCGTTCTGTCGAGCACCAGTTGCCACACGTCCTGGACCAGTTCGAATACATCCTGCGCGGTCCCGCCCGGATCCACCACGAAGAAGTTGGCGTGCTTCGGGGAGACGTGAGCGCCTCCGCGGCGCATCCCCTTCAGCCCCAGCGCGTCGATGATACGACCGGCGCTGTCTCCTGGTGGGTTGCGGAACACGCTACCGGCGTTGAGGGTTCCACCAGGCTGGTGATCGCGCCGCCAGCGGATCGCTTTCCGCATCAGCGCCCCGATCCGCTCCCGATCACCTTCACGGACCGAATATGAAGCATCCAGCACGACCTCACCAGGACCCAGGTTGCTGGTCCGGTAGCCAAGACCGAGTTCGTCGGCATCCCGTTCGATCACCGATCCCGAGCCGGTATCCAAGATCGAGGCCGACCTGATCACGTCAACGGTCTCAACACCGAAGAAGCCGGCGTTCATGCGAACCGCCCCTCCCACCGAACCGGGTATTCCGACATAGAACTCCAGCCCGGACCAGGATTCGTCGGCCATCCGGCGGGCAAGCACTGGCAGGCTGACGGCCGCTCCCGCCCTGACGATCCGGGCCTCCCGATCCACTCCCACCTTCCTGAACCCGGCGCCGAGCCGGATCACAAGACCGGGGTATCCCTCGTCGGAGATCACCAGGTTGCTTCCCCGTCCCATGACGACCATCTCGATCCCGCGTGCCCGGGCCGCAAGCGACACCGACCGCAAGTCCTCCAGGGCACGGGGCTCGCAGAACCATCGGGCCCGCCCGCCCAGCTTGTACGTGGTGAGCCGGGAGAGCTCCACCCCGGCCCGGACAAGGCCACCGGCTACGAGTCCATCCCAGCCCTTCATCAGTGCCCGGCCAGCCGGTCGACCAAGCGGTCCGCCAGGGTGGTGATGTCGCCGGCGCCCAACGTGAGAACCAAGTCATCCGACCGGACCTCCCCGGCGACCAGATCCGCCGCCTCCTCCAGGCCCGCGACGTAGCGAACCACCGCGTGCCGGTCACTGACCGAGTCCGCCACCAGTTCCCCGGTGACTCCCGGGGGGGCCGCCTCACGAGCGCCGTAGATGTCGGTCACCACCACCCGGTCCGCCCCGGCCAGAGCCTCACCGAACTCGGAGGCCAGCGCCACCGTCCTCGAATAGAGATGGGGTTGGAACACTACCCAGAGCCGGTTCCGATCCACTGAGGCCAGGGCCTCAATGTCGGCCGCCACCTCGGCAGGATGGTGGGCATAGCTGTCGATGATGGTCACCTCGCCGACCGTGGCCCGATGTTCGAGCCGCCGGCGTACCCCTTCGAAGGTTGCCAGGCTCTCGATCGCCGCTGCCAGGTCGTACCCCAGTTCGGACAGCAGGGCGAGCACTCCACAGGCGTTCCGGGCGGTATGCAGGCCAGGCCTTCCCACCTTCACCGATCCGGGAGGGAACCGGCCGCCGAGCCGGAAGGACACCGATGCGGGTCCCGGCTCGATATCCGAGATTCTCCAAACTGCCTCCGGGGACGTGCCGTATCCCGGCCGCGCGGTCCGCTCAGCCAGGCGACGACCACCCGGATCGTCCACCCCTACCACGACGGGACCGTCCACCCGGTCAACCACATCTCGAAAGGCATCCTCCAGGTGCTGCTGCGTCCCGTAGTGATCCAGGTGGTCGGAATCGACATTGGTTACCACGAGTCCGGCCAACACCAGATGGGCGAAGGTTCCGAAGGCCTCATCGGCCTCGAGAACCAGCAGGTCCGCCCCACCGAGGTGGGCATTGGTACCGCAACCCACCAGGTCACCACCCACGATGAAGGACGCGTCGATCCCCAGAGCTCTCGTGGCTGCCACCGCCAGGGCCGTAGAAGTGGTTTTACCGTGCGTGCCGGTGAAACCGAGGGTCGGTATTCGAGTGGTAATCTCACGGAGCAGGCGCGGACGCTCCCACACCGTGACCCCGGTCTCACCCGCCGCCACCAGCTCCGGGTCCGAGGCGGGTACGGCGGATGAAGCCACCACCAAGTCGCACTCGGCCATCCGGTCGGGCCGGCTTCCCACCCACGTCTCTACGCGGTGGCTGTCCAGTCCTTCGAGGCCGGCGCCCCCAACCTGGTCGGAGCCCGACACGACGTGACCCATCGCCGACAGCAACTTGGCGAGCGGGCCGATCCCGGCACCCCCCGCTCCAACGAGGTGGATTCGTATGCCCTCATCGAGCCGCGACATCCGCGCCATCCATCATCATGGTGGCAATGGTGGCAGCAGCACCCGGTCTGGCTGTGTCAATTGCGGCCCGGCGCATCCGGTCGCGCCGCTCCGGGTCGGCCAGCAAGTCCTCCAGGATCCCGCCCATAGAGCCAAGCCCGGCCTCCTCCACCAACACCGCGGCGCCTGCTTCGACCATGGACCTGGCGTTGCCGAGCTGATGGCGCCCGGCGAACAAACCGGGTACGAGGACGCTGGGCGTGCCGGTGACAGCCGCCTCCATCAGGCCTCCCCCGGCCCGGGCGATCACCACGTCCGAAACGCCGTAGAAGAGGTCCATCCGGTCCTCGAAACCCAGCACCCGCCTCGTCACCGAAGGGGAGTCTCCGGCGGCCGATACCTGAGCCCGGTTCCGGGCGCCTGCGAGGTGGACGATCTGGATGGGTTCCCCCTTCCAACCTGCCGCCAGGGTGGTGACCGCCTCGTTGATCGAGCCGGCACCGAGGCTCCCTCCCATCACACCGACGGTGTCCAGGCCCGCTTCCAGTCCGTACCGGGCCAGCGCCTGCGGTCGGACGGCAGCCTTGTCGAGCGTGGTGAGTGCCGACCTCAGCGGGTAGCCGACAACCTCCCCGGCCAGCCCCCTGGTATCGGGAAACGACACCAGGGACCGGTCTGCCCAGCGGCCGGCAAGGCGATTCGCCAGCCCGGCCCCGGCGTTCTGTTCGTGGATGTACAGCGGCACGCCGGCCCGCCGGGCCGCGATGGCGACCGGAACCGTCACGTAGCTTCCCATGCACAGCACGGCCCCGACCCGGCGCTCCCGGAGTTCCCGCGCCACGGTCCGGGCGGCATTCCAGACCAGCTGTGGGATGCGGAGGTTGCGGGCCGACAGGCGCCTCTCCAGGCCGTGTATCCGGATCCGTAGCAGGGGATAACCCTCCTTCGGGATCAAGTCCACCTCCATCCGGTCTCCTCCGATGAACAGGACGTGCTCCCTGCCGACTCCCGAGGCGACCAACTGCTCGGCCACCGCCAGGCCGGGAAAGATATGCCCACCGGTACCTGCCGCGGCGATGGCGAACCTCACCGTTTTTTCCGTTCCCGCGCCGGATCGGGGACATGCGGGGCGTTGCGCGCCACGTTCACCAGGATCCCGACGCCTGCCATGGCCACCAGCATTGCGCTACCACCGACCGACACCAGGGGCAGGGCCAGGCCGGTAACAGGAATGGCGCCCACCGCACCCCCTACGTTGACCAGCGACTGGACGCCCAGCCAGGCGGCGATACCGCTGGCCAGGAGGCGGGCGAACATGTCGCTGGTCCGGTAGGCAACCCACACCCCGACCAACGAGAGGCCGGCCAGGGCTACCAGCAAAGCACCCGCCCCGACGAACCCGGTCTCCTCGCCGATGATGGTGAAGATGAAGTCGGTGTAGGGATTGGGCAGGTTTGACCAGCGGGCCCGGGAGGCGCCCAACCCGACGCCCAACCAGTGGCCGCTCCCGAGGGCTATGAGGCTTTGGATCATCTGGAAACAGGCGTCGCTCGGGTCGGACAGAGGGTCCAGGAAGCACAGGAACCGCTGGCGGCGGTACTCCAGCGAGTACGTGGCATACCCGATCACCGCCAACCCCGTGGCACCGATGCCGGCGATATACCGGAACGGCACCCCGGCCGCCACCATCATGAGCCCGGCCGCTCCCGCCACTATGATGGCGGTCCCCAGGTCGGGCTGCCAGACGATCAGGGTGCAGGTCCCGCCCACTGCGAACACCATCGGACCCATCCATTGGCGCGTCTCGTCGAGGCGATCTCTCCGGCGGGCGAGTACAGCGGCCAGGAAGACGATCACGGCCAATTTGGAGAACTCGGAGACCTGGACGGTCAGATCGCCGAATTCCAGCCACCGGTTGGCGCCACCCCTCCTCACACCGACCATCAGGGTCACCAGCAGACCGATGAAGGACACGGCGAGGGCATATGGGGCGATCCGGCGGTACCAGTTGTAGGGGACCATGGCCATGATCACCATCGCACAGAGACCGACGATCACCCACTGCATCTGCCTCTTGAAGACCGCCAACCGATCCGACTCCTGGATGATCCCGGACGCCGACGAAGCCGAAAGGGTGGCCCCTAGGCCGATCACCAGCAGGCAGGCGGCCAGCACCAGAACGAACACCACCACCCTGGATCGAGAGAGAGCTATCTGGTCCCGGCGGCGGGCCCAGGACCGGAGGTCCGCGATCGACGACAGCCGGTTGCTCATTCCGGCACCGCCGCAGATGCTGGTGCTCGCGGGTCCCGCCTGTCCCGGGCCCGACCCAGGTATTCGTCGACGTGCCGGATGAAGACGTTCCCCCGGTGCTCGTAGCAGGTGAACATGTCGAATCCGGTGGTGCCCGGCGAGAGCAGGACGGTATCCCCGGCCCGAGCCTGGTCGGAGGCCATCCGCACCGCCTCTTCCATCGATCCTGCGAGGGCGGTAGGCAGATCCGAGGCCATCTCCACCAGATCGGGCGCACACTCCCCGATCGCCACCATGTAACGAACATTCGGCGCCCGGACCAGGGGGGAAAGGTCGAGGCCCTTCCTCACTCCGCCCGCGATGAGCACCACTGACGGATAGGAGCGGATAGCCGCCATAGCAGCATGCGGGTTGGTGGCCTTGGAGTCGTCCACCCACGTCACGTCGCCGAGCGAGCCCACCACGGTCCGTCGATGGTGCCGGTGGCGGAAGCGGGACACCACCCTGGCCACCGCAGCCGGGTCGGCCCCCAGTTCGACGGCGGCAACGGCCGAGGCCGCCAGGTTCACACGGAAGGAGTAGTCGAGATCAGGCATGTCCCGGATGGGAACCAGACCGGCAGGGAGCACCAGGCCGTCCGCGGAAAACCCGAACGGCCCCTCCGAGCCCGGGCTTGGCTCGGCACCGGTCACCGGCGCCTTGCGGCCGGGAGCTCCCAACGCATGGGCGACCGCACCGGGATCCCCGATGTCGTGGACCAGCAGGTCTTGGTCGGTGAGATGGCGGGAAATACGATCCTTGGCCAGCCGGTACGCTACCAGCGATCGATGCCAGTCCACATGGTCGTCCGCGACGTTCATCAGCACCGACACCCGCGGCGACAGCGAGTAGGTGTAGTGGAGCTGGAAGCTGGAGATCTCGAGGACCACCACCTCGCAGGTTCCCGGTAGGACATCGCTGACCGGAACCCCGATATTGCCGGCCGCCACCGCTCGGATGCCCGACTCCTGCAACATCTCGGTGGTCTGGCGGCACACGGTGGTCTTGCCGTTGGTACCGGTGATCGCGATCACCGGGCAGTCGAGATGCCGTGCGGCAAGCTCGACCTCGCTCCAGATCGGTAGCCCCGCCGCCCGGACATCGGTCAGGGGCGCCAGATGGGGCATGAACCCCGGGCTGGTCACCACCAGCGAAACTCCTGCCAGCATTGAGGGATCCCACTCGCCGCCGGCGGTCTCCGCCCCCGTCGGAGCATCCTCGAGAGCGTCGGCGCGCCGGTCGTAGAGCAGGTGCTCCATCCCGATCCGGGTCAGCAGGCGCGACGCAGCCTGGCCTGAGATACCTGCACCCAGCACCAGGGCCCGCATCAGGACCCCCCCGTCCGTGCCACCGCGAGGAAGTCCCCGTAGAAGATCCCCAGACCGAGCGCCACGCCGATGGCGGCAATGATCCAGAAGCGGGTGATGATGGTGGTCTCGGGCCATTCCTTCATTTCGAAGTGATGATGGATCGGCGCCATCCGGAATACCCTTCGCCCCCCGAACCACCGGAACCCCGCCACCTGGATGATCACCGACAGGGCTTCGATAACGAAAAGGCCGCCCAGGATCACGAGGAGCAGGTGGGTGTTGGTCAGCAACGCGATAGCGGTGATCCCGCCCCCTAGGGCCTGGGAGCCGACATCTCCCATGATTATCCGGGCAGGACAGGCGTTCCACCAGAGAAAGCCGAGCGAAGCGCCCATGATCGCGGACGCCACGGTCGCCAGACCCAGGCTTCCCTCCACGTGATATGTCTCGGGGTGCCGAAAAATCCAGAAGGCGATGATCATGTAGGAGGCCGCCACCAGAGCCACCGATCCGGAGGCCAGCCCGTCCAGGCCGTCGGTGAAGTTGACCGCGTTCGCGAAGCCGGTGAGTAAAAGGAGCACCCAGATGGCGAACGCCGCCGCTCCCAGATCGAGCGCCGTGGGCCGGGTGAAGGCAAGGGCTGTGGATGTGCCGCCTACCACCGCGCCCCAGGTGAAGAGCCCGGCCACCGCCAACTGCCCGATCAGCTTGGCCGAGATGCCGAGACCCTTGTTGCGGAACCTGGAGAGCTTTTGGTAATCGTCGATGAAACCGACCACACCCATGCCGACGATGGCTCCGATCACGAGCAGTCCGGAGGTTTCGAAGCCGGTATCGGCCAGATTGATTCCCCGGTCATCGAACCTGACCCGGAACTGCGACACCGTATAGCCGCACAGGATGGCCGCGATGATGATGATGCCGCCCATCGTCGGCGTGCCCGACTTGTGCATATGTCCTTCCAGTTCCTGCTGGATGAACTGGCCGATGTTCCACGCCCTGAACAGGCGGATGGCGTAGGCGGTACCGAAGATGGCCACCGCGAAGGCCACCGTGCCGGCGGTGAGCATGGCGATCATCGGAAGCCACCCGCGAGCCCGTCCCCTGGCATGACCGCTATCCCGGCCGGGCCGCTAGCCAGGCAGCGGCCACTTCCCGGTCGTCGAACGGCACTACCCGCGTTCCGAAGTCCTGGTAAGTCTCATGGCCCTTGCCGAGGATCAGCACCACATCACCGGGAGAGGCGCGGTCGATCGCGAGCCGGATGGCCGCATCCCTGTCCACCTCCGCCAGCACGCGGGCTCGACCATCGCGAGTGCCCGCCACCACCTGGTCGACCAGCGAGGCCGGATCCTCGCTACGAGGATTGTCGGAGGTGATCACCGCCAGGTCGGCCCGGGCCGCTGCCGCTCCCAGGAGAGGGCGCTTCGTGGCGTCCCGATCCCCGGCGCCTCCGACCACCACGATCACCGAACCGCTGCTGTTGGCGCGGGCGGTTCGAACCACGGACTCCACCGCCTCGGGGCTGTGGGCATAGTCGATCAGCACCTGGAATGGTTGACCCATATCGACCGGATCGAGCCGACCCCTTACGCCGGCCATGGCCGCCAGACCCGCCCTGATGGCGCCGGAACCGATACCCACCTGCCGGGCGCAAGCGGCCGCCACGGCCGCATTGTGAATGTTGTGAAGACCGCCGGGACGCACTTTCAGGGTCACGTCCCGACCCCCGAACCGGCACCGGAAGCGTGCTTGGGACAGGTCCGGGTCAGGAGAGTGGATCGACACATCGTGGCCGGGTCCGCGGCCGACCGTAACCACCGGTCTGGTAGCCGAGCCGGCCAGGCGGCGTCCGGCAGTGGTGCTCACATCGATGACATGAACCGAGGCGCGCCCGTCGAACAGGCTGGCCTTGGCCAGGTAGTAATCCTCCATATTGCCGTGGAAGTCGAGGTGGTCCTGGGACAGGTTGGTGAAGGCGGCCACGCTGAACGTGGTGCCCTCTACGCGACTGAGGGTCAGAGCATGCGAGGACACTTCCATCGCCACCATCGAGACCCCTCTGTCCACCATTCTTCGAAGCAGACGCTGCAGGTCGGCGCCCTCCGGAGTCGTGTGAGAGAGGCTCTCATCGACCCCACCTAGCGTGACGCCCAGCGTTCCGATCTTCCCGACCGATCGACCTGCGGCGCGGGCAATCGCCTCCAGCATGACCGTGACCGTCGTCTTTCCGTTGGTACCGGTCACCCCGATGATCTCCAGGCCGCGGGAGGGCTCGCCATGGACCATGGAGGCGGCCAGGCCGAGCACCCGGCGGGTGTCGGGTACGCGGATCTGGGGAATCTCGATCGAAGTAACCCAATCCTGGACCAGAACGGCGGCCGCTCCCCGCCGGGCGGCATCCTCCAGGAATCGGTGCCCATCCATGATCCGGCCGGGTACCGCCACGAACAGGAACCCCGGGCCGGCCTCGCGGCTGTCGTGGGTCACGTCATCGATCGGGATCGATCCGTCACCCCTCAGCTCACCGCCGAGGCGGCCGGCGAGGTGGGCGAGTGTGAACGGATTGTCAAGCATCCGGTCGCACCCCCATTTGATGGAGAGACGCCTCCATGATCCTTGAGAACGCGGGAGCAGCCACCGCGCCGCCGGTCCGCTCGGCAACGGTCGAACCCACCTGGGGGGAATCCACCACCACCACGATCACCAGGCGGGGATCGTCGACCGGCGCCATTCCCACGAAGCTGGATACGTAATCCGTGGTATACGCCCCGATGTCGACATCGAACCTCCGGGTCGTACCGGTCTTGCCGGCCACGGTGTACCCGGTCACGGCCGCATTGGTACCGGTACCGCTGTCCACCACCGACTTGAGCAAGAGACGCACCGTGCGGGCGGTGTCTTCGGTTATCACCCTGGTCCCGGTTGACGGCTCGGTTTGCCGGAGGCCGTCCCCATCCGCCCAGCCGATCATCAGCCTTGGTTCCATACGGACGCCACCGTTGGCGATGGTGCTGTACACCGAGGCCATCTGCAGGGCGGTGACCGACAGGGAGTAGCCGATCGAGGCAGAGGACGGGCAGGTCGGGCAGCCGTGGGGAAGGTTGACCGCTCCCTCGGCTTCGCCGGGATAGTCGATGCCGGTGACCTGACCGTAACCGAACGCTTCCAGATACGAGCGCAGTTTGTCTACGCCGAGATCACGACCGATCTTCACCATGCATACGTTCGAGGATAGGCGAACGCATTCCCTGACCGTCATCACCACCGGTTCATGCGGGCTGAAGTCCCGGTAGCAGCCGAACCCCTGATCGCCGTCGCCCGAACAGGTGCCCTCTACGACCTCGTACTCGTCCTGCACCAGGTACTGGGTGTCCCAATCGACCACTCCCTCGTTGAGAGCGGCCGCCACCGTCACCGCCTTTTGGGTGGAGCCGGGCTCGTAGACGGAGCGGACAGCCACGTTGATGAGGCGACCCGATTCGATATCGTCCTGGGTTCTGGTGGCCGGGTCGAACGCCGGCGCCACCGCCATGGCCATCACCTCGAAGGTGCTGGGATCCATGGCCACCGCGATGCACCGCTTGGCCTGGGCAACCACCAACGTCTCCACGCACTCCCGGTAGGCCATGAATTGGATCTCGCGGTCGATGGCCAGGACCAGATCGGCGCCCGCCACGGCAGGCTCTATCTCGGTACGGCCCTGCGGGATCAGCTGCCCTCTCGCCGCCCGCTCGGCCAACACCCGCCCGGGAATGCCGGTAAGAAGATCGTCGTACTCGGCCTCGATGCCCTCGATACCCTCCGAGTCGGTGTTGACGAACCCCACCACGTGGGCAGCCAGCGGACCGTAGGGGTATACCCGCTTGGGCTCGGGCAGGAAGTGTATCCCGGGAAGCTCGAGAGCCTCCACCCTGGCCGCGGTGTCGGTATCGACCTGGCGGGCGATGAACTGGAAGGTTGTGTCCGAGTAGAGCTTGTCCCGGAGCGCTTGGATGTCGATATCGAGCAACTTGCTCAAGACGGACGCCGTTCCGGAGGGATCTTCGATCTGGCGCGGGTCCGCATAGATGGTGCGGGACTGGGAAGTGATCGCCAACTCCCGGTTCTGCCGGTCGAATACGGTTCCACGAACCGCCGCTGTCTCCTCCACCCGGATGAGCTGGCGGTCGGCGGCTTCCCGGTAAACGGCTGCGTCCACGACTTGAACCTGGTATAGCTGGTAGCCGATGAACAGCCAGCACCCGACGAAGACCAGCGCTATCGACAGCAAGCGCACGTCGGTCGACTGCTTAACGAGGCGTCGCGGCTTTTTGGTCGCCATTGGCCTCAGCCTTCAACGGTCTGCGTCGAGGCTCCGCCGTCTCCGACCGGTGCAGGACCTGGCGCGGACACCGGGATTACGTCGTCGGGCAGCACCATCCCGAGCATCCTCTCTGCGATCGGCACGATCTCCCAGGGAGACTGGAGGGCTCTCTTCTCCTCCTCGAGCCGGGCCTTTCGCTCCAGCTCCACCTGTATCTGCGCTTGCGTATTGCTGATCTCGTACACGACCTCGTCCACCGCGGTTCGCAGGAATATGAACGCCAGAAATGCTGCCACCGCCACCACGGTGTAGATCACCCAGGTGAGCGGGCGCCACCATGTTTCTCCACCCCCGGACAGGACCCGGAGTCCGGCTGGAGCAGGAGTTGGAACCGGTTGCGGGCGAGCGGTCACGCCACCTTCTCCACTGCACGGAGACGGGCGCTCCGCGCCCTGGGGTTGCGGTGCACTTCCTCCTCACCGGGCTTGACGACCTTGCGAGCGAGAGCCGTCAGCTCGACCGGAGGAGCGACAGGAAGAACAGGGCCGGGGGCCCGGCCCTCCCCTCGCCGGAACCGGCGCTTGACGATCCGATCCTCGAGCGAGTGATAGGAAATCGCCACGCATCGACCCCCCGGACGGAGTGCTTCGATACCCGAATCCAGCGCCGCTGACAGAGCGCTCAACTCCTCGTTCACGGCCATCCGCACCGCCTGGAAGGTTCGGCGTGCCGGATGCCCACCCGATCGCCGGGTGGCGGCCGGTATGGCCTGGCGAACCACCTCCGCCAGTTGAGCAGTCGTCCCGATGGGCCGATGCTCTACGATCCTTCCGGCGATACGCCTGGCGAACCGCTCCTCCCCCAACGTGCGGATGATCCGCACGAGCTCGTTGAGAGACGCTTCGTTGACGATGTCGTGGGCCGTCCGGGTGGCATCCGGACCCATTCGCATATCGAGCGGACCCTCATGACGGTACGAGAAGCCGCGCTTTCCTTCGTCGAGTTGATGGCTAGAAACACCGAGATCGAGCAGGACTCCGGCTATCTCATCCAAGCCCTGGCTCGCCAGGATCCGGTCCAGGTGTCCGAAGTTGCCCACCACGAGCCGGAGCCGGTCGTGCTCGAACATGCGGTCGATGGCTGCGGGATCACGATCGATCCCGAGCACGCTGACCGAGTTGTCGAGCCTAGCGAGAAGAGCCGCGGTGTGACCGCCCCCGCCAAGGGTCGCATCAACGATCACCCCGTCCTGTATGGGCGAGAACAAGCTCACAACCTCCTCCGGCATCACGGGTACATGGAACGGCCTCCCGCTCACCGGCGTCTCTTTCCTGGTTCCTGACCCATTGCCAGCCCTCCGATTCTTTCTTACCTAAGGACTGCGGGCGGAGTAGGGACAATCCATTGGGTGTCCGGAGGGCTGGCAATGAGCAGGTCATCGCGCCGGTGGGGTCGTCTTGTATCAGTCGTGTGCCTACGGTGAATCCTCCTGTCCTCCGGAATAGGCCGCCATGGCCGATGGTTGGTAACGGGCCCACGACTCCGCGGCCCATATCTCCGCGTACTCGCCGGCGCCGACGAAGATCACATCCTGCGAGAGCCCGGCATACTCGCGCAACCGGAACGAGAGCTGTACCCGACCGGCCGAGTCCAGTTCGGGCCGGGTGGCGCCCGAGAAGAAGGCCCGGACCTCGGCCCGACCCGCGGCGCTCGCCTCGTCGAGTTCCCCGATCGCTTTCTTTCTCTTCTGCCACACCTCCCACGGAAACACATACAGGCAGCGGTCCCGACCCCTGGTCACGTAGAAGTCGCCGTCGAGCAGATCGCGGTATTCGGCCGGAAGCACCACACGACCCTTGGGGTCCACCTTCCGCGACAGCTCGCCTAGAAACTCCTGGCGCCGTTCCTTCATCACTCCGCTCGTAGTACCGTCCGCTGCCGATCAGGGGAACTGGGAGTCAGGAGTCTACCACTTCTTGACACCTGACGACACTATTCTTACACAATATGACACCAGCCGACAATCTGGTGGGTCATTTACCTCCGATGGGCCTACTGAGCGGGACTTCCGGTCGGCGTGGCGGATGTGCCGGAGCGGGGTCGAAGCTCCCCCTAGGGCTATGATGAGAACCCGTATCAAGGTCCCGGAGGAACGACGGTCGCTCCGGCTTGGCACCACCCCAAAAAGTACCGGCTGGCAATATTCCTGAGGGTCCCATGGCCACCTCACAGATCGAGCAGCAGGTGATGTTGCATCTCAGTTCGGCCGAAGTCCGCTACACCAAGGGGCGGCGTCTCCTCGTCCAAGCCTTGCAGCGATCCGACGGCCCCCGCTCGGCCCGAGATCTGCACAAGGATCTGGAGGAGGCGGTTCCTCTGTCCTCCATATACCGCACCCTCACGACCATGACGGATCTCGGCATCCTGGTCCCCCACCATGGCACGGGCGGGAGTATTCGCTACGAACTGGCGGAGTGGCTGATGGGACACCACCACCACCTGACATGTCGGTCCTGCGGAACCATCGACGACATCGAGTTGGCCAAGCACACCGAGTCCACGATCGATGCGCTGGTGTCGGCTGCGGCCGAGGAAAAGGGATTCATAGCCGCCAACCATTCCTTCGAGATCGATGGCGTATGCGCCTCCTGCGCCGGGGCCGGAAGCAGCGCCGGGTCGGGGGGCTGACCACAATCCACCCGGCCACAAGCAGTGGCCCGATCCCCCGGAACTACTCGTCTATGGCTCGGCGGGGGTGCCGTGCCACCCTCGCGGCACGAATCAGGTTCCGGAGCGATCCCGCCGGCTTGGTATGGTTAGCCCGAGCGGAAAAGGCGTCCGGTTGGCCGAGCGAGCACTGGTTCTGAATGCAACTTATGAGCCGCTTTCGATCGTGAGCGCCCGGCGCGCCATAGTGCTGGTACTGCGCTCCAAGGCGGACACAGTGGCCGCCACCGACCTGGTATGGAGGAGCGCGGACCATAAGTTCGAGGTTCCCTCCGTGGTCCGGTTGCGAGACTACGTGAAGGTTCCCTACCACCGCCGCGTCCCGCTCACCCGGACTGCGGTCTTTGCCCGTGACCACCACCGGTGCCAGTACTGCCGCTCGCCCGCCGAGAGCCTCGATCATGTGGTTCCGAAGGCGCGGGGGGGCAAGCATACGTGGGAGAACGTGGTAGCTTGCTGCCGTCGCTGTAACGTCCGGAAGGGAAGCCGGCTGCCCGAACAGGCCGGCCTCAAGCTAAACCGGACCCCGGTCACACCGAGCTATCAGGGATGGCTGTACGCCGCCCTGAGCAAGACTCGGGAACCTGAGTGGATCCCCTATCTCCTAGCCGAACCGGCCTGACGGCGCCCGGTGGCGTTCCGCGCCCGTGATAACCTGACCGACCTTTGACATCGAGGTAACCGACATGCCCGCTGCAACGTCCACAATGCTCGCGCTGGGAACCCCGGCTCCCGGCTTCGACCTTCCGGATACCGTGAGCGGTGACCGGCTCAGCATCCATGATCTTGCCGGTAGCAAGGCGCTGGTGGTGATGTTCATCTGTAACCACTGCCCGTACGTGGTCCACATCCAGGAGGGACTCGTCCAGTTCGGCCGGGACTACTCCGGGGCCGATGTGGCGATCGTCGGCATCAGCGCCAACGACGCCGAAAACTATCCGGACGATGCGCCCGACCTTCTCGGGAGGGTGGCGCGCCGGCGAGGCTACCTGTTCCCGGTGCTGTATGACGAGACCCAGGAAGTAGCCAGGAGCTATACGGCCACGTGCACTCCGGACTTCTTCCTGTTCGGCCCGGAGCGGACCCTTGTCTATCGAGGACAGTTCGACAGGTCACGGCCGGGTTCGGGCGTGCCGGTGACCGGGGAGGACTTGCGAGCCGCCCTGGACGCCGTCCTCTACGACCGGCCCGTAACCGATAATCAGTATCCCTCCATCGGATGCTCCATAAAATGGAAGCCGGGTAACGAACCTACCTAGTGGCCGGTGGTCAGTGGCCTGTGAACGGAGGCCATGAAGGCCAGAGGCCAGTTGTCGTGGATCACCGACAGCTGGGCTCACGCGAGAGCGTGAATGGAACACTGGCTACTCAGTCAACGCGGCGCAGGTTTCGGCGCCAGCGGAGGAACTCCTCCACTTCTCTCACCGTCGGGGTGGCATCGGGCCGGCCGTAGGCGGTCATCAGGCGCCAGTCCCGATAACGCGGCTCCGGACGGGGCACGAACGGAGCCTTCCTGAACCAGTCGGGAGCGGCTGTGGCCGCAGCCAACCGGATCGCCTCCCAGGAAAGCGACGGATGGCGGACCACCACCCTCACGAATACGGTGCCCATGCGCCCGGACAGGTAGCTGTCAGGCGCACCCCTCAAGTCCCGACAGCCCCTTCGAGCTGGGTCTGGACGGACTTGCGGCTCTTCTTGACGTGGCGCAGGAACTGGTCCCGGTTCAGCTCGAACAGGGTCTCGTCCCTCGCTACGTTGCCAGCCAGTTGTTCCAACTCCAGGAAGAAGGACAGTTGGCCATCGCGAAGAAGATCCAGCAGGTTGTCATCCTCCACGGAGTACACGGATTCGCCGTCGGTCACGAGCTTCACGTCCCGCGGATCGACACCCTGGCGCTGTAGGTAGTTCCAAGCCCGCCCGATCCGCTGGAGCGACAAACCGTTGGCCTTGAGCGTGACGACCACCCGCAGCATCACCAAATCTCGGAACGAATACATCCTTTGCTTTCCCGGACGACCGTCCGTGCCCTGGATGGAGGGCTGAACCAGGCGCAATTTGTCCCAGTATCGAAGTTGGGATTGGGTGGCTCCGGTCAGTCTCGAGGCATGCTCGGAATTGAAGCCTTCTTGCAACAACTTATCTCCCTAGAACTCCGGGCCACCATGGCAACCCGAGTCTTTCAAGCCGTTTCCGACCGTGCCCACACCCTGGCGCTGCATATGCGATATCAAGCTCAACTGGTTGAAGCCTCCGCCGCCAGGAGTCGCGAATCCTAATCTGCGCGAGCGCTCAGCGCCCAAATGGCCACCGGGAGTTTCGGCCATCCGGCAGAAAATCCCGCACCGGCTGACCCGGCACCCGGGTCGTGAGCCGGAGGATGCGAATCAGAGTCGCCGTCGACAGCAACAGCACGCAGAATCCCCCCACCGCCACCACGGTGTTGAAGGAGAACGTGACGAGCAGGACGAGTGATCCGACCACGACTCCGGCAACCGCTACGCGTAGATACCACTGGGGAATGCGGTTCAACGAGGAAGTGCGTTTGGTAAATTCCGGGTCTTCGGTTCGAAACTGGCGCTCGATCTCGTCGAGGATCTGCTGCTCCCGCTCATTCAATGGCATCGAAGCTCCGGTCCGTGTCCATCGCCCTGCAGTATACGCAAGCCCGAATCGCTGCGTAGCCGACGAGCCGGGCCGAGTTTCCCACTATGTTCGCGGAGCGAACCTCCCGGTAGCCACCCGTCCTGTGCTGATCGGACGGTACGCTGAGTGGGATGGCATCGGTTGTTCACCTGGTCAGGCACGGAGAGGTCGAGAACCCCGCCGGAGTCGTGTATGCCGACCTGACAGGCTTCCGGTTGAGCGAACGGGGCCGGCGCCAGGCGACGTGGGCGGGTACCCACTTGGCCGCCCATCCGATCAGTGCGGTCTACGCCTCCCCACTTGATCGAGCCCGGGATACCGCGCGCGTCATCGCCCTCCCGCATGGGCTCGAGCCGCTCGTGCTGCCGGAGGTAACCGAGTGGGCTTTGATGAGCAGGTGGGCCGGCGTGCCCTGGGCGGATCTGGACATCCATTTCCCCGGCGAATTGGCCGCCTACCTGAACGACCCCCTTGATCTGGACTTCGCTCCCGAGTCGGTGACGCAGCTCGCCCTTCGGGTCGGGAAAGCAGTCGATGCGCTGGCCGATCGCCACCCCGATCAGGAGGTCGTTGTGGTGTCCCACCAGGATCCGATCCAAGCTGCCCGGCTACGGCTGACCGGGCAGGACCTGGACCGGCTCCATCATGACAAGCCTCGCCATTGCGAGGTGATCGGCCTGTCACGATCCGCCGGGTGGCGGCAGGCCTCTCGAGTACCGCCTGGATGAGTAGTTGACAATTGTTAGTGACTAGTTGTTATTGGCAACAAACTACACTACAAAGCGCGGAGTTGCTCGATCAGGGCGATATCCGTCTCGAACGCCAACTCGGGCAGATCATCGAGCGCGAACCAGCCGATGTCGGAGGCGTCCGACCCGGCAACCGCCTCTCCGTCCCGGGCGGTGCCTACGAACCATATGCATACGCTCACCTTGGCCGGATCGTGGAAGTTGGTCGCTACGAACACCGGAGAGCCTATGGTCGCGACCAGACCGGTCTCCTCGAGGAGCTCCCGGGCGGCCGCTTCGCGCACGTCCTCGCCGTAATCCACGTAGCCGGCCGGAATCGACCACCGACCGGATTGGGTGGAGTCCGGCCCCCGCTCGACCAGCAGCACCCGGCCGGCTTCGTCCCGTAGGAGCACCGCGGCCGCCAGCTGCGGGGCCCGGAAGTCTATGCGGCCACAATCCGGGCACATGCCCCGCTCCCGACCGTATATCTCGACCCGGTCGAGTTTGGCGCCGCAAGCGGGGCAGTAGACAGCCTCTCCGGGCCACCTGCCCTCGTATCTAGCTACCACGCCGGCCATCGTACCGGTCGGCTTCTGTTCGAGCGACCGGTGCGCCAGAATGGGGACATGCCGTATAGGGTGCCGCTGGCCGCGGTCCTCATTCTCCTGAGCGGGTTGCTCTGGGCCGCACTGGTCCTGTTCGGAACGTCACCCTGGGAAGCCGGCGCCGCCTCCCTGGTGACCATGGGGTTCGTGATCGAGGCCGCGGTGCTCGTGGTGGCCATGCTCCTGTCGCCCGGACGCTGGGTCCGCATTGCGCTCACCGCCATCGGAGCCGGGTGGGCGTTGACGGCCCTTCTGACACCGATCAACTTCCTCTGGGGTCTGGCGCTGGCGACCGGCGCGGCGGGAATGGGGCTGGCCTGGACACGCCCGCTCGACGAGTGGTTCCATCCGGTGAAGCCGGACCGGGTACCGACGAAGGCAACGGTGCTGACGCTCGGGATGGTGTGGATACCAGGCATCACCGGCAGGTTGGGGGCGCCTGAGGTCACGGCAGGCGGCTGGATCCTGGTGGGGTTCGGGCTGGTGGCAGGATGGGCCTACGCCCGGGCCGTCAGCGGGTCCCTCTGGGTGGTCCGGCTGGGCCTCTTACCGCTGGGCATTCTGGCCTCGCTCGGGCTGGCCCCCTGGGCCGCGACGGTGCTCTTAGCGGCTACCGCGGTGCTCACCTACCTGGCGTGGACGCCGGACGCCCGCATGGCCACGGAACCGCCGCGGCCGCGACGGGGAAAGCCCGTATCGATCCTTCCTGAGGTAACCCCGCCTGGGCTCATGGAGGCCGCCGGTTACAGCCGATCGGGCCGGCCCCTGGAAGAGCCCGACTGAGGATGGCCCGCTTGCGCTACACCTTCGCATTGCCGGTCGGCCTCGCCTTGCTGATCGGCGGCTTCATAGGCGGGACCGTTGCCCGCGTGGGGTGCCTCGAAGGCCCGTGTAGCAGCCTGTCCATCCTGATGGTCTCGGCGGTGTCCGGCCTCGTTGCCGCCGCCGGGGTGGGGATCGTGGTGGTGCTGACCGACCGATCCCTAAGGGAGTGGCGCTCGGAAAGCAGCCACATGCCCGGCAGCGACATCTCCTCCACCGAGGATGCCGGAGAGACGGAGGATGGCGAGCGGACCGTTGTCAAGAGCGACCGGCGAGGTTCCCTCCGGGATATGGCACTGGTGGGGTTGGTGGTCGGAGGGGGCGCCACCTTCGTACTGGGCGCGGTGGCGCTCGGTGTAGGCGCCCTGATGGGACGGATCCCCCTCGTCCTCTGGCTGCTCCTTGCCCTGGCGGCGCTGGCGCTGGTGGGCACAGTGGGCCTCGCGATCACCCTCATCGTCCTGCGCGTCCGCCGGAGTAAGTAGTTTCTAGTTTGTAGCAACTAACAACTAGCAACTAACTAGCTTCCCGGTCCGAAGATGAGCACCACGTTGTGCCCGCCGAACCCGAATGAGTTGGTCATGGCGTATTCCACCTCCGCCTCACGCGGCTCGTTGGGAACGTAGTCGAGGTCACAATCGGGATCGGGCGTGGTGTAGTTGATGGTGGGCGGGATGATCCCGTTGTTGATCGCCTCGATGCTGATGATCGACTCCACGGCGCCGGCGCCGCCCATCAGGTGTCCGGTCATCGACTTGGTGGACGAGACCGGAACGGCCCGGGCCGCCTTCTCCCCCAGGGCCAGCTTGATCGCTTGCGTCTCGGTGACATCGTTGGCCTTGGTCGAGGTGCCGTGGGCGTTGATGTAGCCCAGCTGTTCCGGCTCGAGTCCGGCCGAGTGGAGCGCGGCTGCCATCGCCCGAGCCGCCCCATCCCCACCCGGACGGGGCAGGGTGACGTGATGGGCGTCCGAGGTCATCCCGTACCCGATCACCTCGGCATGTATCCGGGCACCCCTGGCCAGAGCACGCTCGCGATCCTCGAGTATCACGCACACACCCCCCTCCGACATGACGAAGCCGTCCCGATCCGCATCGAACGGGCGGGAGGCGCGGGTCGGATTCTCGTTGCGGGTGCTGAGCGCTTTGCTGCTGTTGAAGGATCCGATCCCGAATTCGCAGATAGTGGCCTCGGCGCCGCCCGCCAGCATGACATCGGCGGCACCTCGCCGGATTAGCTCGGCGGCGTCGCCGATGGCGTTGGCGGACGCCGCGCACGCCGTCACCACGCAGGTCACCGGCCCGCGCATGTTGAAGCGGATGGAAGCCAACCCGGCCGCCTCGTTGGGAATGATCATGGTGACCGCCAGCGGGCTGATCCGGGAAGCCCCCCGGTCGAGCATCACCTTGATGTGGTTGTCGAAGGACAGCATCCCTCCGAGACCGGAGCCGACGATCACCCCGGCCCGGTCGGCATCCGACGTGTCGGCTACGAAGTCGAGACCGGACTCGTCCATGGCCTGCTGGGCGGCACATATGAAGAACTGTGCCGAGCGGTCGAGCCGGCGGGCCTCCCTCCTGGGGATGATCAGCTCCGGATCCCAGCCGCGAACCTCACCGGCGAATTTGGTCTGCACGCCGGACGGATCGAACTGGGTGATCGGACCGATCCCGGACTCGCCGGCGAGGGCCGCCTTCCAGGTATCTTCGACAGTGTGACCGAGCGGGGTGATGGCGCCCATACCGGTCACCACTACCCTCCGGGACTCCCCGCGCATGGATTTATCCCCTAGCAGTCCTCTTATGAGGAAAGCTTGGCGACGACCATATCGATCGCCTCGCCAACCGCCGTTATGTTCTCGGCCTCCTCGTCGGGAATCTTGACGCCGAACTCGTCCTCGAGGGCCATCAGTAGCTCGACCACTCCCAGCGAGTCCACCTCGAGGTCCTCCTCGAAGGTCGCCCCGTCAGTGATCTTGTCGGCATCGAGCCCCAACTCGTCAACGAGCAAATCCCGCATCTTGGCCTGAACTTGCGAGCGATCCATGTTGCTTTGTCTCCTTGCTGTGATTGCGTTCCGAGGTCCCGACTCAGAGAGCGAGCCCACCGTCGACGACCAACACTTGGCCGGTTATGTACGAAGCGCCGTCCGAGACCAGAAACGCCACGGCCGAAGCTATCTCCTCGGGCCGGCCGATCCGGCGGAGGCTGGTCGTAGAGCGTACCTGCTCCAGGACCTGGTCCGGAAGACCGGAGGTCAGGTCGGTCCGGATAAAGCCGGGCGCGACTGCGTTTACCGTAACCCCTCTGGAGCCCACCTCCTTGGAGAGAGACTTGGAGAAGGCGATCACTCCTGCCTTGGAGGCGGCATAGTTGGTCTGGCCCGGATTGCCGACCAGGCCCGCCACGGATGCGATCGACACGATCCTCCCCCACTTCGCCCGCAGCATTCCCCGCAGCACGGCCTTGCTGCACAGGTAGACGGACTTCAGGTTTGTCTCGAGAAGCCGGTCCCAGGCCGCCTCCTCCATACGGAGCAGCAGGCTGTCGTCCGTGGTACCGGCGTTATTGACCAGGATGGCAGGACGGCCGAACCTCTCCTCCACCTCCGAGAACAGCCTGGTCACGTCACCGGCCCGACTCACATCCGCCGCGAAGGCGCCCGCCGCGCCACCCGACGCTCCGATGCTCTCCACCACTTCGCCCGCCGGTCCGGACCGGCTCCGGTAATTCACCGCCACCGTGTAGCCCCGGCCGGCCAGGTCCAGGGAGATGGCCCGCCCGATCCCTCGGGAGCCACCTGTCACCAAGGCCACCTTGCTCATGCGAGTTCAAGCCTGCCGAAGGACTCGAAGTTGGCCGCCAGCAGGTCCCACACCGAATCATCGGTAGCGGGGAGTTCGTCATCGACCTCGCAGATGGGCGTGACCCGCTCGCCGAACCGCACCGCGGCGGCGGCCCACGTGAGACCTCCGCCGAAGGCCGCGAATACCAGATTGGCGCGGGGAGGAACCCGCCTGGCCTCGATGGCCTCGGTCAGCGCGATCGGAATGGTGGCGGCGCTGGTGTTCCCGTATGCGTGGATGTTGAGGAAGACCTGGGCGGGATCCAGCTTGAGCCGCCGGGATGTGGCGTCGATGATCCGCTGGTTGGCTTGATGGGGCACCAGGAGGTCGATGTCATCGAGATCCCATCCGGCCTGGCCTACCACCGCTTCCGAGGCGTCCGCCATGGCGGTCACGGCCCGCCGGAATACGTCCGACCCCTGCATCACGATCCTCGGAGGTATGAGTGACGAGCCGGGTTGGACGGTCCCGTCCCCATCCACGGATAGGAGGTCGGCCAAGGTTCCGTCTACCCCCAGCTCGGAGCCGAACACCCCGGCCTCGGAATCGGTCGGCTGGAGAACGACCGCGCCCGCTCCGTCTCCGAAGAGGATGCAGGTGACGCGGTCCGTGTAGTCGAGCACCCAGCTGAGCCGCTCCACGCCGACCAGCAACACCGTGTCGACAATCCCGGCCCGGACCAGCGCATCAGCGGTCACGTAGGAATAAACGAAGCCCGAACAGTTGGCGTTGAGGTCCATGGCGCCGGCGTTCACCGCTCCCAGCTTGGCCTGCACGTAGGAGGCGGAGGCGGGAATGATCGACTCGGGGGTGCAAGTGGCATTGATGATGAGATCGATCTGCCCCATCTCGATACCGGCTGCCGCTATGGCGCGGCGACCGGCCAGCTCGGCCATGTCGCTGGCGGCCACGTGGGAGATTCGCCGCTCCTTGATGCCGCTACGAGAGGTGATCCACTGGTCGCTGGTATCGACCAGTTGCTCGAGGTCGGCGTTGCTGAGGACGGTCGGGGGAAGTGCCTTGCCCCAACCGGTGATCTCGGCGTACCTCATCCGTCCCTCTTCTCGTGGCGGTCGGCCTGGTTCGCAGGCAGGCATCGATGCGACAGGGGAACCCCTTCTTCGGACGGATGGGCAGGCCGGCAGGTCCTCGCGCAGGCAACTTTACACCGGCGGCGGGAAACACGGCACTGGAGAGCGTACCGGGCCGGGCGGGAGCGGGGGGGATGCGGCCGGCGGTGGCGGATCATGAACGGCCGAGGCGGCCGGCGACCTCCTCGACCTCCTTGATCGACGATACGACCAGAACCCGGGATCCCCGGACGGCCCGCCTGGCCAGGCCGGCCGTCACGTCCCCGGGGCCGACATGGACGAAGGCTTCGATCCCAGCATCCGCCATACCGCGGAGTGTCTCACCGAACCGAACCGGGGCGGTGATCTGGCGGCTCAGCAACTCCTTGACCTCTCCGCTCGCCATAGGTCGGCCGGTGACATTGGCCCATACGGGGAAGTCGAGGGGGTGGATCCCCACCCGGGCGAGTGCGGTGACCAGCTGCGACCTGGCCGGTTCCATGAGCGGGGTATGGAAGGCACCCGCCACGTCGAGTTCGATCGCTCGCCGGATGCCCAGATCACGAGCGTTGCCGACCAGCCAGCCGATATCTTCGAGCGCGCCGGCTGCCACCACCTGGCCGGGGGCGTTGAGGTTGGCCACCCAGAGCCTGCCGCCCTCGCGCCTCCGGTCCGCCGCTACCCGGCGGGCTACGTCATCGGAAACCCCGAGCAGAGCGGCCATTCCGGAATCCACCCGAGCCACCGCATCAGCCATGGCGCGGGCTCTCCGGTCCACCAGCCCGAGCCCGGTCTCGAACGAGAAGGCTCCGGCGGCCGCCAGCGCCGTGTACTCCCCGAGCGAATGCCCGGCGGCAGCCACCGGCGGGTAGCCCACCCGCTCGCTGAGCTCCATCCAGAGCTGGTATGCCAGGGCGTAGAGGGCCGGCTGGGCGTGTTCGGTAGCGGTCAGCTCTTCCTCGGGCCCGTCCAGGCACGCCTGTCGGAGGGACCATCCCAGGACCCGGTCCGACACGTCGACCAGCCGATCGGGCCGCGCCTCGAAGAGATCGGCGCCCATGCCGACCCGCTGGCTTCCCTGGCCCGGAAACAGAACCGCGTACCTCACTGTTGATCTTCGACCTGCCGTTCCGCTCCACGGTTACCGCGCCGGCCCGGCGACGCCGGCTTCCGGTACCTGGCCGCGTCGGTTCAGCCGGACCTCAGGAAGCGGTTGAGGGCCATGCGTAGCGGCCTCGGAACGGTGTCGGCGATGGCGCTGATCAGGTCGATCATCACGGTGAGTACCTGATCGGGGCCGTCCCAGTGCTCCCTGACCACCGCCACACCCACCTCCTCGATCACGTGCCGCAACGCCAGCGCCATCAGCAGGATGTCGTCGGTCTTGCCGAGCACTGGTATGAAGTCAGGTACCACATCGATCGGTGAGAAGGCGTAGACCGCCGCTATCCCGGCAAAGACCTTGGCCCGGGCCGGTACGCGGGGATCCCCGGCCAGGCGAGCGACCAGCTTGCCCAGGTTGGGCACCAGCATGACCACCTCCCGAAGGAGCGCCCGTGTGCGCTCATCCGCCATCTTTCCCTCCAACCAGTCACGAATCACAGCAGGCTCTCCCGGGCGTGGAGTCCGGCGCCGATCACGCCGGCGTCCTCCTTGAGCGCCGCACAGACTATCGGTGTCGGATCCCGGTGGTCAGATCCCTCCAGCGACTTCCGGAATGACTCGCGGGTGGCATCCAGGAACAGATCCCCGACCTGCGAGACGCCCCCGCCGACCACCACGATCTCAGGATCCATCGCCGCTACCAGCCCGGCAATGCCGATACCCAACCACAATGCCACCTCCTCGAGCGCTTCGATGGCGTCAGGATCGCCTTCCATCGCGGCCCCGGTGAGGTGCTGTCCCTCCGGTGGTCCTCCCCGGGCCAGCTTGGCGACCAACCCTCCGGGCCGCGTCGCGGCCAGGTCCCGGGCCATCTGATCGATCCGGCGGCCTGAGGCGAAGGTTTCCCAGCATCCTCTCTGACCGCACGTACACCGGGGCCCTCCGACATCCACGGTAATGTGCCCCACCTCTCCGGCGAACCCGCGCCCCCGGTAGGGGTGGCCGTCGATGACCCATGCGCCGCCGATGCCGGTTCCGAGGGTGATCATGCAGACGTGCCGGTAGCCGCGGGCCGCACCCACCCGGGCCTCAGCCAGACCGGAGACGTTGGTGTCGTTGTCGACCACGGTGGGAAGGCCCAACTCGGCCTCGAAGATCTGCCGGAAGCGAATCTCGCGGCCTTCCACGTTGGGACCCCAGATCAGCACCCCCTCCGCGGCTTCCACTAGGCCGGCGGCGCCGATCCCGATCGCTCTGATGCTGGGGTTGAGTAGCGAGCGCGCCACCTCCACCGGCACCGCCTCCATCTCGGCGGCTGTAGCAGGTCGGGGCATCGTCAGGTGCGATACGATCTCGCCGCGCGCGTCGACATGGGCGAACGCCATCTTGGTTCCACCCAGATCGATACCCAGGGTCAGGTCGACTCGGTCGGTCATCAGCCTCGGTTCACGTCGGGTCTCGTGCCATTCCTACAGATTACGGGCTCGGCGTCCCATCCCGGGGACGACTGCTGCGGCGGCCGGCCGGGAGACGAATACCGGACCGCTCCGTCCCGTTGGCAGTCCATCAACCTCAGCATATTCCGCCCCATTCGCATGAGTCAGGAAAAAGTTAGGTGTAATCGGGAAGAAATCTCAGCATATATATGTTAGATTATATGACTAGCAAGGAAGGTGGGCGGCCCGAGAGCCGGACACCACAATCAGAGGAGAAAGAGCACGCATATGCAGCTCGTACGCACCCGACCCTTCAAATTCGTCTCGGACATCGACTCGTTGTTCGAGGGCTTCCCCATCGCCGGAACCCATCTCTTGGGAACCCGCGATCGGGTGGCGCCGACCCTGGTGCCCCGAGTGGACATCATCGAGTCCAGCACCGACATCACGACCCGCTTCGAGCTCCCCGGATTCGAGTTGGGCGACCTTGAGGTCACGGTGGAGGACAACGTGCTGACCGTCAAGGGCTCCCGCGCCCACGACCTGGCGGATGGCGCCACCTACCGCCACCGTGAGTTGGCGGACGGCGGGTTCTCCCGCTCCGTCACGTTGGCCGACAACATGGACAGCGATCAGGTCTCCGCCCGCCTCGCCAACGGCATCCTGGAGGTAGTGGTCCAGAAGCAGCCCGACATCCTTCCCAGGACCATCCAGATCGAGGCTGCCTGAGCACGGCGTCCGACACCTGAAGCCCTACCAGAGTGTCCCTCCCGTCCGTTCCGGCGCACCCTCCCGCGCCGGAACGGGCGCGTCCGGAGCCTGAGGCGGATAAGCGGACGGGGACCGGCCGTCCGTTCAGACCAGGTCTTCGCCGTCGAGCAGCGGGCCCGCGGCGGATCGGTCAGCTTCCCTCGGCCCGCCTCCGCAGCGCCCGCAGGGCCGTGCCCACGATCTGCTTCTCAGCCTGGCCACGGAGGTATCCGGGGATATCGAAACCCGGCACCACCCTCAGCATGTAGACAGCCTTGGTTCCCTCTCCGAGCTCGCGGAACTCGTACGATCCGTCCAGCTCGATGACATCTCGCCCCGGCTCGGCCGTCCAGTTGATCGCATGGGGCGGGTCGTAGGTGTAGCGGAACGTGACCTCGACCTGCCTGATCATGGCATCCACCACGAGGGTGGCTCTGACGGGCCGGCCATGGGCATCCTTCTCGTGGACCGAGACCTCCCGCACGCCACCGGCCCACTCCGGATAGGCCTCCACGTCGGCCGCCACCTCGAAACACCTGGCGGGTGGAGCGTCTATCTCAATGGTTTGGAGAGTCGATTCGGACACTCGCTAACCCCATCCTTCCGAGCTGCCAGGGACGTGGCGACTACCCCTCGTTTAAGGAGAGATGGGGCGACGGACGGTCGCGCCTTCATGATGAAGAACACTCCCGAACGATCTCCAGCACCTCTTCCCCGAACAGATCCAATTTAGTAGGACCGACCCCGCTTACCGCGAGCAATTCATGCTCGTTCCGCGGGCGCCGGGCCGCTATCCCTTCGAGGGTCCGGTTCGAGAACAGGATGTAGGCCGGCACATCTAGTTCCCTGGATCGATCGCGACGCCAGGTCTTGAGCTGCTCGAACAACTCGGAATCGACTTCCACCGGCGTCGCAGGTCCCGTCGCCGCCACCGGTGTTCGGGAGGTCGAGCCCGGAACCTTCCGAGGCTGTCGGCCTCGCATCTCGGCCAGGAACCGCGAGGGACGGTCGGCGTCCGCCACCACCACTGCTTGACGGCGAGCCCGGGTGATGGCCACGTAGAGGATCCGGCGCTCCTCCTCCACATTCTCCGAGAGCGCGTGGGGCATCAGGCCCCGATCGGCCCCGAAGACGAGCACCCGGTCCCACTCCATGCCCTTGACCCGGTGGACCGTGGAGAGCGTGACGCCGTCCCGGACCTCTCCGGCACCGCGATGTCGCGCCAGCACTGCCCGAAGGTTCTCCTCGAACGTTCCCACCTCGCTGTACACGGAGGCGGTTCGGTGGAGCGCAACCAGATCGTCGGCGTGGCCGGCCTTGTCCACCCGGGTCCGGTTCCGATCCAGCAGATGGGCCGAGCGTCCCAGACCGATGTCATCGATCAGCCGCCGGAGCACGGGGCCGACCCTTCCGTTCCTTACCTTGCCGGCCAGCCCGGCGATGTCATGAACCCACGTGACCCATGCCTCCGCCTGGCGACCCTCCAAGCCCCCCGCCAACTCCCGGAGATCCTCCAGGGAGTACACGCTCCGTTGGAGGCGCCGGTCCGCCAGGCGGTTCAGGCCCCGGGAGGGGCGGCGGACCGCTTCGAGCAGGTCCAGGCGCACCATCTCCTCCGGCCGGAGACCCAGACGTATCCAAGCCAGCACCGATCTCATGACCGACCGGTCGAGCAATCCGGGCTCGATCCTGGAGTTCAACGGAAACCCGGCTTGGTCCAACCCGGCCAGCACGGGAAGGAGGGCCGAATTGACCCGGGCCAGCACCGCCACCTTGCCGGGAGGGACCCCGTCATCCAGCCAGGTGCGAACCCGATCGATCGCCGCCCCGGTCACTTCCGGATCGGGCCGCTCGAGGATCAGGAGGCGGTCGGTCCCCTCCGGCGAGCCGGGCGCCGGGCCGACGGCCTTCGGCACCCGGACGCTGTTGCGGGCGAGCAGATGGTTTCCTGCTGTGATCGCTGCGACCGGCGACCGGTAGTTCACCTCCAACGCGTGCTCCGCCGCCCCCGGGAAGAACCGGTCGAAGTCCACCAGGAAGCGTGGGTCCGCCCCCGCATACCCGTAGATGGTCTGATCGTCGTCCCCGACCCCGAACACGTTGAGGCGCGGCGATGACAACACCCGGAGCAACAGCACGTAGGCAGGCGTGAGGTCTTGGAACTCGTCGACCAGCAGGTGCCTGCATCGGGACTGCCACCGGGCCCGGAGGTCGGGTTCCCGGAGCAGCAGCTCGACGGCTCGGTAGATCTGCTCGTCGTAGTCCACCAGGCCATGCCGTTCGAGCCGGTAGCGGTAGCGCCTGAAGACCTCCGCGAAGCCGGGGATGTCGTCGCGGCCCTCCTCCACCTTGGCCGGATCCCGCAGGGCCAGGCGGGCGTCCGACAACGCCTCCACGTAGGGACCGATGACGTCCTTATTGAGAATGCGCCGGCTCGGTACGAGACCCCGGAGCCGGCTCCGGACCTCTCGTTCGTCAAGGAGGCGCGCGTCGGGCAAGGCTTCCCTGACGATCGCCCAGCCCAGCGAATGGATGGTACGGATGTGGAGGTCCCGCCTCCCCAGACGCTCCCTCATCTGAGCGGCGGCCCGGTTGTTGTAGGCGACCGCTGTCACCAGGCCGGACTCGACCCTCCGGTCATCGACCAGGTGAGCGAGCCGGGCCAGGAGGGTTCGTGTCTTACCCGATCCGGCGGTGGCGATGATGCGCGCGGGCCCGCCGCCCGCTTTGACGGCTGCCCGCTGGGCGGGATCCAGATCCGGGCCGAGCCCCGCCGGCGAACCGGCTAGACGGAGGCGACCCGCTTCGACCGACTCGGCGTGCACCACGGGCAGGTCGAGCGGCTCCCGTGGACCTCCGTCCACCCACGCCGGCTCACCGTTCCGAAGGACTATGTCGGCGGAACCACCCTCGCCGGCGCCCAGCCCGGCGGCCTTCGAGGCCCACCACCACACCGGGGTGCCCGTCCGGCAATCCCAGTTGTTGGCCCAGACCAGGAAGTGAAGCCGCTCCCTGAGGATGGTGAAGTCCGTTCCGAGCCGCCACAACGGGCGCTCCTCCATGACCGGTCGTCGGAGCTCCTCCTGGTCGACAGCCAGTTCAACCGTTACGGGCTCTCGGGCCGACCAGCCCCGATGCAGCCGGTCCACCGTCGCGGCCAGCGACTCGGGCGAATCCAGGAGGTCCTGATCCACGCGCACCCTGGGCAGCCCGTCGACCGGATCGGGGTCGCCGGGGTTGACGACCACCCCGCGCCCAAGCTGTCGTGGCCCCGGGAACACCATGCCGAGAACGTACCACCGGACCGTGACACTTCAGTGGCGCACCGCGCGAGCCGTGGCCCGGAAGTAACCGACATTGCGGCAGACGGTGCGTCCCACCCGCCACGCGTGCGCCTGGGGCTGGTGGATGTCTCCGAAATAGTGGTAACGAGGCCGGTGGGTGAGCAGGTAGTCCAGCACCACCGAAGACGACCGCTCCAGCATGCCCGTCACCACGTCCCGGCGGAGCGGAGCCACCGCGGGCGCAACATGAGTGCACAGGATGTCCACCCGTCCCAAGGCGTCCAGCTTGGCGGCCATGGCCTCGTGCGACACCTCACCCCGGGCCCTCGCCGGGGTGGGCACCCCTCCCCCGGCGAACCCGACCGAGTAACCATCGATCTGAACCACCTCGCCGTCCACCAGCACTACCTCGTCCGCCAATGCCGCCGCCATCTCCTCCGGCCAGTCCACGTTGCCGTGGATCACGTAGGCCTTCTCGGCAGGCATCAGGGCCCGGCGGGCGGCCCGGTACTGACCGCGTACCTCGGCCCGGATGTGTTCGGCCAGCTCGGACTCCCGTCCGTCCTGGACACGGCGCCACAGCCGGCGGTTAGCCGGCCAGTCACCGGTCCTACGGTTACGGATGAACTCGCGGGCGTAGTCCGGGCCGTACACGTCGGCGGCGATACCCCGCCCGGTGCGGTAGTCCACGAAGTTGAGGAGATCCCCGAGCACCAGCAGGGGCCCTCCACGCGACGCAACCCGGGCCAACTCGGTGAAGGCCCCATGCACGTCGCTGACGATCAGCACCGACCACCGCGATCATCGCCATCCTGCGGCCCGACGGCCGGAAGCCTTCGATCGGGCAGGAGGACCATGGCGACAAGGCTAGTGGTCCGTACCGGATCGGACCCGCGCCCAATCTATGATTGGCGCGCATGGAAACAGCCATCAACCGCATCAGCAGACGGATAACCCAACAACGCTCGCAGGGCGGCTCGCAGGCCATGCTCTACGCCGCCGGCCTCACGCCCGGCGACATGTCGAAAGCCCAGGTCGGGATCGCCTCGATGTGGTACGAGGGCAACAGCTGCAACATGCACCTGGACGAGTTGGCGGCCGAGACCAAGCTCGGGGTCACCGAGGCCGGCCTGGTGGGGATGCGTTTCAACACCATCGGCGTGTCGGACGGGATGTCGATGGGGACCGACGGTATGTCCTTCTCGCTCCAGTCGAGGGATCTCATCGCCGACTCGATCGAAACCGTCATGAGCGCCCAGTGGTACGACGCCAACATCTCGATCCCGGGCTGCGACAAGAACATGCCGGGAGCCGTAATGGCGATGGCCCGTCTTGACCGTCCGGCGCTGATGATCTACGGGGGCACCATCCGGGCCGGCGTGAACCGTCACGGCAACCCGATCGACATCGTGTCGGCCTTCCAGTCCTACGGCGAGGCGATCGCGGGCCGCCTGAGCGAGGATGATCGGCTCGACGTGGTTCGCAATGCCTGCCCGGGCGCCGGCGCCTGCGGGGGCATGTACACGGCCAACACGATGGCCGTGGCGATCGAGGCGTTGGGGATGAGCCTCCCCTACAGCTCTTCCACCCCGGCGACCGACCCGGGCAAGGCGGCCGAGTGCCGGGCTGCGGGTACCGCCATCCGCAGGCTTCTCGAGGAGGACATCCGCCCCAGTGACATCATGACCCGGGCGGCGTTCGAAAACGCCATGGTCATCACGATGGCGCTGGGCGGCTCCACCAACGCGGTGCTGCACCTGATGGCCATGGCCCACTCGGCCGGGGTCGATCTGGACATCGAGGACTTCCAGCCGGTCAGCGACCGCATCCCCTACCTGGGCGACCTCAAGCCCTCCGGCCGGTACGTGATGGAGGATCTGCATGGGGTGGGGGGGACACCGGCGGTGCTGAGAATGCTGCTGGAACGGGGCGCTATCGATGGCGACTGCCTGACCGTGACCGGCCGGACCATGGCCGAGAACCTCGCCGATCTGCCGGGACTGGCGGAGGGGCAGCTGGTGATCGCTCCCTGGGACAACCCGGTTAAGGACTCGGGCCACATCCAGATCCTCCGCGGCAATCTGGCCCCCGAAGGAGCGGTCGCCAAGATAACCGGCAAGGAAGGCTTGTCCTTCACGGGCACGGCCCTGCCCTACGACAGCGAAGAGGACATGCTTGCCGCCCTGGAGCGGGGCGAGATCGGACCCGGCTCGGTAATCATCATCCGCTACGAAGGCCCGAAGGGCGGGCCGGGCATGCCCGAGATGCTCACCCCCACCTCAGCCATCATGGGCGCCGGTCTGGGACAGGACGTAGCCCTCATTACCGACGGCCGCTTCTCCGGTGGCTCGCACGGCTTCATCATGGGTCACGCCTGCCCCGAAGCCCAGGAGGGCGGCCCGATCGCGCTGGTGGAACCCGGGGATCGGATCTCGATAGACGCGGTCGCCCGGACCATCACGTTGGACGTCTCCGAAGCCGATCTGGCCGACCGTCGGGCGGCTTGGACTCCCCCGCCGTTGAAAGCCACGCGGGGCACCCTGGCCAAATACATCAAGACGGTATCGACAGCAAGCACGGGGTGCGTCACTGACGCCTGACAGTTAGTGGTCAGTGGCCAGTGGTCAGTTTCGCCAGCGACTAACGGTCACCCACATTTGTGGAGGCGGGATACTTGAGTCGCCGGGGTGTCGTTAGGACTCCCAAAGAATGGGACCCCGTGCGTTCCGGGGCCCCGTCGCCGCCGCACTTCGGTTCCATTCGGCTTGCGCCTACTAACCGAGCGGACAGGCAATCGTCATTCTACGGACCCGCCGTTCACTGTCCACTGGCCACTGGCCACTACTCAGCGGGCGGCGTCTCGCTATCCACGATGCCGACCACCGCGCCGGCCGGATCCGAGAACAGCGCAAAGGTCACGGCGCCGGGAACGACCGTCACCGGCATCACGACCCCGGCGCCGGCGGCCACCGCCCGGTCGAGGTAGCCCTGGATGTCGTCGACCTCGATGTAGATCATCACCCGGTTCTCCCCGGTGGGCGAGGGCTCGATACCGCCGTTTATCCCTGACTCGGCACCGGTGTTCACGAGGCCATAACCCATCTCGGGCACCACATCGACCTGCCATCCGAACACTTCCCTGAAGAAGTCCTGGCTCTTCCCCGGCTCCGTGGACTGGATCTCGAAATGGACTACGGGGTTGGGCATGGCATCCTCCTGCGGGTCGCTGCGGCCGGTAGCTTCTGCCGAGCCACGATCCCCCACCTACCTGAAGTCGCAGGAGAGTGGCCGGAAAGCCACGGTAGCGCAGCGAAACGACCTACCAATGGCGGCTGGGTAGACACTCGGCGCGAGGGCGGGGAACCAAGGCGCCTGTGCGCAAATATGTCACAGCCTGGCGGTACGATGCGAGCTATGAGCCAGGCAACAGCTGAACGGTCCCCGGGTGGAGAGGTCGTGGTCTACGGGGCTGCGGACGGTGCCGTGCGCGTGGATGTCCGGCTGGACCGGGAGACGGTGTGGCTGACTCGGCGCCAGATGGCCGACGTGTTCGACACCACTCCCCAGAACGTGCTGATGCATCTTCAGAACGTGTTCGCCGACGACGAACTGGACGAGCAGGCAACTGTTAAGGATTTCTTACTAGTTCGATCTGAGGGCGGGAGACAGGTAAGGCGCCGCATCAGGCACTACGACCTAGACGCCATCATCTCGGTGGGCTACCGGGTCAACTCGCGCCAAGCTGTGCGCTTTCGTCAGTGGGCCACGCGTACCTTGCGCGAACACCTGGTTCGAGGCTACACCCTCAGCGAGCGGCGGCTGGCCGAGCGTGGGTTAACCGAGGCCCGTGAGACGCTGGATCTCCTGGCCCGGACGTTGCAGAACCAAGCTCTGGTCGAGGACACCGGGAGCGCCGTTCTGGATCTCATCGCGCGTTATGCCGACACATGGCATCTGCTCCTGGAGTACGACGAGGATCGGCTCGCGGCGCCGGCGGGCGCGAAACCCGCCAATACCGCGCTGGAATACGACCGCGCTGTCGAGACGATCGTTGAATTCAAGAGGGAGTTGATGGTGCGTGGGGAGGCCACCTCCCTCTTCGGCACCCTGCGTGGTGACTCACTCGAAGGAATCCTTGGCAACGTCGAGCAGACCATGTTCGGGGAACCGCTCTACCGCTCCAGGGAGGAAAAGGCGGCGAACCTTCTCTACTTCCTGGTGAAGGACCATCCCTTCACTGACGGCAACAAGCGCATCGGCTCGCTGCTATTCCTGGTCTATCTCGAACAGGAGGGGGTAGAACATCGGCTCAATCCCCAGGCCCTAACCGCGCTCACGCTGCTCATCGCTGAGAGCGCCCCACGCAGCAAGGACCTGATGATACGCCTCGTCGTCAACCTGCTGGCAGAACCGACCGCATAACGGATCCAGCAACCGCCTGCGCCGAATCGCCGGGCAAAGGACCTACCCGGGTAGCGTAGGCAGTGGCATGCGAAGGGTCAGCGATCTTTTGATACTGGGGGGCTTGGTCGCCATCGCGGCCGGCCTGGCGGCCCGCTTCGGACTGCTTTCCTGGTTCGGCAACCTGCCGGGTGATATCCGCCGGGTCGGGGACCGGTCGGTCGTGTTCATCCCGCTCACGTCGATGCTGGTGGTGAGCCTGCTGCTGACCCTTTTGGTCAACCTCGTGGGTCGCTTCTTTCGCGGGTAGAACGGGTCAGCCGTTGAGTGCCCAGGCGGCGAGGGCCTCGCTCCACAGGCCCAGCGATCCGGCCCGCTGCGCTCCCTCTCTGACCTCGCGATCGCTGGAGAACACCACCGCCGAGGCGCCCAGGCCCCCGGCCAGGTCAATCAGCTCGTCGTCGGCCTTCCATCCTTCCCGCGTGTACCTGACCTCGATCCCGTTGGGCAGGGTCTCGGAGCTCGTCTTGCTTGCCCGGGCCGAGTCCCACACCACCGTGACCCGGGGGCTCCTCTTTGCCCTTAGCTTCAACTTGGCGAGGTCGTTCTGCAGGCGATCCCGGATCTCGGGACGGCTGAACCGATCGGCCGGATACATCTTGCCCGTCACGTTGTAGCCGTCCACCAGCAGGGCAAAGGGCCGCTCCAGCTCGATCAACCATTCAACGGCTTGCGGGCTGTCCGGCGCCACACCCGCCGGGAGGACGAGCGGTTCCTCGCTGCCGGGAACCGGCTCCACAGCGACGGGCTCCGGACCCGGGAAGAAAGCCTGCACCACCTCGTCGAGCTGCCGGGCCGCTTCCACCGCGTCCATGTCCGCCCACACGTTCAGCCTCCCGGGCCGCGACGGCGGGGCATGCTCGATCCGTCGTTCCCTCTCCAAGTCCGCGCGCGTCTCAGCGAGGCGAAGCAGGGTCTCCTCCAACACGGCGCCGGTATCCTCGAGTGCCCCGGCCAGCCGGCGATTGTCCTTTCTGAGTCGATCGCAGGTATCGATGAGCTCGGGTTCCACCGTGGATCGAGCCTCCTCCCATGCCTGTTCCACCCGGCGTTCGGCCTCGCGCCCGGCCTCCTCCGCATCCCTGTGGGCTCGCCGGGCATCTCCCTTCCACTTCTTCAGGTCCGACTCCAAGTTGCGGATCCGTCTCTCTAGGCGCCTGATCCGATCCGAGTTCCAGGCGTCGCGGACGTCACGGCGGATCCCTTCCAGGCGATCCTCCCATCCGTCCGGGCGTAACAGGAAGAGTGCGGCCGCCCGCTCGTAGGGATCGTCGCTCTCCTCCGAACCGTCGAAGTCCCCGGCGGCCTGTTCGCGCAACCACTCGTCCTCGTCGATCTCGCTGAGGAGACGTTTCTCGAGGGGCGCGGGCAACCGCTGCCCGGTGCTTTGCGCTACCTGATGCATCGACCGGGGCACGTCGCGCCACTCCATATCCCTCAGGGTTCCGCGGGCGACCTCGACCACTTGGCGGAGGAGGCGGCGTTCCTGTTTGCGCATACCCAATCGTAAGCAGGAAGCCGACCGATGTGTCAACGTGGAATGAAGGCGGCACAAATGTTGACATCACGGCCCGCATGCTTCATACTTCGGGACCTCATGACCGGCCGCAGCCTCGTACTAGTACTTATGTAGCGCACCGTAGCAACGCGGCGTGTGCGCTCAAGCCCTCCTTCCGGAGGGCTTTTGTATGAGAGCACCAGGGGAACCAGCGAAAGACCAGCAAGGAAGCAGATGGCCATGATCACGGGCGCAGAAGTACTGATCAAAGCACTCGAATACCAGGAGGTGGATACCGCCTTCGGCATTCCGGGCGGCGCCATCCTCCCCGCGTACGATCCGTTGCTCGACGCCGGGTTCCGCCATGTCCTCGCCCGCCACGAGCAGGGCGCCGGCCACATGGCCGAGGGCTACGCCTGGGCTACCGGGAAGGTCGGCGTGGCCATCGCCACTTCGGGTCCCGGCGCCACCAACCTGGTCACCCCACTGGCGGACGCACTGATGGATTCGGTGCCCATAGTGGCCATCACCGGGCAGGTGCCCACCTACGCCGTCGGTAACGACGCCTTCCAGGAGGCCCACACCACCGGCATCACCATGCCGGCCACCAAGCACAACTACTTCGTGACCCGCGCCGAGGAGATCGCCCAGACCGTCGCCGAGGCCTTCCACCTGGCATCAACCGGGCGTCCCGGACCGGTGCTGGTCGATGTTCCGAAGGATGTACTCAACGCCCGCGTGCAGTGGAAGGATCCCGAGCCGGTGGCCATGCCGGGATACCGCCCGACCGTCTCCCCCCACCCCCGCCGGGTACGGCAGGCCATCCGGCTGATCGAGAGCGCGGAACGCCCCGTTCTCTACGTCGGGGGCGGCATCATCAAGGCGGGAGGGGGCGAAGCCCTGACAGCCTTCGCCCGCATGACGAACATGCCGGTCATCACCACCCTCATGGGTCGGGGCGCCATTTCCGATCACCATCCCAACACCCTGGGAATGCCGGGGATGCATGGCCTCTACGCCGCTACCACCGCCATGCAGAAGGCCGATCTGCTGGTAGCCGTCGGAGTGCGTTTCGACGACCGCGTCACCGGCGATCCCGACGCATTCGCTCCTTTCGCCAAGGTGATACATGCCGACATCGATCCGGCCGAGATCGGGAAGGTGCGCGTTCCGGAGGTCCCGATCGTCGGTGACGCCCGCCTGATACTGGAGGCGATGTGCGAGCGCTGGGGAGACAGACCGACCCCGGAACTGGAGAAGTGGTGGACCACCATCAGGACCTGGCAGGAACGGTACCCGCTCCGCTTCGACCAGCATTCCGACGGTCCGCTGAAACCTCAGCATGTGATCAGCCGCCTGCGGGACCGGGCCGACGGAGACGCCATCGTGGTGTCGGGTGTGGGACAGCATCAGATGTGGGCCTCCCAATACTGGCGATTCGACCAGCCCCGCCATTGGATCAACTCCGGCGGGCTGGGAACCATGGGGTTCGCAGTGCCGGCCGCCATCGGCGCCAAGGCCGGCATGCCCGATCAGCAGGTGATCGCGGTGGACGGCGACGGCTGCTTCCAGATGACCTTCCAGGAACTGATAACCGCCGCCTATGAGCGGATCCCCATCAAGGTGGCCCTCTTCAACAACGCCGCGCACGGCATGGTCCGGCAGTGGCAACGCCTCTTCTACAACGAGCGGTTCTCCGCCTCCGACCTCGGGCAGCAACTCCCGGACTATCCGAAGCTGGCCGAGTCCCTCGGTTGCGCGGGGCTACGCGCCACCCGGGTGGACGAGGTGGACCAGGCGATCGAGACCATGCTCGAGATCGACGACCGGCCGGTGGTGGCCGAGTTCGTGGTGGACCGTGACGAGATGGTCTTCCCGATGGTGCCCGCCGGCGGATCCAACGACATCGTTCTCAACGGACCGGAGGATCTGTGACCGAGCAGCAGGTATTGAGCGTCCTGGTTGAGGACAAGCCGGGTGTCCTGGCGAGAATATCGTCGCTGTTCGCCCGGCGGGGATTCAACATCCACTCCCTCGCGGTGGGGCCGACCGCCGACCCGGGGTTGTCCAAGATGACCATTGTTGTGGAGGCGCCGGAACTGGAACAGGTCAAGAAGCAACTCCACAAGCTGGTGAACGTGGTGAAGATCACCGAGATGAACGCCGGGTCCTCGATCGAGCGCGAGATCATGCTGATCAGGGTGAGGGCCGGCGCCAGGCAACGCTCCGAGGTCCTCCAACTGGCCGCCATCTTCAGGGCGACTCCGGTTGACGTGGGCGTCGACTCCATCACGTTCATGGTCACCGGCTCCCCCACCAAGCTGAACGATCTGCTGGAGCTGATCCGCCCGTTCGGACTCATGGACCTGGTGAAATCCGGGCGGATCGCCATGAATCGCGAACCCAAGGCCCGGAAACTCAGGGCGGTGGGATGACGTTCCGCCGTCGCCCCGTCACGATTCCCGACCGGTCAGCGAGCCCCGGAAGGTAGACATGGCTGCAATCTTCTATGACGACGATGCCGATCCCGCCGCCGTGTCGGGACGCAAGGTGGCGGTCATCGGCTACGGAAGCCAGGGACACGCCCATGCCCTGAACCTGCGGGAGTCGGGTGTCGAGGTGAGGGTCGGTCTCAGGGAGTCGTCCCGGAGCCGCATCGAGGCCCAGGACGAAGGCCTGACGGTTGGTACCGTGGCGGAAGTCGCCGGCTGGGCGAACGTGGTGATGATGCTGGTGCCCGATCAGCACATGGCCGACCTCTACGCCACCGAAGTCGCCCCCCATCTGGCGGATGGCGACGCCCTGATGTTCGCTCACGGCTTCAACATCCACTTCGACGAGATCAGGCCGGAATCGGGCCTCGACGTGTTGATGGTGGCGCCGAAGGGTCCCGGACACCTCGTGCGACGCACCTATACGGAAGGTTCGGGGGTGCCGTGCCTGCTCGCGATCCACCAGGACGCCACCGGCGGCGCCCACACCCTCGGCCTGGCCTATGCGTGGGGTATCGGCGGCACCAGGGCCGGCGTGCTGGAGACCACCTTCCGCGAGGAGACGGAGACCGACCTGTTCGGGGAGCAGGTCATCCTTTGCGGTGGGTTGTCGGCGCTGGTCAAGGCCTCCTTCGAAACGCTGGTGGAAGCGGGTTACGCACCCGAGTCGGCCTACTTCGAAACCCTCCACGAGTTGAAGCTGATCGTCGACCTGATGTATGAGGGCGGGCTTTCCTGGATGAGATACTCGGTCTCGGACACCGCCGAATGGGGCGACTACAGCACCGGCCCGCGGATCATCACCGACGAGACCAGGCAGGTCATGCAGGATGTGCTGGCTGACATTCGTTCAGGACGGTTCGCCCGCGAGTGGATGGCCGAAGCCCGGGCCGGCGCACCCGAGCTCCTGAGGCGGCGGGCGGCGGAGCGCAGCCACCAGGTAGAGCAGGTAGGGGCCGGCCTCCGCGAGCTCATGCCCTTCCTCGTTCCCAAGACTCCGAGCGACTGATGGTCCGCACAGGACATCCGTCGCCCACCCCCGGACCGGTCGATCCCGGCCGGTTCCTGCTCCGGCGGCTTCTGGCGCTATCGGGCCTCCGCGACCTGCCATAAGGTCGTGGAGGCAACCCCTCCCGGTATCACAGCCAACCCAACCACCTACCTCATCCAACCGGAGTAGACAGTCATGCCACAGGACCATCTGATCATCTTCGACACCACCCTCCGAGACGGGGAACAGGCGCCAGGAATCGCCCTGACCCCTGACGAGAAACTCACGATCGCCCGGCAGTTGGCCAGGCTACGGGTGGACGTCATCGAGGCCGGCTTCGCAGCCGCCTCCGACGGCGACTTCTACGGTGTTTCCCAGATCGCGAAGCTGGTCAAAGGACCGGTGATCGCCTCGCTGGCCCGTTGCACCCCCGACGACATCGATCGGGCCTACGACGCGGTCCGCCATGCGGAACGCCACCGCATCCACGTCTTCCAGAGCACCTCCGCCATCCACATGGAACGGATGCTCCGCAAGACCCCCGCCGAGGTGATGCAGTCGATCATCGAGTCGGTCCGCCGGGCCCGGCGCTACACGGAGGATGTCGAGTTCTCGCCCCAGGACGCCACCCGCTCGGATCCGGACTTCATGATCGCCACCTGCAAGGCGGCGGTCCGGGAGGGCGCTACCACCATCAACATCCCCGACACGGTGGGCTTCGCCACCCCCCAGGACTATGTCGAGTTGCTGCGGCGGGTGTACGACGAAGTACTCGAGGGCAGGGACGATGTCATCGTGTCGACCCATTGCCACAACGACCTGGGACTGGCCGTCGCCAACTCGTTGACCGCCATCCACGCGGGCGCCCGCCAGATCGAGGGCGCTATCAACGGGATCGGCGAACGGGCCGGGAACACCTCCACCGAAGAGGTGATCATGGCAGTCACCACCCGCCAGGATCATTTCGGGGTGGAAGTCGGCGCCAACACCGCCGAGATCGTGCCCACGAGCCGGCTGGTTTCCCGCCTCACCGGGTATCCCATCCAGTTCAACAAGGCGGTGGTGGGACGTAACGCCTTCGCCCACGAGTCCGGCATCCATCAGCACGGGGTGCTCCGAGACCGGCAAACCTACGAGATCATGGATGCCGAGTCGGTGGGAGCGACCAGCCAGATCGTGCTTGGGAAGCACTCCGGACGCGCCGGATTCGCCGACGCGCTGGGCAAGCTCGACATCGTGCTGGAGGATGACCAGTTCAACGATGCTTTCGTCGCCTTCAAGGAGATGGCCGATCGGAAGGTGGAAATCAACGAGCACGAGCTGCGGGCCATCATCCGCCACGGACAACGCCGCGCCCCGGACGCGATACGGATCGTGTCGATGCGGGTGCGAGGGGGTACCGATGTGGAGCCCACCGCCACGGTAGTGGTGGCGCGAGGAGAGGGATCGGAGACCGAGGAGTTCACCGGCACCGGAGGTGGAATGGTCGACGCAACGTTCGCCGCGCTCAAGAAGGCGTCAGGGCTGGAGCCTCACCTTCTGGACTACCGGGTGGTGCCGGTCACGTCCGGCGCCGACGCCATGGCCGAGGTGAACGTGGTGATCCAGCTCGACGGCATGTCCCGGAGCGGGCGAGCAATCTCTACAGATGTGGTTGAAGGTTCCGGCCATGCCTTCGTCGAGGCCCTGAACCGGGTGCTGAATGCGGGCGACAGAACCCCGACATGAGGATCACTACAACCTTCTGATGCACGGTTAAGATCAACGGCTGATGAGCGAACGACGGTACCGGCTGGCGGTAATCGCCGGAGATGGAATCGGACCCGAGGTGATCGTCCAGGCCCTAAAGGCCGTGGAAGCGGCGGGCGAGCGGTGCGGTTTTGCCGTCGAGACCGAGGACTACGATCTGGGCGGGCACCGGTACCTCACGACCGGCGAGGTCCTGCCCGACTCGGTGGAGCAGGAGCTCGCCGGCTTCGACGCGATGCTGATCGGAGCCGTAGGCACCCCTGACGTGCCGCCTGGAATCCTCGAACGAGGCCTGCTCCTCAGGCTGAGATTCAACTTCGAGCTCTACGTGAACCTGAGGCCCATCAAGCTGCTTCCCGGAGTAACCACCCCCATCGCGGGTCTCACACCCGAGCGTTGCGACATGCTGGTCCTCAGGGAGAACACGGAGGGCCCGTATGTCGGGTCGGGCGGCGTGCTCCGCGAGGGCACGCCCGCAGAGGTGGCCGTCGAGGAGTCGCTCAACACCCGCTTCGGTGTCGAGCGGATCGTCCGCTTCGCGTTCGAACAGGCCATGGGACGGCGGCAGCACCTGACCCTGGGACACAAGACCAACGTCCTCACCTACTCGGGAGGACTCTGGCACCGGACCGTCTACGAGATCGCCGAGCACTACCCCGGCGTAGAGGTGGAATACGCACACGTGGACGCCCTGTGCCTGCATCTGGTGACCCAACCGGAGCGTTTCGACGTCATCGTCACCGACAACCTCTTCGGCGACATCATCACCGACCTCGGCGCAGCCGTGCAGGGCGGCATGGGTCTGGCCGCGAGCGGCAATATCAATCCCGAGGGTGGCTACCCGTCCCTGTTCGAGCCGGTGCACGGTTCGGCGCCCGATATCGTGGGACGAGGATGGGCCAACCCGGTCGCCGCGGTGCTGTCAGCGGCCATGTGCCTATCGCACCTGGGCGAGCACAGGGCGGCGTCGATCATAGAAGATGCGGTCGGCGCGGTGCTACCCACCATGAGATCGATGGGAGGACCCGACATGGGAGCCACCACCGACCAGCTGGGAAGCCGGATCGCCGCTGCCGTGGCGGAAGCCTGATAACTTGGAATCCCTTCGTCGAAGGGCCCTCTACCGGACCAGATGACCGCATGAACATCGGAGCGCCGCGCCGGCCAAGCCCCGAACGTCGCGTCGGGATCACCCCCGAGATCGCCGAGCGATACCTGGAGGACGGTCATCCGGTCCAGGTGGAGCACGGCGCCGGTGAGGCCGCCGGCCTGCCGGACGAGGCCTTCCGCGAAGCCGGTTGCGAGATGGTCGGCTCGGCATGGGAAGCCGACGTGGTGGTGACGGTCGGACCTCCCGGTGATGCCGAGCTCTCCCGGATGGCACCGGGCGCCTGGCTGCTGGGCCTCCTGCGCCCGCTCGATGAGCCGCACGCCATGCGGGTCCTCGCCGAGGCGGACGTGACAGCCATCGCGTTCGAGACCCTGCCCAGGACCACCCGGGCCCAGTCGATGGATGCCCTGTCGTCCCAGGCCACGCTCGCCGGCTACGAGATGGTGCTGGAAGCCGCTTCTCGTCTCCCCCGCATATTCCCCATGATGGTGACCGCCGCGGGAACGATCCGTCCCGCGACGGTGCTGGTGCTCGGATGCGGTGTGGCCGGCCTCCAAGCCATCGCCACCGCTCGACGCCTGGGAGCGGTGGTCAGGGGATACGATGTGCGGGCGAGCGCCGCGGAACAGGTTCGAAGCCTTGGCGCTTCCTTCATCGATCTGGACGTGACACCGCAGGATTCCTCCGCTTCGGGCGGGTACGCCCGCCCGCTCTCCGGCGGCGACGGCAGGCGCCTGCTCGAAGGCCTGGCGCCGCACCTGGCGGCGGCCGACGTGGTCATGTCGGCCGCGGCCATTCCGGGGAGGCCCGCTCCCATCCTGATCAGCGCGGAGGCTGTCGCCGGCATGCGACCCGGGTCGGTGATCGTCGACGGCGCCGCGGAACGGGGAGGGAACTGCGTGCTGACGGTGCCGGATGAGGTGGTGCGGGTGGGAGACGTCACGGTGGTGGGACCAACCGGCCTCGAGGCGCGGCCGGCCGCCGATGCGTCGAGGACCCTAGCCCGCAACGCCTACGAGCTCTTCAGCTATCTAAACGACCCTGCGACTGCCGGCGCCGACGACGAGATCCGGGCAGGTGTGACGATCACCCGCGGCGGCCGGGTGGTGCATCCCGAAGTTCTGGAGCGGATCGAGGCTAGGCAATGACCCTCGCCATCGGGATCACCGTGTTCGTCCTCGCCGCCTTCATCGGTTTCGAGGTCATCACGAAGGTTCCCCCCCAGCTGCACACCCCCCTCATGTCCGGATCCAACGCTATCTCCGGGATTACCCTGGTGGGGGCCCTCCTGGTGGCGGGACGGGGCGATCTCCTTTCCGGCATCCTCGGGTTCCTGGCCGTGACCTTCGCCACGATCAACGTGGTCGGCGGTTTCCTGGTGACCGACCGCATGCTGGAGATGTTCGGCACGCGCCGGCGCCTGTCCCGGAGGGACGGGCGTTGAGCGAGGCGGCCACCACCCTCCTCTACCTGGTCGCCGCGTCACTGTTCATCCTGGGCCTCAAACGGCTGAGTTCGCCGGTAACGGCCCGATCAGGCAACCTGATGGGCGCGGTCGGGATGCTCATAGCGATAGTGGTGACGCTGTTCCGATCGGGCATCGTTGACTACACGGTGATAGTCGCAGGTTTCCTGGTGGGCGGCACTGCAGGCACGATCCTGGCCAGGCGGGTGGAAATGACCGGAATCCCGCAGCTGGTGGCGGCCTTCAACGGCTTCGGCGGCGCCGCCTCGGGCATGGTGGCGGCGGCCGAGTTCCTGGCGGATGGATCGTCGGCGACGGAAATCGCGGTCACCGTCCCCCTCTCCTGCGCCCTGGGTATAGCCACGATCACCGGTAGCTTCGTGGCGTTCGGGAAACTCCAGGGGATGATCCCGGGCCGGCCCCTGCTGTTCAGGGGACAGATAATCTTCGACTCGGCCCTGGCCGCCGCGGTAGGGGGTTCGGGTATCAGGATGGCATCCTCGGGCAACCGGAGCGCCCTATGGCTATTGATCGCCCTGGCCGCCTTGCTGGGCGTGACCCGTACCCTGCCGATCGGTGGCGCCGACATGCCGGTGATCGTCGCCTTCCTCAACTCGATGTCGGGTCTCGCTGCGGCTTCCGCCGGCTTCGTGATCGGTTCCGAAGCCCTCATCATCTCCGGCGCGCTCGTGGGCGCATCCGGCCTGGTTCTGACCGCCATCATGTCGAGAGCCATGAACCGTTCCCTTGCCAACGTCCTGTTCGCAGCTTTCGGGGGAGACGGCGAATCGCCGCCCGAAGGCACAGGAGGCGGACCGGTTCGCCGGGCAACCATGGACGATGCCGCCGTGACGCTCGCCTATGCCCGCTCCGTGATCGTGGTTCCCGGCTATGGCCTCGCCGTCTCCCAGGCCCAATACGGCGCCCGTGACCTGACCGACCGGCTGGCCGATCGCGGTGTGGAGGTGCGCTACGCCATCCACCCCGTCGCAGGGCGGATGCCGGGGCACATGAACGTGCTCCTCGCAGAAGCGGACGTCCCCTACGAGCAACTGCTCGACCTCGACCAGATCAACGATGATTTCCCGCGTACGGACGTAGCGCTGGTGGTGGGCGCCAACGATGTGGTGAACCCCGCGGCGCGGGATGACCCCTCGTCGCCGATCTTCGGGATGCCGATCCTCGACGTGGACCGGGCCGGCGCCGTCATAGTCGTCAAGCGCAGCCTCTCCCCCGGTTTCGCGGGAATCGACAATCCGCTCTTCTACCGTGATACCACCCTGATGCTGTTCTCCGACGCCAGGGCCGCCCTCGAAGGTCTGGCCAGGGCGGTCCCGACGGTCTGACCCCGGCGAGCGCATCGCCATCCCGACAGGTCGTAGAACTACCGTACTAAGCCATGGAGTTCCGAGAAGTGATCGCCCGGCGACGGATGGTGCGCAACTACACCGCCAGTCCCGTGGATCCGGCGGTACTGGAACGGATAGTCGATGCCGGACGGAGAGCCCCGAGTGCCGGGTTCTCCCAGGGACAGGCTTTCGTCCTGGTGACCGACCGGGCCGACCGTGCGGCGATCGCAGACCTGGCGGGAGAGGCCGGCTACGTCGAAGCCGGGTTCGATCCGTGGATCAGCCGAGCGCCGGCCCACGTGATCGTCTGCACCTCGGAAGCCGCCTACCGGCGTCGCTACCGGGAACCCGACAAATCACCCGACGGGAAAGAGGTCGAATGGCCGGTTCCCTACTGGTGGATAGACGTGGGGGCCGCCCTGCAGAACATCCTCCTGGCGGCGGTGGACGAGGGACTGGCGGCCGGCTTCCTCGGTTGCCATGCCATGTCCGGACTGGCCGCCCTGCTGGACATCCCCGAGGAATACTCGCCTATCGGGGTGGTCACCATCGGCCATCCAGCCCCAGATCGAAGGTCGGGTTCGTTGAGTAGAGGCCGGCGACCCGTCCGGGACGTCATCCACCGGGATCGCTGGTCACCCGCGGACCGATCCGGATGATCACCTCTCCGACCAACCCGAAGGTGAAGCGCCTGGTGCGGCTCCGGAGCCGGCGCCATCGAGATAGCGAGGGCTCGTTCCTGATCGAGGGTTACCGCGAGATCGCGAGGGCGGAGGCGACCGGTGTCCGTATCGAGGAGATCTACGTGTGCGATCGCCTCTTCCTCGGGACCAACGAGCCGGACCTGGTCGACCGGATCGTGGCGTCAGGAGCCCGGCGCCACCGGTTGGCGCCCGATCCTTTCCGGAAGGCCGCCTACCGGGAACGGCCTGAAGGGCTCCTGGCCGTAGCCCCCCAGTTCGACACCGGGTTGGAGCGGATCAGGCTCCCAACCGACCCGCTCCTGCTGGTGATGGAAAGCATCGAGAAGCCGGGCAACCTGGGAACCATGCTGCGTACGGCCGATGCCGCCGGCGTAAGCGCGGTCATCGTGGCCGATCCCACCACCGATCCGTTCAACCCCAACGTGGTGCGGGCCTCGCTCGGTTGCCTGTTCACCGTGCCGGTTGCGGTTTCGACCGCAGGCGACGCCATGAGGTGGATGGCCGGACACGGGATAAGGGCCCTAGTCACCACCCCGTCCACCCGGGACCTCTACTGGAACGCGGATTACTCGGGGGCTGTAGCCGTAGTGGTCGGATCCGAGCAGTACGGGCTCAGCAAGACCTGGCTGGACGGACGCTTCCCCATGGCCCGTATCCCCATGAGCGGCTCGGCCGACTCCCTCAACGCCGCAACCGCCGCCGCCCTGGTCCTCTTCGAAGCCCTCCGCCAGCGCAAATCCAGACCCCTTTAGATGGAAATCAGATGCGTGCCCACCGTGGCGGATGCGGAATCCTTCCGCAATGGAGAGGGTTTCGGAAGGATACGGGTTCGGATCTCGACACAACTCCGTTTGTCTATTCATATTTTCGTAACCCAATGTTAAAATAAGGACAGAAGCAGAACACTAAACTCACCTCATGATTGCCGAACCTTCCTGGACAATGGGGATCGAGGAGGAGTATCTCCTGGTAGAGCGCGAAACGGGGGCGCTCGTGTCCTACCAGCCCGAGGGTCTGATCGAGAAGGTCAAGGCCCTGCGCCACGGGTTGGTGAGCCCCGAGTTGTTCAGCTGCCAGATCGAGATCGGGACGCCGGTCTGCGAGAACCTCAAGGACCTGCGGGCCGAGATCGGGCTGTTGCGCATCGCCGTCGCGGAGGCCGCTGACGACTACGGCCTAGCCCCGATCGCCGCCTCAACCCATCCGTTCACCCGCTGGGAGACTCAGCAGGTAACTGACGGAGATCGCTACCGCCAACTCGCCGACGACCTCCAAGGCACCGCCCGGCAACTTGTGATCTCCGGCCTCCACGTTCATGTGGGAATCGAGGAGCCGGACCTCCGTATCGACCTGATGGGACAAGTCTCCTACTTCCTTCCCCACCTCCTGGCCCTGTCGACCTCCTCGCCGTTCTGGCAGGGCCGAGACACCGGCCTCAAGAGCTACCGGCCGGCCATCTTCGGCGCCATTCCCCGCACCGGTCTGCCCGAGAGGTTCGAGTCATGGGCGGAGTACGAACGGCATGTGGAGGTTCTGGTGAACGCCGGCCTGATCGAGGACGCCTCGAAGCTCTGGTGGGACGTCCGTCCGTCGTGCCGCTACCCCACCCTGGAGATGAGGATCACCGACCTGCCCACCAAGATGGAGGACTCCATCACGCTCGCCGCCCTCTACGTGTGCCTGCTGCGCATGCTCTGGAGGCTGCGCATGGAGAACCAACGCTGGAGGAGCTACGCCAATTTCCTGGTCGGGGAGAACCTCTGGCGGGCCCAGCGATACGGGATCGCCGGCAGCCTGGTCGACTTCGGCAAGGGCATCCTGGTGCCCTTCCCCGAGCTGATGGAAGAGATGATCGAACTGGTGCGGCCCGATGCCGAAGCGCTCGGCTGCGTGGCCGAAGTGGAACATACCCGGACCATCCTCGAGCGGGGCACCTCCGCCGACATCCAGCTGGCCGTGTATCGGGCGGCATTGGAGTCGGGCGCCGACGAGAGGGAGGCGCTACGGGCGGTGGTGGATCGCCTGGTGAGCGACTCGTTGGCACCTCCCGACGTCCGGGAATAGGAGTCAGGCGACACCACGCCGCGTTCTCGGGACGCCTATCGCAGCACCGCATGCCACCCTTCCCTGAGAACGCTAGAAGCCATTGCGTACCGGGCAGTTGCGCACACGCCGGAGTTGCCGGGTCGGCGGACCGTTAGCCGGGGAACTCTCCTAGCGCTTCGGTCAGGTGGATCCCACCTTCGTAGAGGGCACGTCCTACCACCGCCCCGTCGATGCCTCTGGCCGCCAGCTCGCGCAGGTCGTCCATAGTCGCTATGCCTCCGGCGGCCATCAGCTCGGCATCCGGCGCCCGGCGGCGGACCGCTTCTAGTAGCTCCAGGTCGGGACCGCTCATAGCGCCGTCGCGAGCGATGGCGGTTACCAGGAACCTCGACACCCCCGCATCCAGAGCACCCGCGACCACCTGCTCGAAGTCCCGGCCCTCGTCCAGCCAGCCCTGGCCTCCGGCCCGCCCGTCCCTGACGTCGACCGCCGCCACCACCCGATCGCGCGAAACTCGCTCGATCATCGATGCGAGAATGCCCGGCGACCAGACCGCGCTGGTGCCCATGATCACCCGGTCTATGCCGCACCCGAGTGCTTCGACCGCGTCATCGGCACTCCGGATACCCCCGCCGAGTTGGACCCGCACCCCCCGGCCGGCTACCTGGCGCCAAAGGGACGGGTCGGGCTGTCCCGACCTGGCCCCATCGAGGTCGATGACGTGCACCCATCCGGACCCGGCCTCCTTCCAGGCCTCCAACTGGTCACCAATCGACTTCCCGTATCGGGTGACCTGCCCGTAGTCACCCTGGAAGAGGCGGACCACACCGCCATCAAGCACATCTATAGCCGGGAAAATTCTCACAGCACGCCTCGGGAGTGTTGTTCGGATACAGGATTCCAGCCCGGGAGGGTAACGGGAACCGACCCGGGCCGGATGTGGTCAAATGGGCTCATGGATCTCTGCTTGCTCACAGCCACCGAGATGGCGTCGCTCCTCGCCGGGGGGCAGCTCAGCGCCCGTGAGCTGCTCGACGCCCACCTGGACCGGATCGAAGCGCTCAACCCGATCATCAACGCCCTGGTGACCCCGACGCCCGAACTGGCTCTGGAACGCGCAACAGCCGCGGACGAAGCGCACGCCCGGGGGGAATCGCTGGGACCACTGCACGGCTTGCCGGTGGCTCATAAGGACCTGTTGGCCACGGCCGGCATCCGCACCACTTTCGGCTCACCCATCTTCTCCGACTTCCTCCCGCCGTCCGACTCGCTGATCGTGGAGCGCCAGCGCCGGGCCGGCGCTGTGATGGTGGGCAAGACCAATACGCCCGAGTTCGGCGCCGGATCCCACACTTTCAATCCCGTCTTCGGCCCCACCCGCAACCCCTACGCGCTCAGCCGGACACCGGGAGGCAGCAGTGGAGGTGCAGCCGCCGCGCTGGCGGCCCGGATGCTTCCGCTATGCGACGGGACCGATCTGGGCGGGTCGCTTCGCAATCCCGCCGCCTTCTGCAACATCGTCGGGTTCCGCCCGTCGCCCGGTCGCGTACCGTCCATCACCGCCCACGATCCGTGGTCTCCCCTCCCGGTAGAGGGCCCGCTGGCCCGGACCGTGGCGGACATCGCCCTCTACCTCCGGGCCATGGCCGGCCCGGATCCTCGTTCCCCGATCGCGATCGACCAGTCGCCGGACGCCCTGGCCGGCTCGCTGGAACGGGATCTGACCGGCATCAGAGTGGCCTGGTCGCCCGACGCGGGCGGGCTCCCGGTAGATCCCGCCATCAGGACGGCTCTCCAAGACGCTCCCGACCTGCTTGCCGACCTGGGTTGCGAGGTCGTCGAGACCTGGCCGGATCTGTCTGGCGCAGCCGAGATCTTCCAGGCCCGGAGGGCATGGTTGTTCGCGGTCGGCTTCGGCCCGCTGCTGGCCCGACACCGGGACCTGATGAAAACGACCGTGATCTGGAATATCGAGGCCGGCCTGGAGATGACGATCGCCGACTACGCCGAGACCTGCCGCCGGCATCGCCAACTGGTCGCTCGCGTTCATGACTTCATGAGGCCCAAGCGGGGAGGATTCGACTTCCTGGCCGCGCCGGTCACGCAGGTGCCCCCGTTCCATGTGGATGTGGAGTATCCCACCGAGATCGACGGGTCACCGATGGAGACCTACATTGACTGGATGCGCGCGTGCAGCGACATCACGGTGACGACCCATCCCGCCATCTCTGTCCCGGGTGGCTTCACACCCGACGGGCTACCGGTCGGCCTGCAGCTGGTGGGCAGGTATCGCGCCGACCGCTCCGTCTTGGAACTGGCCCATGCGTGGGAACGGACCACCGGCTGGGGTGAGCGCTTGCCTCCCGAGATCGCCACCGCCCTTTAGCCGGGCAAGAGCGCGAGGTTCCCGCCAACCCGGTCGGGGGTCACGGCACAGAGCTGCCGGATGGTTGCAAACCACTCTAGCCTCAGGGTATGGGACACCATCCCTCCGCTACCCAACCCGGTCAGGCCCCCTCGTCCCGGCCATGGCTTGACTTCGCACTCCTCGGGGTGGTAGCTGTCGGTGCCGCTCTCGCGGTCTCCGAACTGGTGGCCGGTATCTTCCTGTCCGCCCCGTCGCTGGTACGCACCATCGGACAGCGGGTCATCGACATCACCCCCGTGCCCGTCGTGGATTGGGCCATCGCGATGTTCGGCGCCAACGACAAGTTGGTGCTGGTAGTCGGGATCGTCCTGGTCTCGCTCGGGATCGGCGCTTTTCTCGGCCTCCTGGCCAGAGACCGTCCGGGAATGGCCGCAGCAGGCTTCGTTGTGTTCGGCGCGGTGGGGTTCGTGGCTGGGCTGACCGATCCGCTGGCAGGCGCGGTTCTCACGCTGGTAGCTGCCGTAGCCGCGGCGGGCATGGGCATCGGCGTGCTGCTGGGGCTCCGCTATCTCTTGGCGGGCCCCGCTAGGCCCGCGCCCGGCGCCGTCGCCGTCGCCGGATCGCGACGCGCCTTCCTAGCCGCGGCGGTGGCTGCCGTGGTCGTGTCGGTGGGTGAGGTGTTGCTCGGCCGCTACCTCGGTAATCGGACCCAGTCGGCTGCGGTCGGACGGGAGCAGGTGACGCTCCCCACCGCATCACCGGTACCGGCGCCCGCCGCAACCCCTACGGTGGAAGGCGTCTCCGACACCACCGTCCCGGACTTCCTGCCCACCGACACCAACGAAGCGGCCGGGACCACCGTACCGGAGTTTCTGCCCACGGATCCCGAAGAAGCGGTCGGGACCACCGCCACGACCGGGACCGTCCCAGCCACGACCGAGACCACCGAGTCGGCTGAGACCGCCTCGACCACGCAGCCTGCGAGCACGCAAACGACGCAGGCTGCCGAACCGACCACCACCACACAATCCACCGCGACCGAGA
>JAGWAN010000051.1 GCA_021296345.1 Acidimicrobiia bacterium | reverse complement strand
TGGACGGTTCTGAGCCGCACCCCGCCAGGCAACACCACACAGTCGCTGCTGACACGTACGCGTTCGTCGAACACCAGAGCCGGTCCGTTCCCCAGCTCTGAACCCTTCCGGCGGCGTAACAAACGCCGCTCGCCCCGGCCCACATGGGATTCGAGTTTCTTTTCCGCCCGGGCCAACTTCCGGGCCGCCCGCCGCCCCCCAACATCATCGGTGGTGGTGGTGTTGGCTTTGTCGGTCCAGTAAGCGACGGACTGTTCCAAACCGAACCGTGATCTACGGAACTGGTCCACCGCGGCTAGACCCCGCACCTGACAGGCCCGTTGTAGACGCAGATTGTGGGCGGGCATATCACCGGCCCGGCGCCGTTCGGTCAACGTCTTATACCCCGACCAGGCAGACGGGACCCGTTCCGAACCCAACCCGAGCTCAACCCCCAAGTTATACGCCTAACGCTGACGGGCACGCAGCACCCACACACTCCGCCGAGTGTCAGCGTCTAACAACAACGGAACACGAACAGTCAAATACATAACAACCCTATACTACCACAACCACGGTAATAATACTACCCACAACCCGCCCGACAGACACCCACAAGCCCCGGGCACTCAGATATATAAGCCACTACGTAACCCGCAGCGCGTAGCCGCGGAACGAGCACCGGTCAGCTCAGTCGCCTTTCAAGTATCCGGAGTTGCTCCTGTACCGAGGCGAAGCCGGCGCCACCGGTCGATAGGCGCCTGCCGACCGACCCGGCCGGGTCGGTGAGGGAGAGGTCGCCGGGCTCGAACCGGGGGTCGACCTTCACCAGATCGGCGGCGGTCGCCTCCGGGAGGGTCTTGCCCTCGGCCGCCAACGTCGCCAGCAGGGCGCCCACCGCATGGTGGGCTTCGCGGAAGGGGACTCCCCGTTCGACCAGGATCTCGGCCAGGTCGAGAGCGGTCACCGACGGGTCCGGCGGGGGTGGGTGGAACTCGGCGCTGCCGATCAGGGCCGTCATCGCCTCGAGCGCGCCGGCCAGAGCGTCGTCGATGGCGAACAGGGCCGCCTTGTCCTCCTGCAGGTCACGGTTGTAGGTCATGGGCAGACCCTTCTGGAGGGCCATCAGGCCCGTCAGGTAACCGATGGCAGTGGCCGCCCGGCCGCGGGTCAGCTCGGCGATGTCGGGGTTCTTCTTGTGGGGCATGGCCGACGAGCCGGTCGTCAGCGCGTCGCTGAAGGTCACCCAACCGAATTCGGTGGTCGTCCAGAGCACGCATTCGGTGGCCAGCCGCGACAGATGGACCAGCGCCTGGGTACAGGCGAAGGCGTATTCGGATACGTGATCCCGGGCCGCGACCGCGTCCATCGAGTTCACGAACCGGCCGGCCATCCCCAGCAGTTCGGCAGAACGGTCCGGATCGAGTGGAAGGCTGCTCCCCCCGAGCGCGCCGGCACCTAGAGGCGAGACGTCCAATCGGCGGCCCACATCCTCGAAGCGCTCGATATCCCGCAGCGCGGTCGACACGTAGGCCAGCAGGTGGTGGGCGAGCGGTACGGCCTGGGCCTGCTGGAGGTGGGTGTAGCCCGCCACCACCGTATCCCCGACCTCCTCCGCGGCCTCCATCATCGCCAGGCAGAACCTGCGGAGGCCATCGATCCTGGCGCCGGTGGAGCGGAGCAGGTAGAGGCGGAGGTCCAGCGCCACCTGGTCGTTCCGGGACCGCCCGGTGTGGAGCTTTCCGGCGACCTCGCCCACCAGCTCGCCCAGCCGCCGCTCCACCGCCGAATGGACGTCCTCGTCACCCTGCAGGAAGCGGAAGGTGTTCCGGTCCGCTTCGGTCACGATCGCCGCCAAGCCCTCGGTGAGGGTGTTGACTTCCTCGCCGCTCAGCAGCCCGGCCTCGCCGAGCATGGCGACGTGGGCGAGGGAACCGGTGAGGTCGTCCCGCAGCAGGCGCCGGTCGGAGTGGTCCACCGTGAAGCTCCACAGGATCCGGTCGGGGCCTTCGGAGAAGCGTCCCCCCCACATCCGGGCGCCCCGGCCGCCGGTGGCCGGAGTGCCGGTCATGGGGCGGTCCCGGAGCCCCGGCCGGCTTGCAGGCGAAGGCGGAGGGCGTTGAGCCGGATGAAGCCGGTGGCGTCGGATTGATCGTACGTCCCGCCCTCCTCGAACGTGACCGTTTCCTGGTCGTACAGGGTGTGGGAGTCCGAGCGCCGGCCCACCACGATGGCATTGCCCTTGTACAGCTGGAGACGAGCCTCGCCGGTGACGTTCGTCTGGATGCCGTCCATGAACCTCTGGAGGGCCTCCCGCTCGGGCGAGAACCAGAAGCCGTTGTAGACCATCTCCGCGTAGCGCGGCATCACCTGGTCCCGGAGGTGAGCCAGCTCCCTGTCGAGGGTGATCGATTCCACGGCTCGGTGAGCGTGATGGAGCAGGGTGCCGCCCGGCGTCTCGTACACGCCCCGGTTCTTCATGCCCACGTAGCGGTTCTCGACCAGATCGACCCGGCCGATTCCATGAGAGCCGGCGATGCGGTTGCAGTGGCCCAGCAACTCGGCCGGCGTCATCCGGACTCCGTCCACCGCCACGGGCGTGCCCTGCTCGAAGGCGATGACTACTTCCTGGGCCTGGTCGGGCGCCGCCTCGGGGTCGCAGGTCATCTGGAAGATGCCGGCCGGGGGCGCTACCCAAGGATCCTCGAGCACACCGCCCTCATACGAGATATGGAGCAGGTTGGCATCGGTCGAATAGGGCTTCTCGGGCGTGACCGGGATCGGGATGTCGTGCTTGTCTGCATAGGCCACCAAGTCGGCGCGACCCCTCATCGACCACTCCCGCCAGGGGGCCACCACCTGGATGTCGGGGTTCAGCGCGTAGGCGGACAGCTCGAAGCGCACCTGGTCATTGCCCTTCCCGGTAGCGCCATGGGAGATGGCCTGCGCCCCGTATTCCTCGGCCGCCCGAACCAGCCCCTTGGCGATCACCGGGCGGGCCAGAGAGGTGCCCAGCAGGTAGTAGTTCTCGTAGACGGCGTTGGCCCGGATCGCCGGCCATACGTAGTCCTCCACGAACTCCTCGCGGAGATCCTCGGCCACGGCTTCGACCGCGCCGGTCGCATGCGCCTTGGCGATCGCTTCCTCGACCTCTTCGCCCTGACCGACATCCGCCGTGTAGCAGACGACCTCGTAGCCCCGCTCCTCGATCAGCCACTTCAGGATGACCGATGTGTCCAGCCCTCCCGAGTACGCCAGCACTACCCGGTTCATCCGCTCACTCCCAGCTCTTCGATTAATTGTGCTATCGCCGGTCCGCCGGACTCTTCCCCGGCGACGACCAGCATCGTGTCGTCTCCGGCCACGGTACCCAGGATCCCTCCGATGCCGGCGTCGTCGATGGCGGCCGCCACCACGTGGGCTGCTCCCGGAGGGGTCTTGATCACCACCAGGTTCCCACTCGACCGGACCGAGGTCACGTAGGTGGACAGGGCCATCGCCAGGGCATCCCGGGTACTACCGGGTCCGGAACCAGGTTCCCAGGAATACCGGAACGAACCATCCGCCGTCCTCGCCTTGACCGCGCCGACTGCCCAGAGGTCTCGCGAGACCGTGGCCTGGGTCACCTGGAACCCTTGTTCCGCTAGGAGTCGGGCCAGGTCGGCTTGGCTCGCGACAGCCTGTTCGGACAGGATGTTCCGTACCGCTCTCCGGCGCGCCTCCGTGCTCATACTCGCACGAGTATGCACGTTCGTGCATGATTATGCAAGCTACTTCCCAGTGGTCCATTCGGCGGGGGCAGGGCAGTTGCTGGTTGTCTTTGATAGCACTGACCACTGACCACTAGTACTTGTAGTCGTCCCGCTTGTAGGGCCCGTCCACCGGAACGCCTATGTAGTCGGACTGGTCCTTGGTCAGTTCGGTCAGCTCCGCCCCCAGATGGTCGAGGTGGAGCCGGGCCACTTCCTCGTCCAGGTACTTCGGCAGACGAAGCACTTCGACCTCGTACTCGTGGGCGTTCTCGTGCAGGTCGAGTTGTGCTAGCACCTGGTTGGTGAAGGAGGTGGACATGACGAAGCTCGGATGTCCGGTGGCGCAGCCCAGGTTGAGGAGCCGGCCCTCGGCCAGTATCAGCACGCCGTGGCCATCCGGGAACACGTATTCGTCGTACTGGGGTTTGATGTTGCGGCGCGCTACCCCTTCGGCGGAGTTCAGAGCGGCGATATCGATCTCGTTGTCGAAGTGGCCGATGTTGCCCACGATGGCCTTGTCCTTCATCCGGGACATGTGTTCCAGGGTGATCACGTCGCGGTTGCCGGTGGCGGTGATGAATATGTCGGCGGTCTCGACGACGTTCTCGATGGTGTTGACCTCGAATCCGTCCATGGCCGCCTGCAAGGCACAGATCGGGTCGATCTCGGCGATGACTACCCGGCAACCCTGGCCCCGGAGGGCCTCGGCGCTTCCCTTGCCCACCTCGCCGTAGCCGGCCACGAGTGCCAGCTTGCCTCCGAGCATGACATCGGTGGCGCGGTTCAGGCCGTCGATCAGGCTGTGCCGGGATCCGTAGACGTTGTCGAACTTGGACTTGGTGACCGAGTCGTTGATGTTCATGGCCGGGAAGAGCAGCTGTCCCATGGTCTGCATCTCGTGGAGACGGTGCACACCGGTGGTGGTCTCCTCGCTGACGCCGCGGACCGACTCCGCCATCCGGGTGAAGTAATCCGGATCGTCCGCGATCCGGGCGCGGAGCAGGTCAAGGATCACTCCCCACTCCTCGGACTCGCTGTCGGGATCGTAGGAGGGCACGGCGCCCAGGCGGCCGTATTCGGCGCCCTTGTGGACCAGCAGGGTGGCGTCCCCGCCGTCGTCCACGATCAGGGAGGGGCCGTCGGAACCGTCCCAGGCCAGCATTCGATCCGTGCACCACCAATACTCCTCGAGGGTCTCGCCCTTCCAGGCGAATACCGGGATGCCGCGCGGGTCCTCGGGGGTCCCGCCCGTCTCTGGCCGGCCGACCACCACCGCGGCGGCAGCCTGGTCCTGGGTGGAGAAGATGTTGCAGGATGCCCAGCGAACCTCGGCGCCCAGCTCAGCCAGGGTCTCGATCAGCACCGCGGTCTGGATCGTCATGTGGAGGGAGCCGGAGATGCGGGCGCCGGCCAGGGGTTTGGCGGCCCCGTACCGCTCCCGGAGCGCCATCAGCCCGGGCATCTCGTGTTCGGCGAGCTCCATCTCCCGCCGACCCCGCCCGGCCAGGCCGAGGTCGTGGACCTTGTATTCGAGCGGCGCTCCCTCGGTGCTTTCCATCATTTCTGCGTTCTCCTGATCGGTCGGGGTCGGGGCGCGCTCACCACCGTGATGCTTGCTTTGGGGGATCTAGCCGGCGTCAAAGCGCGGCGCAGGAATCGGCGGGCGTGCGGATCGGATCCGGTCTGCCGGATTATATCGACGCCCTGTTCCAACCGGTTTTTCCGCCCTGCCACTCTCGGGAACAAATTGTGGGTTAAACGGCCCTTACGCTTCAGCGCTCACCTAGGATTGCGGCCCTGTCGCGCTAGCCGACCAGTGGTTTTGTGCCCGCGAACGTCGAGTTCGGGTGGGCCCGCAGGTCTGAGTAGGGTACGCCTGCACGGTGGAAGGGTTGCCTGGTTCAGCCCTTCCTGGCAAGCCGACGCAAGATTTCGAGGAGGAAACACATGAAAGTGAGGAGGAAACACATGAAAGTGAAGTTGGTTCGGCTCTTGGCCCTGATGGCCGCTCTGGCACTGGTGGCAGGCGCCTGCGGCGGGGACGAGACGGATACTCCGGCAACACCCGAGACGGTGGTCGTGACGTCCATCGTCACCGAGACCGAGACGGTGACTGAGGTAGTGACGGAGACCGTTACGGAGGTCGTTACCGAGACGGTCGAGGTCGAGATGGTCAATCCGCTGGCCGGAACCACGGTCACGGTGTTCGGACCGGAGAGTTCCGATGCGGAGGCCGGTTCGCACCAGGCGGCACTAGACATCTTCGCCGCCCAGAACGACATGACCATCCAGTACACCGGGGAGCGCAGCTTCTCGGATCTGATCAACGCCCAGGCGGCCGGTGGTAACCCGCCCGACATCGCGGTGTTCCCGCAGCCTGGCAAGATCGCTGACTTCGCCCGTGAGGGTTGGATCCTGCCGATTCCCGACGACGTTCTCGCGACCATGGACGCCAACATCGGCGCGGCATGGAACGCGTTCGGCAACGTGGACGGTGTCCAGTACGCCATCCCGACCAAGGCGGACCTCAAGTCACTGGTGTGGTACCGGCCCGCCGACTTCGCGGCCAACGGGTACGAAGTCCCCGGCACCTGGGCCGACCTGAAGGCTCTCTCCCAGCAGATGATCGACGACGGCAACGTGCCGTGGTGCGTGGGCATCGAGTCCGGTGGCGCCACCGGCTGGGCCTTCACGGACTGGGTGGAGGACCTGACGCTCCGCTACGAGGGCGCAGACTTCTACGACGAGTGGGTGGCGCACACGATCCCGTTCGACTCCCCCGAGATGAACGCCATCTGGACCGAGATTCTCGCCCTGTGGAACACACCTGGCGCCGTGTACGCGGAGGGCGGGACGATCTCATCGACCTTCTTCGGGGACAACGGACGGCCGCTGGTCGAGGGCGACTGCATGATGCACCGCCAGGCCTCCTTCTTCTCGGCGTTCTTCCCGGACGGCACCGCGTTCGGGCCCGACGGCGTGGATGTCTTCTACTTCCCGTCGGTGACCGGCGACCGCCCCGTGCTCGGCGCAGGGACGCTGGTGTCAGCCTTTAGGGATGCCCCAGAGGTATGGGCGGTGATGGAGTACTACGCCAGCCCCGAGTACGCGGACAACCGGCAACGGTTCCAGAATCTGTCCAAGGGTGGCGGAGCAGTGCTGAGCGGCTTCCTGTCGCCCAACCTGAACGCCGACCTGAGCCTTTACCAGCCTCTAGAGCAGTCCTTCCTGGACATCCTGTTCACGGCCGAGGTGGTCCGTTTCGACGGCTCCGACCTGATGCCTGCCGCAGTGGGCGCCGGGACCTTCTGGTCCGAGGCGACCAGCGCGGTGAATGGGGACAAGACGGTGGAGGAGGCCACCGCGGCCATCGAGTCCTCGTGGCCCAGCTCCTGACCTAGCTGTTTGGTGGGCGCCCCGCAGGTGTCGGGCGCCCACCCCCGAGGCACCTGACACAGGAGGAGAGGACGGCCCGGTCATAACGAGGAGACAATCACCAAGCCCGGTTAGCGGGCCGGCGTCCCGCACGGAGGAGGCCGGGGAGTGGTAGGCGTCCTGAGCGTGGCGGTCAACCTCCTGATGGCCCTCGGTATGGCCGGCGGTGCCGGGTTGTGGATCGACCGCACGGGCCGGCGCTCCCGGACCAGGCGGATCATCGCCGTGGTGGTCGGTGCCGGCCTCGGCGCCCTCACCTGGTGGGGGATTACCTCGGTCGACAAGCTGGAAACCACGGCCACGGGGGTGGTGGTCTCGATTCTCGCCAGCGGGTTGATCTTCGTCGCCGCCAACAAACTCTTCGACCTGGCCCCCGACCGCTGGGCCGTCTTCACCACCCTCGTGGGAGCGGCTTGTAGCTTCACCGGGTTCGCCATGCTGTGGGGTAACCGGGTCATCGACGGTCCGGTGCTCCGCACCGTGGTGGCCACTGCGCTCGGAGCGGCTGCCGGCTACCTGCTGGGCACTGTCGAGCGACCGGGGCCCCGCCTCGCGATCGGCACCGGCGCCGGGGCCGCGCTCGGTGCTCTGGCCGCCTCGGGTATGCGGGCTGTCATCCTCGTCTTCGAGCTGGAACAGGGCACTTTCGAGTTGTGGCCCGTCCTGCCCGACCTCCGATACGTTCCGCTGGCGATCCTCACCCTGGCCGGCGCGGGGGCCGGTCTCGTTGTGCGGCTACTCCGGCGCCGGGAAACGCCCCTGCTCCGGTCGCTGATGCCAGGAGCGATCCTCGGCTACGCGGTGGGAGCCTGGTTGGTGCCCGACCTTGGTCTGGGGACTAGGACGGATGCATACGTGGCCGCCATCGGTGTCGGCTTGGGGATCGGGGCGCTCGTCGGCCTGAAACCCATTCCTGACCACAACGCTCGCGGCCAGATCGAGGGGTCTGCCCGGGCCTACATCTTCCTGATACCGGCGCTGGGCTTCATAGCGTCGACCCTGATCATCCCCACTCTTCGGACCCTGTTCCTCTCGTTCCATGATGCCAGGGGCCAGGAATACGTCGGGTTCGTCAACTACCGGGACGTGTTCGGAAGCCCCAACATCTTCAACTTGGAGGGCTGGGCCGGCATCTTCGGCAGCAAGCTGTTCTGGGTGGGTGCGGTACTGATCCTGTTCGGGATGGGCGTTTCGGTCGTGCTGGGCCGCCAGAGCGGTTACAGGATCAGCTTCTCGCCCGGATCGGGAGGCATTGCGGCGCTAGGCGCGATGTTGGCCCTGTTCGCGGTCTTCGCCGCAATGCGGGGAACGTTATTCAACAACCTGTGGTGGGTGGTCACGGTCACCGTGATCTCGACGACGGCAGGTCTCGCCATAGCCGTCCTTGCCGATCGGTCCAAGGGGGAGTCGATCGCCAAGTCGTTGATCTTCATGCCGATGGCGATCTCGTTCGTGGGCGCCGGGGTGATATGGCGCTTCATGTACCTGGCGCGGGACGTGTCGAAGCCGCAAACGGGAGTGATCAACACGTTCTGGGTGGGCCTGGGCAATCTCAGCCTGTCCCGCGGTCCCGGCTTCTGGATCGCAGTGGTTCTGAGCCTGGGTCTGGCGGCCCTCATGGTGCGCCTTGCCCTCCGGGCCTGGCGGGTGGGGGAGCGAGGAATCGGGGCCGGCGCCGCCGTGTGCGCCCTGCCTCTGGTCTGGTTCGCCTACGCGCTGTGGCGCGGAGTGGGCGGATTCGAGGTCAGGGACAACGGCGATGTGGTGGCCTCCACTATCCAGTTCGCCCAGCAGGCGCCTTTCAACAACGTGTGGCTGATGCTGGTGCTGATCTGGATCCAGACCGGCTTCACGATGGTGATCTTCTCAGCGGCCATCAAGGCCGTCCCGTCCGAACTGATCGAGGCGGCCCGGGTGGATGGCGCATCCGAGTCTCAGGCCTTCTGGCGGGTGATCATTCCCCAGATCGCTCCGACCATCGGGGTGGTGATCACAACCCTGATAGTGCTGGTCATGAAGGTGTTCGACATCGTGAAGGTGATGACCAACGGGAACTTCGGGACCCAGGTGATCGCCAACGAGATGTGGCAACGTGCCTTCACGGAACTCAACTTCGGGCTCGGGTCGGCGCTGGCCGTGGTGCTGTTCATCGCCGTTCTGCCGATTCTCTTCCTGAACATACGTCGGATGCAGAAGGCGGCGAGCTGATGACCACCCTGAGCAGTACGGGCGGCCCCGGCCTCGGCAAGCGCACCTACGCCTTTCTCAGGTCGATTCCCACCTGGGTGCTTTGGATCCTGGTGCTGCTGTGGACCATTCCCTCGCTGGGACTGCTGGTCAACTCGTTCCGGACCCGCAACGCCCAGCGGGCCAGCGGCTGGTGGGCCGTTGTCGTCGAGAACTGGTCGGAGACCCTGACCCTCGAGAACTATGCCGACATACTCTCCGCGGGCGCCCAGGGCGGCCTATGGCGGGCACTGCTCAATTCCCTGGCCATAGCCCTGCCGGCCACGGTGATACCGATAGCCTTCGCCGCCTTCGCCGCGTACGCATTCGCCTGGATCGACTTCAAGGGACGAGAGTGGCTGTTCATCGCCACAGTGTCGCTGCTGGCCATACCGGCCCAGATGTCGCTCATCCCGCTGCTCCAGCTCTACAGCGGTGGTGGACATCTGACCATCCCGATCCTGGAGAAGACCCTCACCCTCTTCCCCGATCTCGACCTGGCGGGAAGGCACGTATCGGTCTGGCTCACCCACACGGGCTTCGCGCTGCCGTTCGCCATCTTCCTGCTGCACAACTACATCAGCGGCCTGCCCAAGGACATCTTCGAGTCGGCGGTCATCGATGGGGCCGACCACTTCAAGATCTTCTGGCGGCTGGTCATCCCGCTGTCGGTCCCGGTGCTGGCGGCCTTCGCCATTTTCCAGTTCCTGTGGACCTACAACGACTACCTGATCGCGGTCACCATGCTGGGAGGCGCGGGCCAGAACTTCCCGGCAACGGCGCGGATCGCGGCCCTCGCCGGCGAATTCGGCCAGGCCGAGCACCTACTGACCGCCGGCGCCTTCCTCTCGACGCTGCTACCGATCATCGTCTTCTTCGCCCTCCAGCGCTTCTTCGTAAAGGGAATCCTCGCCGGGTCTGTGAAGGGCTGAGCCGGCGCCAGATACCAGAGGCCTGTTGCTGGTTGCTGGTGGTCGGTGATTTGTTGCCTGTGGCCGGTTGGGGTTGGGACTGGGCCCGGATCTCGGAGCTTTCTGACACGGCCTACTGACCGCTGAGTGCTAACTAATAACGATCAACCAGCGACTATCAACTAACCGCTAACAACCACTTCGGTCATCTCTACGGGGCGGTGCTCGTCTATCGAGCGCTGGGCGGCTACGCCCATGGCTACGGCCAGGTACCCGTCGTAGGCGCTGACCTGGGGCGGGGTGCCGTTGCGGATGGCGCTCCGGAACTCCAGGTGCTCCAGGTACGAAGCGCCGTGGTGGCCGCCGGTGTGAGCGATCCGGCTGTCGGTGGCGGTCTCGACCGTAGGGGAGAACCACTCCCCGTCCCGGGGACCGGTGAGCACCAGGCCGGAGGGTAGGCGGGCTTCCACCTTGCCACGGTCCCCGACCGCCACCAGTTCCTCCTGATTCTCGCCGCCTTCCGCGAACATGCATAGGTCGAGCATGGCGCGCTGCCCGTCCCGGTAGTCGACGATCACGTAGGCATTGTCGAGGATGTCGGGCCGGTTTCCGCCGTAGCGCTCGTCCAGATGGTTGACCGCCTGGCTTCCCGAGGCGTAGACCCGCACCGGGGGGTTCCCGATGATGTGGTTCATCAGGTCGAAGTGGTGGCAGCACTTCTCCACCAGCGTTCCTCCGGAGTTGGCGTTGAACCGGTTCCAGTCGTTCACCTTGGGCAAGAACGGGAAGCGGTGCTCCCGGATGGCCAGCATCTTCAGGTCACCGACAGCGCCCCGCCTGACCTCCGCGATGAGCCGGGCGATCGGTGGCATGTAGCGGTACTCCATCCCGACCCAGAGAACCTGTTCCCGTCCTAGCTGGGCCTCCACCACCCGGCGGCAGTCCTCGATCCGGGTGCATAGAGGCTTCTCGACCAGGATGTGCAGCTCGGTATCCAGCAGGTCCCGCAGCAGTTCGAAGTGCGTCATGTTGGGGGTCGCTAGCACCACTGCATCGCACAGGCCGGAATCGAGGAGGGCGCGGTGGTCGTCGAAGACCCTCAATTCCTGGCCGGGTAACGCCTCCCGGGCCGCCTGCCGGGAAGGGAGGTACGGATCCGCCGCCGCCGTCACCTCGGCGCCGGGCATGGCCCGGATGTTCTCGATGTGTTCGATACCCATCATCCCGGTACCGATGACCCCGTACCGGACGGGCAGGCTCATCGGCCTGCTCCGTCCTCGCAGCGGATGGGCCTCCGGTTTGTCACCGGATGTCTGATCGGGTCCACGATCACCTGAGAAAACCCCCGCATCGACTCTCGCCCTCTCGCAGTAACACGTAGGGTTGCAAGAAGTAGAGGATAAGGACACGGAGCGGAATATGACGGTTGTAAGACATGGGCGAATCTTGGCGATCCTTGCCGGGCTTGCGCTACTGGCCGGGATCTTGGTGGCAACACCGTTGGCCGGGGTGGCGCAGGATACAGGCGACGATGGGTTCACCCTGACCATCCTGCACAACAACGACGGCGAGTCGAAGCTCCTTCCTGACGAGAACGCCGATCCCGGTGTGGCCCGGTTCGTTGCCCTTATAAAGCAGCTGCAGGCCGGAGCTTCGGGAACCGGCGTGCTGACGCTGACCTCGGGGGACAACTTCCTGGCCTCACAGGAGTTGGGGGTGTCTCTGGCCCGGGAGGGTGCCCTCTATGACTCGATCGCCTTGAGCGGCGTCTACGACGCCATGGCCCTCGGCAACCACGACTTCGACCTGGGCCCCGAGGTGACCGCCCGGTTCGTGACCGGTTTCTCGCCTCCAGTGACATTCCTGTCCGCCAACGTGGACTTCAGCGGCGAGCCGGAACTGCAGGCTCTGGTGGATCAGGGTTTGATCGCCGCCAGCACCGTGATCGAGACCGGCGGCGAGCGGATCGGTGTGATCGGCGCGGTCACCCCGATGCTGCCCAACATCTCTACTCCTCGCAACGCGGTGGTCTCACCGGTGTTACCGGCAGTCATGGCGGCGGCGGCCGGCTTGGTGGCCGACGGAGTAAACAAGATCATCCTGGTCAGCCATCTCCAGGATGTGGCCGAGGAGATCGAGCTGGTCGGGAGCCTCTCCGGAGTCGATGTGGTGATCGCCGGAGGGGGCGACGACCTGCTCCGCAACGAGGGTGACACATGCCTGGCGGAGGAGGAAGCGGTAGCGCCCTACCCGATCATGGTGGAGGACGCATCCGGGACGATGGTGCCGGTCATCACCGCCCCGGGCGGGTACCGCTGCATCGGCGAGTTGAATGTCACCTTCGACGCAGCCGGCAACGTGACCGCGGCGGAGGGCCGCTCGATCGGAGTGGGGTTCGATGTGGAGCCCGATCCCACCGTCCAGGCCACCGTCATCGAGCCCCTGTCGGCGGCGGTGGCGCTGATCGACGCCGACGTGATCGGAGCCAGCGAAGTGGCGCTCGACGGCCGCAGACCTCAGATCCGGATAATGGCCACCAACGAGGGCAACCTGATGGCCGACGCTCTGCGCGCCACCGCCACCAACCTGGCCGCGGAGTTCGGCATTCCCGTACCGGATGTGGCGATCCAGAACGGGGGAGGTATCCGCAACAGTTCGCTGATCCCTCCAGGGGAGATCACTGTCGGGACCACCTGGGACATAGCCCCGTTCAGGAATTTCGTAGTCGTCGCCGAGGTATCCCGTGACACCTTCCATGTCCTACTGGAGCAGGCCGTGGACCGCATACCGGGCGCCGGAGGCCAGTTCGCGCAGGTATCGGGGTTCACGCTCACCTACGATCCATCAGCCGCTGCCAGGGAGATCGCCCGTGACGGAGACTGCTCGCTGGTTGGTGACCCGGGCGCGCGGGTAAGGGAAGTGGTGCTCGACGACGGTACGGTCATAGTCAGCGACGGGCAGGTGGTGGCCGGAGATCCGGTCGCTCTTGCCACGATCGACTTCCTCGCCGGCGGTGGCGACTGCTACCCCTTGGCGGACATAGCGTTCACCAAGCTGGGGGTCAGCTACCAACAGGCCTTGGCCAACTACATATCGATTGACCTCGGTGGGAAGGTCACGGCCGCGGATTACCCGGTCGGTGGCGGAGGCAGGATCGTAGCCCTTGAGCCCGATCCGGAGACCATCGACGTGACAGTCCGGGCGGGCGATACGCTGAGGAAGATCGCCATGACCCATCTCGGGGACGAGAACCGGTGGATGGAGATCTTCGAACTCAACAAGGGCGTGGTCCAGGCAGACGGCCGGTCGCTCACCAACCCCGACCTGATCCACATCGGCTGGGTCTTGGTGGTACCAGCCATGTAGCAGCCTGCGGGTCGTCGCCGAGTTCCGTACCGAGGATCTCGGCGTGATGGTCGAGCCACAAGGGAGACCCGATTGATCCGCTGTTCCTCCAGCCTTCGGACCGGCCTGGTCCGGATCGCCGCCTGGGTGGTAGCGGTCGGAACCGGGCCGGTCCACGCATCCGGACCTTCGCGCGGGGCCGATCCTGGTTCCCATGCCGTCAGCGGCCTCTCCGGTGACTCTTCCGTGAGCATGCAACGAGCGCTGCCGCCAACGCGACCGCCGAATTGCTGCGCATCTCCGAAGTACAGGGCAGCGGGGTCAACGTCGCGATCGTAGGACCTGTCATGGTCGAGGCGATCGTCACCTCCCTGTTCGAAGACGATGACCAGTTGAGCGGCTTCTTCCTCCAGGAGGAGGACCCCGACAGCGACCGTGACCCGGCGACGCCCGAAGGCATCTTCGTCTACTGCTCGACCGCGTGCCCGGACGACCTGGCGGTCGGCGACAGGGTGACGGTGGTCGGGGTGGCGGGGGAGTTCGGCGGCGCCAGCCAGATCAACGCATCTGTCGGCAGCGTGACGATCCGTTCGTCGGGAAAGGATCTTCCGACAGCGACGCCGCTGTCCCTTCCCGCCCCCGCCGGCACCCGGGCGGAGGGGACTTTCGAGAACGTCGAAGGCATGATCGTTACGTGCTCCGGCAGATTGGTGGTCAACGAGTACTACTGGCTCGCCCGTTACGGCCAGCTGGTACTCACCGACGGGCCGTATCTACGGCCTCGGCATCACGGTAGGCACCTCCGACACCACCTGCTCCCCGCGCATGCCCACGTCACTGCAACAGGTGGCTTCCTTCCTCGCCCGGCTCTACGCGTCCGTGGCCGGCGGGGAGGCTCCGGCGGTGGAAACACCGTTGGCCGACCTCGGGAACGCCTCGGCCGCCCATCGTGACAACATCCGCCGTATCTACGGGCTCGGCATGACGGAGGGCACCTCGCCGACAACCTTCTCCCCTGATGCCTGCACGACCCGCCAGCAAATGGCGTCATTCCTGGCCAGGGCCTACCGGGTGGCAACAACCGCCTTACGCTCCTCCCCCTCCCCTTACGCCGCCCGGCCGGGCGCTACGGAGTAGTCGTGCACGGAGGTCGGGCGGATGCGGAGGTGGTGCCGAGTCAGATGGCATTGCGGGCGATCACGTCGCGGTACCAGTAGGCGGAGGCCTTGGGAGTTCGGCGCTGGTTGGCGTGATCCACGTGGACGAGGCCGAAGCGGCGCGAGTAGCCGAAGCCCCACTCGAAGTTGTCCAGCAGGGTCCAGGCGAAATAGCCCCGCAGCGGTACCTCGTCATCTATCGCCCGGGCGGCTTCGACCAGGTGCCGCTCCAGGTAGGAGCGGCGGTCCTCGTCCTCGACGCGGTCTCCATCCCAGGCCGTGTCCGGATAGGCGGCCCCGTTCTCTGTCACGTAGATGGCACGGGCCCTGTATCCGTGCAGCATCCGGAGCATCGCGCCCAGGCCTTCGGGTGTCACCGGCCAGCCCATCTCGGTCGCCTCGGCGGGAGGGTTGCGAAGCGGTGGCGGCCGGTCGCAGTCCCTGAGACCGGGGTGTCCGACCACCTCGGTGCGGTAGTAGTTGAGGCCGATCGAATCAGGCGGCCGGCCGATGATCTCGAGATCGCGGGCGGCGACCACCGACGCCGGCCAGCCTGCCGCGGCCACGAGGTCGTCCGGGTACCGACCGACAAAGAGCGGGTCCAGGAACCACCGGTTCATCAGGCCTTCCTCCAGAGCGGCCGCGTCCCGGTCCAGGGGATGATCCGAGCGCGGGATGCGGGGTTCGAGGTTGAGAGCGATACCCACCTCGTGGCCGGCGTGCCCGGCCCGGAGCGCCTGGGACGCCAGCCCGTGGCCGAGCAGCTGGTGATGTGTCACGTCGAGCTCGGCGCCCGAGCCGACCAGGCCGGGGGCGTGCTGGCCGGTGCGGTGGCCGAGGTGCGCCACCACCCACGGCTCGTTGAGGGTCAGCCAGTGCCGGACACGGTCCCCGAGCCGGGACTCCACGGCTGCCGCGTAGTCGGCGAACGCATGCGCCGTTTCCCGTACTCTCCACCCGCCCTGATCCTCGAGGCACTGCGGGAGGTCCCAATGGAACAGGGTGAGGAACGGCTCTATGCCCGCTTCCAGCAGCCCGTCCACCAGCCGGTCGTAGAAGTCCAGGCCGGCCTGGTTGACAGGACCCCTACCCTGCGGCACCACCCGGGGCCAGGCCACCGAGAAGCGGTAGGCCGACAGTCCCAGCTCCTCCATGATCCGGATGTCGTCGCGCCATAGGTGGTAGTGATCGCATGCCACATCGCCCGTGTCGCCGTTGAGTACCCGTCCGGGAATCCGGCAGAACCGGTCCCACACGCTCTCCGACCTCCCGTCCTCGGCCACCGCTCCCTCTATCTGGTAAGAGGCCGTGGCGGCGCCCCACAGGAAACCGTCGGAGAAACGCCGGGTCACGAACCCAGTACCGCTCCGTAGCGACCATCCAGGGCCAGGACGCCGTCGGCCGGACCCCTCTTTCCGGGGCGGGTGGCCACCAGCAGGGTTCCTTCGGCCGGAATCCGGACCGGTTCGTCACCGAAGTTGAGGTAGACACGCACGGTCTCGCCACCGGCGCGGCGAAGGTAGGCGAACACCGTCTCCGGTAGGCCTTCGATGGCCTCGTAAGAGCCTGATCGGAGCGCGGGGGAGCCCTTCCGCACGTCGATGAGGCGGCGGGTGAGGCTCAGCATGGAGTCCGGATCGCCCAGCTGAGCCTGTACGTTCCGGGTGCTGTCGGGGTCGACGGTGGCCAGCCACGGCCGGCCGGTCGTGAAGCCGGCGTGGCGCCCGGCGGACCATTGCATGGGGGTGCGGCACCCGTCCCGTCCCAGGCCGGGTTGGCGACGGCCCCACGGATCCTGCTGTTGATCCGGCGGGATTTCGGCCTGGACCATGCCCAGCTCGTCCCCGTAGTAGAGGGTCGGGGTTCCCCGCAGGGTGAGGAGCATCATGGTGGCGAGGCGGGCGCGGCGCTCCCCGTATCGGGTTGCTATCCGGATCTCGTCGTGGTTGCCCAGGACGTGGTTGGGCCACGCTCCCGGCCTTAGGACCTCTTCCTGGGTCTCGACCACCTGGCGAGCCCAGGATGCGGTCCAGTCCCCGTGGAGCATCCCGAAGTAGTAGGGCATGTGGAGCTCGTCCCCGTTGCCGTAGTAGGAGGCCCACTCCTCGCCCTCGAGGTGTATCTCTCCCACCGAGAACCGAGGCTGTTCCGCCGAGAACCCGTCGAGCACCGCCCGGACCTCCCGGAACAGGCCGTGGATGTCGGGGTGACCACGGTCGTGGATGTGGTCGAGGGAGTCGTACTCGCCCAGGTTCTTGTAGCCGTGCCTGGGAGTTTCCAGCACCGGGTTGGATCGGTACAAAGGGTCCTTCATCGAGAAGTGGCAGGCATCGAGGCGGAACCCGTCCACCCCCCGGCGTAACCAGAAGCGGAGCGTGTCGAGCATCGCCGCCCGCGTCTCGTCGTTGCGCCAGTTGATGTCGGGCTGTTGGGGCAGGAAGCTATGGAGGTAGTACTGGCCGGTGTGCTCGTCGAAGGTCCAGGCCGGGCCGCTGAAGACCGAGATCCAGTTGTTGGGCGGCGAGCCGTCCGGCGCCGGGTCCTTCCACACGTACCAGTCGCGCTTGGGATTGTCACGGGAGGAGCGGGACTCGAGGAACCAGGGGTGCCGGGACGAGGAATGGTTGGGTACCCAGTCGATGATCACCTTCAGGCCCCGCTCGTGGGCGGCTTCCACCAAAGCGTCGAAGTCGGTGAGCGTTCCGAACATGGGGTCCACATCGGTGTAGTCGGAATCGTCGTATGCGA
>JAGWAN010000080.1 GCA_021296345.1 Acidimicrobiia bacterium | reverse complement strand
TTCGCCACCAGTGCCGGATCGCGCTCGAACGGGTTGCCCCAGCCGCCGCCTCCTCCGGTGTTGTTGGCGAGAACCTGACCGGCTTCGAGGAAGTTGTAGCTGCCCCCCTTCCGCTCCTCATTTTCCGTTCCCGGGTCGATCACGATGTGGTTGGGTTCGGCTTCCTTCCCGCCGTTGATGCCCCATGGAGGGCTCACGGTCTTGTAGACGATCGAGATGGCCGTGCTGGGAGCGAGAAACCGGTAGACCCTGCTGATGCCCACCCCTCCGCGGTGCTTGCCGGGGCCTCCGGTGTCGGGCTGGTCGATCATCACGGGACCCTTGATCTCCAGCACCTCGACGGGATTGTTGCGGCAACCCGGCTCGGACAGATGCATGACGCCCCCGCCGTCCACGACGCTCCACGTGGCATGCCGGCGATCAAGCTGGCTGATCATAGTGGTGTCAATATGTATCCGCTAGATAGCCTTTATAAGGGTGCCTTGTGGTAGACTGATTATTGTCGCGGATGGGAAGTCTACGTCTTAGAAAGGGAACCTCTTGCGAGTTGTCGCAAGGTGCTGGTTTGGCCTCCCCAGTAGTTGTTACATCCACGATTTTGGGACAGGGCCGCTCGAGGTCGGGAAAGTAGATGGGGAGAGCGACCCCGGAGGGCGGCTCTCCCCTGGTAGAAGTCGGATATGAATCCTGAACCGGGTTGTAGCACAGGGAACGCTCAGAGCTCGACTGCTCTGGTCATGGCACGACTGCTCGACTACTTCGGGCGGCGTACCAATTGGCAGCGCAGGATCTGGAACCCCGGGACTGTCACTGTCCTACGGGAGACCCTTGAGGCAGTAGACCTGCTTGCCAGTGGCCACCGCGCCGCGACCATCCAAGAGTTGGCACGATTAGCGTAACGCAGAGCGGGTCCAGACTGCGGTCTGGGGCCGGCGGCGGTTCGGTCGGCCCTGAGTTGGCTACGGGTGGAGGACGTGCGAGCGGTCTCGTCCGATCGCCGAGCGGTGGGCGACGTCGATGGTCACAGGAATCCCCGTGGGACCGAGCAGTGCCAGGTGCGCGAGAAACAAGGCATCCCATCAGTTCTAACCTCGACCGCCGTAACGCCGTGGAACGCGTCACTGTTACCGGCAACGCGGCTGGTCGTCCGGACCTCGGTGGTGGAAGCCCCGTGGTCCACGTCGAAGCGGAAGTCGGCTTCGATGCTCGATTCCGCCGGCTTGGCCCGGTCGGTGGTAGCCCTGAAGTCCACGTGCCAGTAGACCCGGGCACCGTTGTCTTGGATGGCGTCGCTGCCCCATGAGACAACCACGCTCACCTCCGTGCCGGAGAGGCTCTCCACCAGCTCCCAGCGCAAGGGCTCGGTGGTCCCCGATGCCTCGGGAAGGGGCGGCGCGGGCCGGTAGTCCGGCGCGGGCAGGCCGGAGTCGTGCCGGCTCACCACCGGCAGGGTGACCCGCGAGGGGTGATCGCGGTCCATATGGACGGTGTTGGTCGCATGTTCGGGCAGCGGCCACACCAGTGGGAAATCGGAGCCGGCGACCATTATCCCCAATCGGTGGCCCGCGCCAAGCACGTAGGAAACGGGTTCCAGCTCGATGTTCAGCTCGATAACTTCCCCCGGCACGAGGGGTGCCGGATCGGTCCGGGAGTTCCGCTGGGTGGCGTTCTTGATCACCCTGGATACCAGCGCCCACGGCCCATCGGGATGGACGTCTACCAGCTTGACCGAGAAGGCGGTGACCTCGGCGGTCGAGGACACGTACAGCGTGGCGTGGGGGAAACCGGTCAATTCGAGATCGGCCTCAAGCCGCTCTCCGATGAACACCACTGACCCGGGCGCTTCCCGGCGCTGGTCCAGGGGCAGGCCCGTATCCCCGGCGAGCCCGGTTATCAACCCCATCGTCGACACACCCACCGCGGGGTCGCACGCGTAGGAGACGCTGCCGCCCCCTCCATCTTCGGGCGCCTCATCCGTCAGGCGCCCTCCCGGCTGGAGATAGAGGGTCTCGCTCTCGGCCCGGGCCAGGGGCCAGTCGGATTCGCTCCGCCAGTAACCGGCCGCCGTCTCCCGGCGAGCTTGGGGCTGGTCGTAACCCCGCACCCATATGGCGATGGGAGGTTCGTCGACGATCCCGGTGTCCTCTCCCTTCAGGTGCTGGTCGAACCACCGCACGATCTCGTGGAGATGATCGACGCGCGGCCCCGGGAACCCGATATTGGGCGGGGTGTGCAGGTATGGGCCCACCATTAGCTTCTTGGGAACGTCCGGATTCAGGCCCATATACATGTAGAACGGGTCCGACACGAAGATGTCGTGCCAGCCGCCGATGATGAAGGTGGCGCACTGTATGTTCTCGAGCCCGTACCGGACCGAGCCCTCATGCCACGCGGGGCCATCGACCTGGTCCCGCAACCAGGAGTTGAGCCACGGCTTGTTGTTGGTGAGGTGTTCCTCCCAGATCTCCAACCAGGCGCCTTCTGGATCGGCCGCCGGAGGCGCCCCGGAAAACGCGCTCATCATGGCGTTGTAGGCGCCCGACCAGATGAACGTCTGCCACATCCCTCCCGGATGGCTGTTCTCGTAGAGGTCCCATCCGGCGTGGACCGGCGCGATGGCCTTGAGGTGGGGAGGCGCCTGGGCAGCGGTGAGCAGGGCCGAGTAACCACCGTAGGAAACCCCGGTCATGCCCACCGAGCCGTCGCACCATGGCTGCGCGGCCACCCACTCCACCGCGTCGTAACCGTCCTCCCACTCCTGGAGGCGTAACATCCGGTCGGACACACCTGCCGAGGCACCGGTCCCGCGGATGTCGAGCAGGGCGGTTATGTACCCGTGGGCGGCGTAATAGGCCACGTTATCCACCGTGGCGCCGCGCAGCAGGTCGTCCTTGCGGTATGGGTAGTACTTGATGATCACCGGAGCGGGCTCGTCCGACTCCGGGTAGAACAGGTCGGCCGACAACTCGACACCGTCGCGCATCGGGATACGGACATTGGGCCGGGTTCGGGCCGCGGCGGGTCTTTCTTCGAGCCAGCCGATCATAAGCCGCAGACTAACACCATGCCTGAACGCCCGCCTGTACCACCCGATTCCCGCGGGCTAACAATGCGCGACCGAGCGCCACGACCGGGGCCCCGCCGAGACCGGACACGGCGGCGCCACCGGCGGTACGCTCTCCCCAGATTCCAATAGGGGCACGGTATGAACGCACCCGACATGGACGTACTGGACCTCAGCGGGCGGGTAGCCGTGGTAACGGGGGCGGCTTCGGGACAGGGCAGGGCCACCGCCATTCGATTCCATCGGGCCGGCGCCGCGGTAGCCGCCTCAATCTAGACGCGGCCCGCCTGGCCACGCTGGGAGACGGAATCCTGACACTGACCGTCGACCACCACCGAGGGGGAAACGACCGACACCACGGAGGGCGAGACGACGACCACCACCTAGAGCGGCCAGAGTACCGTACCGCCGACCCCGGATGTCGGGTACCGGGCGGTGGAAGAGGGCGCCGTAGACGCTGACGTCCGCCCCGTTGCGTGCTCGGCTCATTCGGCCATCACAAAGGCCACGAGGTACGGCAACGGGTCCCGGAGAACCTGATCCGCTTCCTGGTCGACATGCGGCCGCGCCCTGACCGGGAGGGGTTGCCAGACGTTTCGCTCCTTCAATCGGAGTGTCAATCCGGACGAAGATGAAGGGTGGCCGGGAGACGAGTTTCCATCATGCGCGGAGGGTCGCAGTTCGTTTGGTGTCCACGTTGAAGGTGGCGGGGTCCACTGCGACGCCGTAGTCGCGCTCGGCTGCCTCGACGGATACGAAGCCGTTGCGGACGTCTTTCGCCACCAGTGCCGGATCGCGCTCGAACGGGTTGCCCCAGCCGCCGCCTCCTCCGGTGTTGTTGGCGAGAACCTGA
>JAGWAN010000079.1 GCA_021296345.1 Acidimicrobiia bacterium | reverse complement strand
CTGACCTCCAAGACATCCGACAGTCCTGACCCCACCGGCCACGCGGGCGAGCCGGCCGGGCTTCCGCGCGTCGTTCTGCCGGGCTCCACCCTCAGTCAGCCCGAAGAGACCGGTGGCCTCGCAGCGTGGACGCCGGAACGTGGAGACGCCGCAGGTCAACGCTCTGTTGCCGCTACCGCGATCCTCGACTGCGATCACATCACCGCCGCACCCGAGGTGAACCGCGAGGATCGCCATCCGCGGTCGGAGCATCACGGATCCTGGGTAACCTCTGGGCGCGTGTGGGCAAGAGGTTTAAACCACCGGATCGTCCATCGAAGCTGTGTGCCTCCCGAACGAACTCCGGCTCGCCCCCGTGGCAAGGGGGTCAGTAACAAGTGACGCAACCGAACGGCGGTGGCCGTTCCGCCAAGCACGGGACGGGACCATCGGATCAGCCCATCGCGATCGTGGGTATGGCGTGCAGGTTCCCGGGAGGCGGGAGTATCTCGGCCTTCTGGCGCCGGTTGAAGAACGGCGAGAGTTCGGTGATCGAGGGAGTTCCGGGTTCCGGTCGTGGACGAGTTGGCGACCTGTTCCGTGACGGCCCGGTCCAGAGCGAGGCCTGCCGTTTCGGGGCTAACCTCGACGATCTGACCCGGTTCGACGCCGCCTTCTTCCGTATCTCGCCCGTCGAGGCCCAACTGCTCGATCCCCAGCAGCGCCTCATGCTGGAAACGAGCTGGCGAGCCATCGAGGACGCAGGCATGGACCCTGAACGCCTCAGGGGAACCCGAACCGGGGTCTACGCGGGGATCAGCAACAACGAGTACCGGGGGCTGATCCTGGAGGTGAGCGATACCGCCGAGCCGGCGCCCAGCCTCTACACCGTCACCGGCACCTCCTTCAACACCGCCATCGGCAGGGTCGCCTACGTGCTCGGACTGCAGGGACCGGCTATCGCGGTGGACACCGCCTGCTCCTCCTCCCTCGTGGCGGTACACCAAGCGGTGACCGCACTGCAGCGGGATGAGGCGGACCTTGCCCTGGCAGGGGGTGTCCACACGATCCTGTCCGGGCGCCTGCTGGAACTCCGCGGCAATGCCGGGATGCTTGCCCCCGACGGACGGTGCAAGACCTTCGACGCCGCCGCCAACGGCTACGTCCGGGGAGAAGGCTGCGGGATCCTGATGCTCAAGCGACTCGGCGACGCGAAGGCCGACGGCGATCGGATCTGGGCGCTGATCCGGGGGGCGGCGTTGAACCAGGACGGGGCGAGCCAAGGACTGACCGTACCGAACGGGGCGGCCCAGGAACTGGTGATCGAGGCCGCCCTGCGTCGAGCCGGGATCAGGCCGTCGGAAGTGGACTACGTGGAGGCACACGGCACCGGAACGCCGGTTGGGGATCCGATCGAGGCGCAGGCGACCGGGACCGTCTACGGAAGGGGCCGGGAAGAGGACCGCCCGTTGTTGATCGGTTCGGTCAAGACGAACATCGGTCACCTGGAGTCGGCGGCCGGAGTCGCCGGAATCATCAAGACCGTTCTCGCGATGAACAAAGGAGTCATTCCCCAGCACCTGAACTTCCGGACTCCCAACCCTGCGATCGGCTGGGAGAGACTCCCGCTCCGGGTCACTTCGGAAGCAACTCCGTGGCCGCTCCTTCCCGACCGTCCACCTCTGGCTGGAGTGAGCGGTTTCGGTTGGTCGGGTACCAACGCACATTTACTACTGGAGGGCTACCACACGCCGGACCGGGCCCGCTTGGAATCTACAGACGGGCAATGGCCCTGCGGTTCCGAAAGGCAAGTGCGCATTCGCCTCCCGGACGGTATTCGGCACCAGGCGCCCAAGGAGCGGTTCGCTCCCCGTACGACGCGGATCCTTCCATTGTCGGGAGAGACGTCCCAGGCATTGCGGGACCTGGCGGGACGCTATCTGGAATGGCTCGACGAGCACCCCGCAATCCTTGCGCCCGAGGACTCGACCACCGACTCCTTCCTGGCGGACATGGCCTGGACCGCAGGCGTCGGGCGCAGCCACTTCTCCCGGCGAGCCGGGATCACGTTCAGCGACGCTGCTTCTCTCCGTCAAGGTCTGGCCGCAATTACGACAACGGAAGGGGAAACATCAGCGTCGGCGGTCACCACGGTTGCCTTCGCCTACACGGGCCAGGCCAGCCAGTGGGTGGGTATGGGCGAGTCGTTGTACGAGAGCGAACCTGTGTTCCGCGCCGTCCTCGACCGCTGCGACAAAGCCTTGCGCGGACTGCGAGACGTTTCGCTCCTCGACGTCATGTTCGGCCGAACGGGACACGAAACCCTCCTCGACGACCCGGCCTGGACCCAGCCGGCCATCTACGCGCTGGAGAACGCCCTCACGGCGCTATGGGCGAGCCTCGGGATCGAACCCGACGTGGTCGTCGGACACAGCCTGGGGGAGATCGCCGCCGCTGCGGCGGCCGGCGTCTACACGCTCGAGGACGGACTCCTGTTTGCGGCCGCCCGCGGGGAACTGATGGGGGCCGTCCCCGGCGACGGGGCGATGGCGGCCGTTTTCGCCCCGGCCTCTCGCGTGCTGGCGGCGGTCGAAGAGCAGAACACTGTATCGGAAGGCCCTGGCGTGAGCGTCGCGGCCGACAACGGCGCCCAGCAGGTGGTGAGCGGTCCTGCGAAAGATGTCGAGGCGCTGGTCAGGCGTTTCGAGTCGGAGGGTCTTTGGGCCAGGAAACTGAGGAACAGTCCCGCCTACCACAGCGCCATGGTGGAACCCGCTCTGGACGGCCTTGCGGCCACCGTGACATCCCTGGAAGCCTCCATCCCTTCATGCTCCCTGGTGAGCAGCATGACCGGCCGGGTGGTCGAAGCCGGAGAGACACTCGACTCCGGCTACTGGCGGCAGCAAGCCCGCAGGCCGGTGGCCTTCCGCGACTGTATTCAAACCCTGGCCGCCCTCGAGGTCGACGTGGTGGTGGAGGTCGGACCACGGGCGGTCCTCGGACCGATGGTGCTCATGAATTGGCCCGACACGTCGGACCGGGCACCGCTCACCCTCTCAAGCCTGAACGGACCGCCGGCGGAGCCGTCCGGCCCCGCGGAGGGCAGCGGATTCGAAGACGCGGTGGCAGGCGCCTACGAAGCGGGGCTCGCCGTAGCCTTCGAAGGGTTGTACGCCGGAGAGAAACGCCGCCGGGTTCCCCTCCCCGGTTACCCGTTCCAGCGTCGCCGCCATTGGGTGCAGGCCTCCAAGCGGCGTAGGCGCGACAGCGCACATCCCCTGCTGGGTGGCAGGCACGAGTCCCCTCATGGCGAGGTTCTGTTCGAGACAGATCTGTCACCTTCCGATCCGGCCTGGCTGGCTGACCACAGGGTGTTCGACCGGGTGATGGCGCCCGGAGCGCTCTACGCGGCGATGGCGCTGGCCGCGGCCGGATCGGAGAGCCCTGGGGGGTCGGAAGGGAACGTATCGGTGGTCGTGGAGGACTTCCAGCTGCACACCGCTCTGATACTGCCGGAGCCGGACCCGGAGTCGGGCGACGGAGAAGGGGGCCGCCGGGTCCAGACGGTGCTGGAGGGTTCCGGTACGGCAGGCTCGCGCCGCTTCGAGGTGTTCAGCAAGGATGAGGACGGCTGGACGCTGCATATGGAGGCGAGGCTGTCATCCTCCGCCACCGGCCGGGCCACCCCGCGGATCGACGTCGGAAACCTCACCGCCGGCCTCTCGCCGGCGGAC
>JAGWAN010000009.1 GCA_021296345.1 Acidimicrobiia bacterium | reverse complement strand
CTCTTCGGTGTCTCGTTCCAGTTCCCGGTGTTCCTGTTCGGCGCGGCAGCGGCCGGCGTGGTGACCTCGGACAAGTTGGCGGCCGGCCGGCGCTGGGCGGTGCTCATCATTGTCGTGGTCGGGGCTGCGGTTAGCCCCACCGGCGACCCGGTCACGCTCCTGCTGCTCTCGACCCCGCTCTACCTCTTTTACGAGGCCACCATCTGGCTGATCCGCCTGACCCTCAAGAAATGAGGGTTCACGCCTTCTTCGAATCCCTTCCCTTCACGGCGGATCCCTACCAGGTACTTGCGGCCGAGATGGTGGAAATGGGTCGTTCGGTGGTGGTGACCGCGCCCACAGGCGCCGGTAAGACCCTGATAGCAGAAGCCGCCATCCACCTGAGCCTGGCCAACCGGCGCCGCGTGTTCTACACGACGCCGCTCAAGGCGCTGTCCAACCAGAAGTTCCGGGACTTCGGCGCCATCCATGGAGCCGACCGGGTCGGGTTGCTTACCGGCGACAACACCATAAACCACGATGCTCCCGTCGTGGTGATGACCACAGAGGTGCTGCGCAACATGATCTACGCGGGATCGGATCTGTCCATGGTCGACACGGTGGTCCTCGACGAGGTTCACTACCTCCAAGACCGGTTCCGCGGCGCGGTCTGGGAGGAGGTGATCATCCATGCTCCACCCCATATGCGGCTGGTATGCCTTTCGGCCACCGTCTCCAACGCGGCCGAGTTCACGGACTGGTTGCGCTCCCGGAGGGGACCCACCGAGCTGGTCATCGAGGAGCACCGGCCGGTACGCCTCGAACGGTGGTGGTCGGTCTGGGACCGCTTCGAGCGGGAAGTCCATCTCCTGCCGCTCTACATGGAAGCGTCCGGCGGGATGCGACCCAATGCGGCCATTCCCCGCCTCCTGGCCCGGCGAGGTGGTCGCCGCCGCCGCTTCTCGACCCCCAAACGGACCTCGGTCGTGGAGCATCTCGCCTTTCTCGACCTTCTCCCGGCCATCTACTTCCTGTTCTCGCGAGCCGGGTGCGACGATGCAGCCGACCGGGTGGTCGCCGCCGGGACCCGGCTCACCGACGCTGCCGAACGCGAGGAGATCCGGCAGCGAGCCGAGGAGGGTACCTCCCACCTCGAATGGTGCGACCTGCGGACCCTGGGACACGACCGGTGGCTGGCCAGGCTCGAGCAGGGAGTGGCGGCCCACCATGCCGGCCTCGTGCCCGCCTTCAAGGAGGTGGTCGAGCAGCTCTTCTGCGATGGGCTTATCAAAGTGGTCTTCGCCACAGAGACTCTGGCGCTGGGCATCAACATGCCCGCTCGGTCCGTCGTACTCGACCGCCTGTCGAGGTTCACGGGTGAGAGCCATGAGCTGTTGCTCCCCGGAGAGTTCACCCAGCTGACAGGCCGGGCCGGACGCCGGGGTATCGACACGGTGGGCCACGGAGTGGTACTGCATTCTCCGTTCGTGCCCTTCGAGCGGATGGCGTCGATCGCCCGGCTCGGCAGCCACCCCCTACGGTCCAGCTTCCGTCCCAACTACAACATGGCGGTCAACCTGGTGGCCAACTACTCCCGCCGCCAGGCTGAGCGGCTTCTCGCAGCTTCGTTCGCGGAGTTCCAGGATCGGCGGCGGCACAAGCGGCCTCGCGGCAAGGGGCACGCTCGCAGGTCAGGCTCTGGCCGGAGCACCCTCCTGGAGAGGTTCGACCGGACCCGGCGGCTCCTGGAGAAACGCGGACACATCCGGGACTGGGCACTCGCGCCCGGGGGAGAGGCGCTGCGGGTCGTATACAACGACCTGGGCCTTCTCCTCGTAGAGGCGACACGCGGCGGGATCTTCGCCGGGCTGCGCGCGCCGGAGCTGGCAGCCTTGGTCTCAGCCTTCGCCTACGAGCCGCGACGCGACGCGGACGAGCCGGAAGGATGGCCCACGGAGCCCCTCGAGGATGCTTGGAGGCGGTTGGTGGAGTTGGCGGAAGACCTCGCCGACACCGAGCAACACCATCGCTTGCCCGTAACCCGCTTTCCCCATCCCGGGTTCGCATGGCTCGCCTACGCCTGGGCGCTCCGGATCGACCTGGAGGAACTCCTCGAGGAGGGTGCGCTTGCCCCCGGGGACTTCGTCCGCACGACCCGATCGGTTCTGGACCTCCTACGTCAGGTTGGCGATGCGGCGCGTGCCCTGGGGATGGGCGAGATCGAAGGGGTGGCACGCCGTGCCCGGCAGGCCATCGATCGGGGAATCGTCACCGCCGGCGGTGTCGTGTGACCCCCTGGCTGGTGTTGGTGAACCCCCATACCGGCCGGGGACGGTCGGCGAAGGCCGATACCCTCGCCGCTCTTCGATCCCTTTCCGTGCCGGCCGATGTGCTGGAGGTAGACGGGCTGGCCGCCCTCAGGGATGCCGTCAGCGACGCTGCCAACACCGACCGGTGGCGCCTGGTGGCAGTGGGCGGAGACGGGACGGTCAACGCGGTGCTCAACGAGATCATGACTCATGGATGGAAGGCGACTCCGCTCCTGGGCATCCTCCCGGCCGGGACCGGCTGCGACCTGCTCCGGACCTTCGGACTTGGCACGGACCTGGACCGGGCGGCTGCTCGCCTGGTCGAAGGGGCGCCCTATCCGGTGGACGTCGGCCTGGCCATAGGGGAGTGGGGCCGGAAGTACTTCCTCAACGTGGCCAGCACCGGTGCCACCGCCTCGGCCGCAAGGGCCGCGCACCACATACCGAGCCGGTGGGGGTCGTTCCGCTACGTGGCGGCGGTCGCCGCCTCCCTGCCCACCTGGCGCAGGACCGATACCCGCATCCAGGCAGGCAGGCGGGAGTTCTGCGGTCCGGCCCTCGCTGTCGTAGCGGCCAACGCCCAGTTCTTCGGGGGCGGGTTCAATATCGCTCCCCGAGCCTCCATGGTGGACGGGTTGCTCGACGTTCAGATCATCACCAGCCGTAGGAGGGAGGTGGCCGGTCTGATGCGGAGGGCAAGGGGCGGCGACCACCTCGCCGACCCGGCTGTCCGGCGGTTCGTAGCCCCCGAGGCCCGGATCGAGACAGACCTCCCCTGGCCGGTCGAGGTGGATGGGGAACCCATCGGTGAGACTCCCCTCCTAGTCCGGCTCCAAGCGGGTAGCCTCCGATTGATGATCTGAAGCCGTCGCGCAGCGGCTACCGGCGGCTCCGCTCCGACTGCTTGTGTTCGTGGTCTGTCTGCAAAAACAACTTGGCTTTTCACTGACTGACCAATAGCCGTTCGCAGACCGGGCCGGATGCGTATACTCTCGCCGCGATCAGACTGGGGGAATAGAGGATTGGACGACACCATCCGAGAACCGCTCGACCGGAAAGACGGCAACGACTCCGACAGCGAGGACCTCAGCGGCAGAGCCGGCCGCGGGGACAACGGTGACGAGGACGGCAGCGGCGGCGTCAAGCTCGACGCACTCGAGGCCGAGGAACTGGAGACCGTCGAAACAACCGAGTCGGCGACCATGCTCGTCGACGAGACCACCGAGATACGGGAAATCCGCCGGTCCGAGATGAACCTCGACATCGAGGCGGAGCTTATGCGGGGCGACGAGTTCGTCTGCCGGTCGTGCTTCCTGCGCCTGAAGAAGGTGCAGCTGGCTGCTGACGCCCTCTGTCGCGACTGCGTCTGATAAACCGCGGCCGGCGATGGAGCTCACCGGCATGCTGAAAAAGACGGGGATGGGTTAGCGCCTGTCGTCAGGCATGGGAGTTCTTGGTCACCAGTCGGGCCAACCGAACATTTTTCAGTACGCTCCTCGCTACCCTCGACCGCATGGACATCTCGGTCACCGCCCGGCCCGCAGACGCCGCAGACGTCGTCTTCCTGGTCGATCTCTATCGCAAGCTCGAGACCGAGATGTCCGCGATCCACCCGATGTGGCCCCGAGCCGACGGATTGGACGAACCTGTCGAGGAATCGTTTCGTGCCTGGCTACGTGACGTCGACACCCGTGTCTACCTTGGTGAGATAGACGGTTACCCGCTTGGCTTCATCCTGGGCCTGTCGCGGACGCTGCTCGTCCACGAGGCAGGGGTAAGGGTGGCTGCTATCCGTATGGTCTTCGTGGAGCAGGAGGCCCGCGGGGTCGGGGTGGGGGAGGTGATGCGCGACACCCTCATGGAGGAGTTCCGCCGCACCGGCCACCAGCTCTTCGACGCCCATGTCCTACCGGGACACCGTCTCGCCAAGAACTTCTTCGAAGCAGGAGGCTTCGCAGCCCGGTCGATCACCATGCATCACAGCGATCTGGGAGACGGCGGGCGCCGCATCCGGGCCCACTACCGGCCGCCGGCCGAGTCGTGAGCAACCGGCGATCACCGCTGGTCGGTGTGGGTGTTGTGGTGATCGACCAGGGCCGGATGCTGCTCGTGGAGCGAGGAAGGGGCATCCTGGCCGGCTCTTGGGCCATACCCGGTGGCAAGGTCCGCTACGGCGAGCGCCTCACCGACGCCGCGGTCCGTGAGGTGAGGGAGGAAACCGGTCTCGACGTAGCGTTGGGTGACGTGGTATGGACCGGTGAATCCCTGGGGGCCTCGGATCCCCCGGAGCACCATGTCGTCCTGGTGGACTTCACCGGCAAGGTGATAGGCGGGGAAATCCGCGCCGGAGACGACGCAGCCGACGTTGCCTTCGTGCCGCTGGAGGACCTGAGGTCCTGGCCTCTCACCCCGACCATGTACGACCTGCTGGACCAGATGGGCCTCTGAGGGGCGTTCGAAGGTCGCTAGGTCATTGATTGGCGGGCGTTCGGTGACCTGTGCCTTTCACCGTGGCACAAGCCCGCCGCCCGGACAAGGGGGTTGAACCTTGTCACAGGCCCGTCGCATACTGTCCGGCAGTCACAAACACCGCCGGTTTCCTGTGTTCGACGTCGAAGGGACCGGATCTGGGGTCAATTCGGAAGCGGACCCGTTGGGGGATAACAGACCGCGCCCGGACGAAAGGAGGTGGTGGCTGGGGGATGGGCCCGCCGGGGAGGGGTATGTTCCCCCGTTTTTCGCGTTCTCGACGCCTCGCGTACAGCTAGAGAATCACCGGATCAGGACACTGCGAAGCCGGTCGGATCCGCCCTCTCTGCCAGACGGGCGGTCAGCCCTCGCCGGAACACCAGCGTCACCACCATCCCGAAGAGGAACCCCGCTACGTGGGCTTCCCAGGCGATACCTGAAGCTCCCCCGGCCAGGAGGAACTGGGCACCCAACCAGAGCAGCAGGAACAGGGCGGCCGGCATGCGGAATGGGATGAAAATCGGCAGGATGATGCTCAGCACCCGGGCACCCGGGTACAGGACCAAGTAGGCCCCCATCACCCCGGCAATGGCCCCCGAGGCGCCCACCAGGGGGGCCGTGGAATCCGGATTCAACGCCACGAAGCCGAACGTGGCCACGACGCCCGACAGCAGATAGATCAGCAGGAAGCCGGCTCGGCCGTAGGCGTCCTCTACGTTGTTGCCGAACAACCAGAGGCTCCAGACGTTGCCGATCAGGTGTGCCAGACCGCCGTGCAGGAAAATGGAGACCACCACGCTGAGCGGCAGGGACTTCTCCGGGAAGACCGACTGGCCATCGCCGGTGACGCACCGTTCGGATCGGATCTCCTCCAGGGAGACCGCCTCGTTGGTGCTGATCTCGCATCCTATGGCCGCCTGGCGAACCAGGAACTCGTATTCATCAGCCGGATCCGCCGGTTGGACCAGGAAGTAGACCGCCGCCACGGATGCGATCAGCAACAGGGAGATGACGGGTCGTCTGATGCCCGGGTTCAGATCCCTAATCGGAATCATCCGGTCGACTTACGGTCGCGTACGCTTGCCTTCATGCGCAACCCACATTAACCCTGATTACTCATGTGCCCAGCACACCAATGCGCATCAGGCCGCTTCAACCTCATCAACGCGGAAGGGCCATCCCTCACCTTGGCGGTGAATGCCATGCCGGGCTGCCGGTAAGCTCTCAAATGGCTATAATCCCAGGTCAGGCGACCCGAAGCGGCGCTCCTTTACCCCTTCATACCCCAACCATGAATGATCGGGGTTAGGAGCCTGCAGCTCCGTACGCGGAGGACGATGGTAAAGGCCCGCAGCACTCCGGGCCCCGCATTGGGTAGCAATCCCCGCCTGACGCGCAATAATGAGGACCATGAGCCAGCCTCACGAGCGGTCCACCCATCCGGGGTCGGAGGACAAGCCACCCACCGACACCACTATCGAGTCCTATGTGCGCGCCGTAGAGGGGCTGGACGCGGGCCGCGTAGCGAGTCCGGCCGCCGCGCTCGCCGAACTCCTCGAGGCCCGCTTGGGGGGCGTTGAGGCTCCGCAGGCTCGCCAGGTGCTCGACGACCTCGTGGCTGACTCGGATCACGAGTCCCACCGTCCCCGGGAATGATGCGGCGACTCGACGTAGAGATGGTCAGGCGCCGGCTGGTCGGTTCGCGGAGCGCCGCCGCCCGGGCGATCCGCGAGGGGAAGGTGATCGTGACCGGCATACCGCTGCCCAAGCCCGCCACTCTGGTCAGCAAGGGCACCCCGCTGCGCTGGGCCGCGTCCCCCCCACGCTACGTAAGCCGGGGCGGGCTCAAATTGGAGGCCGCGTTGGAGGAGTTTGCGATCGATGTTGCGGGACTAGACGCCATCGACGTGGGTGCTTCCACAGGCGGCTTCACCCACTGCCTGCTGGATCACGGCGTAGCTCGGGTGGTCGCGGTCGATGTGGGATACGGACAGCTGCACGAGTACGTCCGCAACGACCCCAGGGTCACGGTCGTGGAGCGGACGAACATCCGTCACGCAAACCCCGAACAACTCGGGGCACCGTTCGGTGTGATCGTCGCCGACGTCTCGTTCATATCCCTCCTGACGGTCGCACCGGTTCTGGTGGGTCTCGGGAACACGGGTAGCCAGTACATCCTGCTGGTGAAGCCCCAGTTCGAGGCAGGACCCGGTTCGGTCGACCGCCGTGGCGTGTTGCGCGACCGGACACTGTGGAACCGCACGGTCGCCGACACCGTCACCGGACTGTCCAGACACGGCCTGGGAGCGATCGGTCTTGTCCGTTCACCCGTGGCCGGGGCCAACGGGAACCGCGAGGTCCTGGGATGGTTCCGCCACGGGCCCCTGGTGATCGATCTGGAAAGGACTCTGGAGGATCTCCGATGAGGATCGCTTTGGTCCCGCACGTCCGCCAGGGGCACACGGTGGCCTGGACCCGGGAAATGGTGGCCGCCCTCCAAGACCGGGGTGTCGAGGTGGTGTCGGCCCCGGACGCGGCCGACCTCATCGGGGTGGCCCCAACCGCTTTCGGCGAGGAAGCCGATCTCGACTTGGTGGTTGCCATCGGAGGGGACGGAACGGTTCTCAAGGCGGTACGGCTGGGAAGGGACAGCGGGGCGCCGATCTACGGGATCAACGACGGCCGCCTGGGCTACCTGACCGACGCCGTTCCTGACGACGTGCCGACGTTCCTGGACCGGATGGCCTCCGGCGAGTGGCTTACATCGCAACGGATGTTGCTGGCCGCCTCTATCAACGGCGCGCCTCCCACCATCGGTCTCAACGATGTGGTGGTGGAGAAGGTCGAGAACCAGCGCACCGTTCGCCTCGGCATCTCGATAGACGGTGAACCCTTCATCAACTACCCGGCCGACGGGGTAGTGGTGGCGACCGCAACCGGCTCCACCGCCTACAACCTCTCCGCCGGGGGGCCGCTTATCGATCCGGCGCTGGACATGTTGGTGATGACACCGGTCGCACCCCACTTCCTCTTCTCCCGCGCCATGGTGTTCCCGCCTCATCGCAGGCTTCGCTTCGAGGTCATGGACGACCGCTCGGCGGGAGTGGGCGTGGACGGCCGGGAGATCACCACCATGCGTCCGGGCGATTGGATCGATGTCGAGGGCGCCGGTCACGTTACGTTCGCCGGCTTCGCCGAGCGTTCCTTCCCTGCCTCCTTGAAGCAGAAGTTCTCGCTGGCCTGACTAGTGCTTGACGAGCTGTCGGTCAGCAACCTCGGGATCATCGAAACGGCCCGGGTGGGGTTCATGCCCGGAATGGTGGTGGTGAGTGGCGAGACCGGCGCGGGCAAGACCCTGATGCTGGGCGCCCTGCGGATGCTCACCGGAGCCCCTGCCCGTTCCGGACTCATCGGGCCGCACGGTAGGGAGACCCGGGTCGAGGGTCGGTTCTTCCTGGACGGGGAGGAGGTGGTCTTCGCCCGCTCGATACACCCGGGGGGAAGTCGCGCCTACCTTGACGGACGGATGGTTCCGGCCCGAGCACTCGCCGAGAGGCTCGACGGGGTGGTAGAGATCGTCGGTCAGCACGACCCGCTCTCTCTCACCCGCCCCCGGGCGGTCCGGGGTCTGATCGATCTCCAACTGGGATCCGACCCTGTCCTGGACGCCTACCGGGACGCCTGGCAGGCGCTCCGCGAAGTAGAAGCAGTCCGGACGGAACTCGGCGGAGACATGCGGGCCCTGGCACGCGAGATGGACCTCGTGGCCTACCAGGTCGATGAGATCGATCGGGCCGATTTTCGGTTAGGCGAGGACGAAGAGTTGGAGATCGAGTCGAAGAGGCTCGGTAACGCCGAGGAAGTGGCCGACCTTATGGCGGCTGCTCACCGGGATCTGAATATTGCCCGCGACCACATCGGCCCGGTGGTGGACGCGGCACGACGCATTCGAGGCCTGGATCCCGCCCAAGGCGCGCTAGCCGAGCTCGTCGAGAGCCTCGAGGCCACTCTCACCGACACCCTGAGCGCCATGCGGGAGGCCTGGGAAGGGACCGAGCCAGACCCCGAGGCTCTGGCCCGAATCAACCAGCGCCTGAACCTGCTGGGCGACCTGCGGCGCAAGTACGGATCGGGGATCGAGGAGATCCACTCCTTCCGGCGCCGAGCGCGGACCCGGCTCGCAGAGATCGAGGGCCTGGTCGAGCGGGCTTCCCGCCTCGACACGGAACATGCCACGGCCACCGGCCGCTTGCTCGAGGCAGGGCGGGAACTCCGGCTGGCTCGCAAGGAAGCCTCCGCCCGGATCGTCGAGAACGCCTGCGGGCACCTGCGGGAACTCGGGTTCAGCGATCCGCTGGTACGGGTCGAGGTCGGAGAGGCCGAGCCGCGGTCGTTCGGGGCCGACACCGTGCAGCTGCTGTTCGCATCCGACTCGCGGCTCGTGCCCGGCCCGGTGGGCAAGGTTGCTTCTGGAGGAGAGCTGAGCCGCCTGGTCCTGGCACTACGGCTTGCGTCCGGAACCGGCGCCGCCCGGATCGTGGCCTTCGACGAGATCGACGCCGGAGTGGGAGGGACGACCGCCCTGGCGATGGGCTCCAAGTTGGCCCGCTTGTCCGAGGACCGCCAGACCGTCTGCGTCAGCCACCTGCCCCAGGTCGCGGCCTTCGCCGACTCGCACATCGTGGTGGAACGTGAAGGCACCCGCGCCGGGGTGCGACTCGTCGAGGAGGACGCCCGCCTTCGTGAGCTGTCCCGGATGCTCTCGGGGCTTGCCGACTCGGAGCAGGGCCATCATCATGCCCGCGAGCTCCGTTCTCTCGCCTTGGCAAGCCGAGCACCGCTCCCCACCGCGTGAGCACGGACCGGCCCGCCCCGCCCAAACCCCCGGGCCCGACGTTCCGTTGTGGTAGCGTCTTGCCGGTGACGAAGTTTGTGTTCGTGACCGGCGGGGTGGTCTCCAGTCTGGGCAAGGGGATCACAGCCTCCTCTCTCGGTCGGCTCATGAAGGCTCGTGGCCTTCGAGTGGTCAACCAGAAGCTCGACCCCTACATCAACGTGGACCCGGGCACGATGAACCCCTTCCAGCACGGCGAGGTCTACGTGACCAACGACGGCGGCGAGACCGACCTCGACCTCGGCCATTACGAACGTTTCACCGACCAGAGCCTGAACCGCGACTCGAACGTCACCACCGGATCCGTCTACCTGGCGGTGCTCAACAAGGAGCGGAGAGGCGACTATCTGGGCGACACGGTCCAGGTCATCCCCCACATCACCAACGAGATCAAGGATCGCATTCGCCGCCTGGGCGATCGAGAGGATGTGGACATGGTCATCGCCGAGATCGGCGGAACCGTGGGCGACATCGAGATCCTTCCCTTCCTGGAGGCGGTCCGCCAGTTCCGCAACGATGTCGGGTACCGCAACGTAGTACACATCCATGTCACCCTGGTTCCCCAGATCGGTCCCACGGAGGAGCTCAAGACCAAGCCCACGCAGCACTCGGTGGCCGATCTGCGATCCCGGGGTATCCGTCCCGACATCATCGTGGTCCGCTCGGAGTCGCCCATCGATGATGGAGTCCGGAACAAGATTTCCCTCTTCTGCGATGTCGATCCCGATGCCGTGATCCCGGCCCCGGATGTGGAGGACATCTACGAGATGCCCCTCATCCTGCGGGATCACGACCTCGATGACGCCATCGTGGAACTGCTCGGCCTCGAAGCGCCTGAGCCTGACCTGACCAACTGGCAACAGATGGTCGAGCGCGCGGTGGCCGCCACCCGCACCGTCAATATCGGGCTGGTCGGCAAGTACACGGGCTTGCCCGACGCCTATCTGTCCGTGGTGGAGGCTATACGTCATGGCGGCCTCGCCAACAAGGTACGGGCTGAGATACAGTGGATTCCCGCCGAAGACCTCGACGGCCTGTTCGGGAGCTCCCATCTTGACGATCTGGACGGCATCCTCGTTCCGGGGGGATTCGGCATCCGGGGGATCGAGGGCAAGATACGAGCGGTCACGCATGCGCGCACCAATCGGATTCCCTTCCTGGGCCTCTGCCTGGGCCTCCAGGCCGCCGTGATCGAGTACGCCCGCAACGTGCTCGGTCTCCGCGATGCTCACAGCACCGAATTCAAGCCCATGACGCCCCATCCGGTCATCGACCTCATGGAGCGCCAGCAGGGAGTCTCGGACAAGGGCGGCACCATGCGGCTGGGTGTCTACCCCGCCCGGCTCAGGGATGGCTCCCTCGTTCGGCAGCTCTACGGAGCAGAGTTGATCTACGAGCGGCACCGGCACCGATACGAGGTCAACAACCGTTACCGCAAGGACCTCGAACAGGCAGGCCTGGCACTGTCCGGCATCTCGCCCGACGAACAACTGGTGGAGTTCATCGAGCTGACCTCACACCCCTACTTCATCGGCACCCAAGCCCATCCGGAGCTCAAGTCGCGGCCGCTCGATCCGCATCCTCTGTTCACCGGTTTCGTCGCCGCCGCTGATCGCTACCGCCGCAACCGGGAAGCGGTACCGGAGATCCTCGGGAGCGATCGGGAGCCCGGTTACGTCTAATCAGCTGCGGGGCCATCTGGACGGGTATCTGGCCGTCCTGTCGGTCGAGCGGGGTCTCAGCAACAACACCATCGCCGCCTACCGGCGCGACCTGGAGGCGTACCTGGACTACCTGGGTGACCGGGCCACCACGCCGGACCTGGTCGACAACTTCCTGGTAAGCCTTCATCAGCGCGGCATGCGTTCCACCACCATCGCCCGGAAGCTGGCCGCGGTGCGAGGCTTCCACCGGTTCCTGGTGGCGGAGAACGAGGCGCCTGACGATCCCACCCGGTTCACCGAAACCCCCCGGACCCGGATGAGCTTTCCCAAGGCCCTCGACGTACACGAGGCGATCCGGCTTGTAGAGGCGCCACCCACGGATACGGCGCTCGGACGGCGGGACCGGGCACTACTGGAAACCCTCTACGGCACCGCTGTCCGGGTGAGCGAGCTGGTCGACCTCGATCTGACCGATCTGGACATCGACACGCTGAGCGCCATGGTCACCGGCAAGGGCGGCAAGCAGCGGCTCGTGCTCTTGGGCAAGGCGGCGGCTCGGGCCATCGGCGCCTACCTGCCCGACCGGATCGAGATGTGCGGGAGTCGAAGGGACCACGATGCCCTTTTCGTCAACGCCCGCGGAGGACGGCTCACCCGCCAGGGCGTCTTCGGAATCGTTCGCGCCCATGCGGAGGCGGTGGGGATACCCCGTGCCCGCATCTCGCCCCATGTGCTCCGCCATTCGGCCGCAACCCACATGGTGGAGAGGGGCGCCGATCTTCGTACGGTGCAGGAAATCCTCGGCCACGCCAGCCTCTCCACTACCCAGGTCTACACCCGGATGTCGCTCCAGCACCTCCACGAGGTGTACGTGGAAGCCCATCCGAGAGCGCTGCGGTAGAGGGCACTGAACGATGTCCAGTTGGCGCCATGGCCGGCAACGTAACCCCAGGTCGGGGTGTAGCGGGCCAACCCATCCCCGTTTCTTGGAGCACCCTCCTGAGATATCCCGCAACCCGGACCGCAAGGTGTGACGGCGCCGGGGGCGGGCCCGATCCACCTGGCGGGCCGCTTTCTCGACGTCATTCTGGCGCGACAGCTGAGGCCGAGGGAGCAGGCCGAGGTGGCGACATTGTTGAGGACCGGCGCCGAACGGTCGATGTACTGGGACCAGGCCCGGGCCGATCAGCGTCACGGGTTGGCCGCGGCCCGGCTGGTCCGGTCGCGCCGGCCCCACCGAAGCGATCTGGTAAGGGCGGCATTACTTCACGACGTGGGAAAACGCAGCGCGCGGTTGGGACCGGTAGGACGGTCCGTGGCGACCATCCTGGGCCGGCTCGGCCTTGTGGGGCCGCCCCGATTCGCCGTCTACCTAGACCACGGCCGGATCGCCGCCCAGGAGCTGGATCGCGCGGGCGCCGAACCGCTGGTGGTCGCCTTCGCGCTCCATCACCACCGCGAACGGCCCGAAGAGATCTCTCGTGAGGACTGGGATCTGCTGCAGGCAGCCGACCGGGCCGTCCTGCGAGGGAGCTAAAACACGGGAGTGCATCGGATCGGCGTTCCTCGGTTTCCGCGAAGCCGGCGCCTACCATCACCGCATGGCGAGGAGGTACTGAAAGTGTCCAGTTGGCCTGGCAGCCGACAACGAATCCCCAGGTCGGGACATCGCGTGCCAACCCATTCCCGTCCCTCGCAGCGCCCACCCGAGAGTCGGGGTTCGCGGGCATGACCTACGAGGTCGAGACTCCCGTCTTCGTAGGTCCTTTCGACCTGCTCCTCAAGATGATCGGCTGCCACCATGTCGACGTCATGGAGGTCAACATCTCCAGCGTCATCGACGACTACCTGACCTCGATCGAGGAGAAGGAGGTCAACCTCGACCTGGCTTCCGGTTTCGTCCTGATGGCGGCGATGCTCATCCACCTCAAGGCCCGTTTCCTGTTGCCGGAACCCCACCAGGTGGACCTCGAGGACGAAATGGAACTACTCGACCAGCGGGACCGGCTGCTGGCTCGCCTGCTCGGCTTACTGACCTATCAAGGTGTCGCGACGGTTCTCCACGACCGCCTGAAGCAGGGCTCGCAATACGTGGGCCGCTCCGTCGGCATCGACCATGACCTCAGCACCCGGAACCCGCCACCGCTACCCGACGGGATGACTCCGGCCACACTCGCCGAGATCATGACCTCCCTCATCGAGGAAGCACGCACCGAGGTGGAAGTCCCGATGGACCACTTCGATCTCGATCTCCCGTCGGTGGAGGACGCCATCGCTGCCATCCGACGGAGGGTGGCCGCGGAGCTGGAGTCCACCTTCGAGCGGCTGGTGGCCCACTGCTCGGACCGGGCGGAGGTGGCGGCCTACTTCCTCGCGGTCCTGGAGCTGGCCCGATGGGGCTTCGTGTCGGTGTCCCAGGAGGATCCGGACGACATCTCGGTACGTCTTTCCGAGGGCAGGCCCGCCGAAGGCCGGGTGGGGTTGTGAATCCTCTGGCTGCTCTGGAAGCGATCCTCTTCGTCGCCGAGCATCCCGTTCCCGAGTCCGAGCTGGCCCAGGTCCTCGAGACCCCGCTGACCACGGTCAGAACCGTTCTGACCAAGTGGGGGCGGGAGTTGGAGGCCGATGACCGCGGCATCGTTCTTCGCCAAGTGGCGGGCGGATGGCGCCTCTACACCAAACCGGAGGCGTTGCCGTATCTGGAGCGCTTCGCCACCACCGATGACGGGTCCCGGTTGTCGCCCGCCGCCCTCGAAGTGCTGGCCGTGGTGGCGTATCGCCAACCTGTCACCCGCGGCCAGATCTCGGAGCTTCGCGGGGTTGACTCCGCCTCAGCCCTCCGGACCCTGGTGCGCCGCGGCCTGGTCGCCGAGGAGGGTCGGCTGTCCACACCGGGGCATCCCGCCATCTACGGCACGACCGGCCATTTCCTCGAAGCCCTGGGCATGGTATCCCTGGCCGAACTGCCGGTCCTCACCGACCACATGCCCGCGCCCGAGATGGCCGAGGCGTTGGACCGCCCACCGACCCGTTCCGGTGATCGCCCGGCCACCGAGGGCTGAACGCCTTCAGAAGGTGATCGCTAGGAGCGGTCTGGCCTCCCGCCGGGTGGCCGATTCGATGATCCTCGACGGCCGGGTGGACGTGGACGGCCAAACCGCAGTCCCGGGCCAGAGGGTGGATCCCGGCCAGGCCGAGGTCCTGGTGGACGGGATCCCTCTCCCGGTCGATCCCGGTCTGGTCTACTACCTGCTAAACAAGCCGCTCGGCGTGATCAGCACCACGAGCGACCCCCAAGGCCGGACGCCGGTGGTCGATCTGGTGCCGTCCCTTCCCAAGGTTTACCCGGTAGGACGCCTCGACGCTGACTCCACCGGGCTGCTTCTGATGACCAATGACGGCTCGTTCGCCAACCTCGTCGCCCATCCGAGTTCCGGCATCACCAAGACCTACGAGGTACTGGTCCGGGGGAATCCTTCCCCGGCCGACCTGTCCCGGCTCCGTCATGGCATCGAGCTCGATGACGGGCCGGCCGTGCCGGTGGCAGTGCGTAAGATCGGAACGGCCGGAGGACGCTCCCATCTCGAGTTGACCATGGCCCAGGGACGCAACCGAGAGGTTCGCCGCCTGTGCGCGGCCGCCGGCTATCCGGTGATACGCCTGCACAGGGTGGCGATCGGCGCCTTGCGCGACCGTGCGCTCAAACCCGGCGATTGGCGGGACCTCGAAGTGAGCGAGGTGCGGGCCTTCCATCGAGAGACCCGCAAGGACCTGGAGGTCCATCACGGAGGGACGCCCGGGTGAACACCTACGAAGTCAGGTCGCGAACGGTTGCCGACCGCACGGTCAGGCCCCCGGGATCCAAGAGCATCACCAACCGGGCCCTGATAGCCGCTGCGCTCGCCGCGGGTGAGTCCCGCCTCACCAACCCGCTCCGGAGCGACGACACCAGAGCCATGATCGGCTGCCTCCGGAATCTCGGAGTCCACATCTCGGTCGCTGAAGACGGACTGGTGGTGAGCTCGGACGGCGCACTGGATAGTGCCGGCCGTCTCGACGCGCGAGCCTCCGGCACTACCGCCCGTTTCATCACCGCCGCGGCGGCGCTAGCGAGCGGTCCGAGCATCATCGACGGTACCGCCCGGATGCGGGAGCGACCCATCGGCCCCCTTGTCGTGGCTCTCCGAGATCTCGGGGCGGAAGTCGACGCCGACCGAGACGGCTGGTACCCGCCGGTCCGGACATCCGGAGGCGGAATCCAGGGGGGCGCGACCACGATCGACGGGACCGTGTCCAGCCAGTTCATATCGGCCGTCCTGCTCAGCGCTCCCCGCGCGGTGCGAACCGTGACGATCCAGCTGTCCGAGGGGACGGTGTCCCGCCCATACTTGACCACCACTCTCGAAGTGATGGCCTCCTTCGGAGCCGACGCCCGCTGGATAGGGCCCGACACGATCACCGTAGCTCCGACCGGCTACCGGCCGACCTCGTTCGAGGTCGAAGCCGACGCCTCCGCGGCCGTATATCCGTGGGCGGCCGCTGCCATCACCGGCGCCACCATCACGGTGGCCGGTATCCACCCGGCCAGTACCCAGGCCGACATGTCCGCCCTGGGCGTGCTGGAGAGAATGGGATCCGCGGTGAGTGCCTCCGGCAGGGGGATCGCGGTAACCGGCCCGCCCCGGCTGGAGGGCGTCGACGCCGACCTCAACCATTGTCCGGACGCGGCGCTCGGCCTGGCGGTGGTAGCAACCTTTGCTCGCTCCGCGACAAGGTTCACCAACATCGCCAACCTACGTGTCAAGGAAACCGACCGGCTGGCCGCTCTGGAGGCCGAGCTCACCCGGATGGGCGCCCGGGTGAAGACTGGTGCGGACTGGATCGAGATCCGCCCCGGTCCGCCTCGCCCGGCGCGTATCCGCACCTACGACGACCACCGGATGGCCATGTCCTTTGCAATCGCCGGCCTGGTCCGGCCCGGAATCGTCATCGAGGACCCGGAGTGCGTGGACAAGACCTGGCCCGGCTTCTTCGACATGCTCGAGAGCCTGTGAACGCCGCCGCGGAACGGGTGGTGGCTATCGACGGACCCGGCGGGGTCGGTAAGACCACGGTTTCCCGGGGGGTGGCCCGAGCACTCGGCTACCAGAGCCTCGACACCGGCGCTTTCTACCGGGCCGCCGCCCTGCTGATGCGGTTCCACCGGGTCGATCCCGAGGACGAGGCAGCGGTCCTAGCGGTGCTGTCCGGTGCCGATCTCGACTACCGGGACGGCGCAATGTTGGTCGAAGGCGTCGATGTCAGCACCGCCATCCGCTCGGAGAGCATCACGGCCGCGTCCTCCCGCCTGGCCCGGCTTCCCGGTCTCCGGCTGGTGCTCGTGAGGCGCCAGCGGGCGTGGGTAGCGGCAAGAGGCCATCGAGCCGTGGTCGAAGGGCGCGACATCGGAACCGTTGTCTTCCCTGACGCGCGTGTCAAGATCTATCTCGACGCCCCGCCCGCCGTGAGGGCTCGCCGCCGGACCGGAGAGACCTCGACCACGTTCCGGGAGGTCGCCACGCAGCTGGGGAGACGAGACCGGCTCGACTCGACTCGGGCTACGTCCCCTCTTGCCCCGGCGCAGGACGCGGTGGCCATCGACACCCGTGCCCTCACCGCTGACCAGGTCATCGCCCGGGTGCTGGAACTCTGCCGCGGTCGTGGTATTGACCCCGCCAACCGCCCCCCGGAGGGGAGCTACCGGGCGCGGGATTAGAATCCGCGGTACGGGTGTTCATTTACGGACACTCGCAAAACGCCTGGCGGTTCCTCTTGTCCCCTCCGAAACCTCTCGTCGCCATCGTGGGTCGACCGAACGTGGGAAAGTCGACCCTGTCCAACCGCATCGTGGGCCGCCGAGCCGCGGTGGTGCAGGAAAAGCCGGGGGTCACCCGAGACCGGCGCGAGTTCCCGGCGGAATGGAACGGCCGGAGCTTTGTGGTGGTCGACACCGGCGGATGGCAGCAGGGCAACGACGCCGACCTCATCGAGGACATCTGCATCCAGGCCGAGATGGCGGTCGCCGCAGCTGATCTGATCCTGTTCGTTGTCGACGCCCAGGGCGGGATCACTTCGGACGACGCCGCGATCGCCCGGCTCCTACGACCGGAGACCGATCGCGTGGTGATGGTGGCCAACAAGGCCGACAACGACACCATGTCGAGGGAGGCGGCGGCATTCAACCGGCTGGGCCTGGGCGAACCCCGGACCGTATCGGCCATCCATGGCTACGGAGTGGCCGACCTGCTGGATGTGCTGGTCCAGCGTTTACCAGACCCCCCTGATCGGGACGTCATCGAGGAGCCGGTGCCCGATGTGGCTGTTATAGGACGCCCCAACGTAGGGAAGTCCACCCTCCTGAACCGGCTGGTCGGGGACGAGCGCGTACTGGTGTCGCCGGTACCCGGCACCACCCGGGACCCGATCGATGTGATGATCGAACTGGACGGCGCCGGTTACCGGCTCATCGACACCGCCGGCATGCGCCGCAAGCCAAAGATGTCTGAAGACGTCGAGTTCTTCTCGGTGCTCAGGGCACGGGAGGTGCTGCGGCGCGCCCACGCCGCCCTCCTGATGGTGGACGCGGCCGACGGTGTTACCCACCAGGACCAGCGAATCGCCCGCCTGGCCGCCGATTCGGGCGCGGCGCTGGTGATCCTGGCGAACAAGTGGGACGCAGCCGACCTCGAGCGACGGGAGCAGACCACGTACGAGCTGGGCGCCAGGCTGGGTTTCGCCGGATGGGCGCCGGTTCTCCGCATCTCAGCGCTCACCGGCGCGCGCCTGCACCGGCTGGGTCCTGCGCTCGAGACGGTGCTCGAGAACCGGTCCCGCCGCATTCCAACCGCCGTTCTCAACCGGCTCATCACCGAGCTGGCGGCCGAGCATCCTCCCCCCATGAGGAAAGGCCGGCGCCCCAGGATCCTCTTCGCCGCGCAGTCCCGGTCGGCGCCGCCCACCATCGCCCTGTTCATAAAGGGCGGAACGCTCGACGCCACCTACCTACGATTCCTGGAAAGGCGGCTCCGCAAGGCCTACGACTTCACGGGCACGCCGGTGCAGATGGTGGTGCGGCGTGGCGCCGGGCGCGCTCGTGGCAGATGACCGATCCGACCGGCCCCGGCCGGGACGGCCATCCCCCCGGCGCTCCGCTCAGCTTCAAGCTGATGGTCGTGCTGGCAGCCCTGTACCTGGGCTGGCGCTTGGTGGAGGGGGTGATCGCCCTCTACCGATGGGTGCTATGAGAGCGGGTAGCGGGGATGGTCGGGCTGGCGGGATTTGAACCCACGACCTCTTGACCCCCAGTCAAGCGCGCTACCAAGCTGCGCCACAGCCCGTACCCGCCAGAGTGTATCACCCGGATCTGCGGCTTCACGGGCTAGCCTCCCACCCGACGCGAAAAGGGGAGAACAGGGTCATGCGGGTCAGGTGGGAGTTTCGCGCTTCCAAGGGGTTGGCGATGGCGATGCTGGTGGCGATGGCTGCTTACGCGTGCGGAGGTTCGGATGGTTCCGGAGACGCCACCGCTACCACTCCGGCGACCACCGGAGTACCATCGACCGGTAACCAAGCCACCTCGACATCCGCTGCTCCCGCCGCAGGAACCGGGGGAGAATCCTCGTCGCCGGACCCCACGGCGCCGCCCACCGCGTTCACCTACAAGGTGGCCATATTCAGCAACCCGACCACGGATAATCCGTGGGCCTACTTCGACACGGAGCCGGACGTCTGGAACCAGTACACCCTTGGCGGCACTCTCCCGGCGCTGTACGGCTCGGCCTTCCCGACCTTCACCGTCGTCCCCGGCCTGGCTGCGGACGTCGAGCCCCCTCAGGGCACCGCCGCAGGCGACCGCTGGGTGATCGACGTGCGCATGCAACCCGGCGCGGAATGGAGCGACGGCACGCCGATCACAGCCCACGATGTCGCCTTCACGTTCAATGCCGTGAAGGATCTGCAGATGGGCGGCAACTGGTTGGCCAGTCTTCCCGTGGCCCGCCCCGATGATCCCCAGACCGAGGAGGACGAGGCCTACGACGGCCTGATCTCGGTGGAAGCGCTGGACGACCACACGGTGCGCTATACCTGGAGCGCCCGACCCGGGCTGGCGCAATGGCAGTTCGGAGCGGCCCAGGCCCCGATCTTCCCGAAGTCGTACTGGGGACCGTATGTCGAAGCCGCCGATGCGGCCGGCGATCTCTACGCCGTGTCGGGCGTCGCAGCGCCCTCAGGCGGCCCGATGATCTACGACCGCCGGGAACCGGGTGCTTTCGTCCGGACCGAGGCCAATCACGACGTGTTCGGCAGGGGCGACGTCCTGACCAGCTACTCCACAGGAGGCGTCACCAGCGAGGGCGCCGCCTCCTGGGAGGTGGGGGACACGTCGGGGGAGGTGCTGGCGCGGTGGACCCAAGGTCCGCACGCCGCCGCCACCATCTACTCGGTCTACGACACCCAGGATGCGGCGGTTCTCGGCCTGCGGGACGGCGAGGTGGACTTCATGCTCAACCCGCTCGGTCTCCAGCGCGGCCTGCAGGCCACCGTCATCGAGGCGGGTGACCTCAATGTGATCTCCAACGCATCCAACGGCTTCCGTTACGTGGCCTTCAACACTCGTCGCTTCCCCGGATGCGAGCCCTCCTTCCGCCAAGCCATCGCCTGCATCATCGACAAGGAGTTCATGGCCCGCAACGTCCTACAGGGTGTGGCGACGCCGCTCGACTCATTGATACCGCCCGGCAACACCTACTGGGCCAACCCGGACGTGTTCGTCTGGTGTGACGGGCTGAGCATGGAGGAACGGGTCAGCACCGCAGTTCAGATGCTCAAGGACGCGGGGTGGACCTGGGAGGTAGAACCACAGTGGGATGCAGATAACCAGGATGTTATACCTCAAGGTGAAGGATTGCGGGGTCCAGACGGCACCGAGGTGGAGCCCATGGAACTGCTGGCGCCCGGTCCGGGCTACGATCCGTTGCGGGCTACCTACAGCCTGTTCGTCGCCGATTGGGCAAGCGACCTGGGCATACCCTTGCGGGCCCAGCCGACCGGCTTCTCGGTGATCGTGGACAAGGTGTTCGGTCCGGTCGATTGGGACATGTACATGCTCGGCTGGGCTACCACCATCCTTCCTGACCACCTGGCCGATTTCTTCGAGACCAGGAACGACTCGGCCACGACCGGGGGGCTGAACATTCCCGGCTATTCGAATCCCGAGTACGACCGGATGGCTCGGGAGCTCAAGTCGGCGACGGACCTGGAGGAAGCTGCCGCGATCGTCAGGGAGATGGACGGCATCATCGCCCGCGACGTGCCCTACATCGTGCTCTTCGACACCCCGATCCTGGAGGCCTACCGCAACACGCTCGCCTATCCGGCCACGACCGTGCTGGACGGCCTGCAAGGGTTCGGGGGGCTCCCAGGATCGGTGAATCTGGCCGATTAGCCTGCCCCAGGGTGGAACGAGTGGTACGCCCTCGGATGGTCGAAAATCCATCCGAACATCCCGCTCCCGCACCTCCGGTGAACGTGTGATCGGTCTACCTATGACTCCATCATCTCCCAACTAATCAAGTCTCCTGGGTAGCCGGGGCGATTCATAAAGCCCGGCATTATTGACGTACTCAATTGGAATCGAGCAGGCGAAACCGACGTGTTCGAACGGAGCCGTAACAGGCTTACCGACCTTAGAGCCATTGCCGGTCTGATGCCTCGACTGGCGCAGTTCATTGACAAAGTAACCGGGCTTTCGGACCGATTATCCGCGCCTATCAAGATAGACTTTGGAATCTGTACCGAACAGACGAACCCACAACGGGGGGAGGATTCCATGAGGGCTACATCGATCCATACATCCATACGATGGCTGGCGGTCTTGTCCGTTCTGGCCTTGCTCGCCGTCGCCTGCGGGGGAGCAGACGAAGAAATGGACGATGCAGCAGCCGCGCAGGCGCAGGCACAGGCAGCCGCGGCACAGGCGGAGGCAGACGCGGCACAGGCCGCGCTTGCCCAGGCCCAGGCCGATCTGGAAGCCGCCCAGGCGACTGCGGCCGAGGCCATGGAGGGCGACGATGCCGCCCAGGCCGAGCTTGCGGCAGCGCTGGCCGAGGCAGAAGCAGCTCTCGACGAAGCCGAGATGGCGGCCGCGGAGGCCATGATGGCGGCCGAGGAAGCCGAGGCAGCCGCGGCGGAGGAAGCCGCGGCGACCACCATGCCGGAAGAAGAGGAGGTGGCGGAAGCCGGTCCGTTCACCTACAAGCTGGCCATCTTCAGCGACCCGACCACCGACAATCCGTGGGCCTACCTCGACACGGAGGCGGACGTGTGGAACCAGTACGTGCTGACGCCCGCCATCCCGACCCTGTACGGATCGGCGTTCCCGAGTTACACGGTGGTACCGAACCTCGCGGCTGATGTCGAACCTCCGCTGGGCTCCGCCTCCGGCGACAACTGGGTGATCGACGTCAACATGAGGCAGGGTCTGGTCTGGAGCGACGGCTCACCGATCACCGCCAACGACGTGGCCTTCACCTTCAACGCCGTCAAGGATCTCGAGATGGGCGGCAACTGGTTCTCCCTGCTTCCGCTGGCCCGGGAGGACGACCCGGCCACAGAGGAGAATGAAGGGGCCGAGGGCCTGATCTCCGTCGAGGCGGTCGACGACTACACCGTCCGGTACACATGGAGTTCCCAGCCGGGCCTGGCCCAGTGGCAGTTCGGCGCAGCCCAGGCCGCGGTCTTCTCCGAGGCCCACTGGGGACCGCACGTCGCCGCATCCGGCGACGCCGGCGAACTCTACGCCGTGTCCGGGGAAGGTGCGCCATCGGGCGGGAGCATGGTCTTCGACCGGCGCGAGCCCGGCGCATTCGCCCGGAGCGTGGCAAACGCAAACGCAAACGACCAGGGAGCACAGACCACTAGTTTCTCGTCCGGTGGAGTCACCTTCTCAGGTGACGTGAGTTGGCAAGTGGGCGACACGTCCGGAGAGGTCATCGCCGACTCGATCGCCGGACCTCACGCGGGCGATGCCATCTACTCGGTGTATGACACCCAGGATGCGGCGGTCCTGGCCCTGCGTGACGGGGAAGTGGACTTCATGCTCAACCCGCTGGGCCTCCAGCGCGGTCTCCAGTCCACCGTGCTGGAAGCGGGAGACCTCGACGTGATCGCCAACTCATCCAACGGCTTCCGCTACCTGGCCTTCAACACCCGGCGCTTCCCGGGGTCGGACGTAGCGTTCCGCCAAGCCGTGGCATGCATGATCGACAAGGAGTTCATGGCCACGAACGTCCTGCAGGGTGTGGCCATCCCCCTGAACTCCATGGTGCCCCCAGGTAACGCCTTCTGGGCCAACCCGGAGCTGGATGCCTGGTGCGCGGGCCAGAGCCAGGAGGAGCGGCTCAATTCGGCCGTCCAGATCCTCAAGGACGCCGGCTGGACATGGGATGTCGAGCCGCAGTGGAACCCCGACAACCGGGATGTGATCCCGAAGGGTGAGGGTCTCCGGGGTCCGGAAGGCACGGAGGTGGCGCCTATGGAACTGCTGGCCCCCGGCCCTGGATACGACCCGCTACGGGCTACCTACAGCCTGTTCATCGCTGACTGGGCCAACGACCTCGGGATACCGCTGACGGCGGAGCCCACCGGCTTCTCGGTGATCGTGGACAGGGTGTTCGGTCCGGTGGACTGGGACATGTACATCCTCGGATGGGGTCTCACCATCTTCCCCGACTACGTAGCCGACTTCTTCGACTCGCGCGCCGATTCGGCCACCGCCGGAGGGTTCAACATCCCCGGCTACGCGAACCCGGCGTTCGACGAGATGGCGGACCAGTTGAAGGCGGAGACCGACATCAACGAGGCCGCCGCCATCGTGCGCCGGATGGACGCGGTGCTCGCCGAGGACGCCCCGTACGTGATCCTGTTCACCACCCCGGTGCTGGAGGCATTCCGCAACACCCTGGAGTTCCCCAGTACCACCACTCTCGACGGCTTGCAGAACTTCTCAGCGCTGCCCGGAGCGGTGAACCTGGCCCAGTAGCGATCGGCGGGGACAGAGCGGTGGGACAGGCCGGACCGGCCGTCCCACCGCCTCGCCCGACCGGCCGCATTCGGACGGCAGAAGTGAGCTGTGTGCAGCTATGACATGATCCGCTACATTGCGCGGCGCGGCGCGCAGATGTTCGTGCTGTTCATCATCTTCCTGACGCTGACCTTCCTGCTCCTCACCGCTCTGCCCGGTGACACCGTCAAGCAGCGGTTCGCCACCAATCCCAACGTTCCACCGGAGGCGGCGCAGCTGGCCATCGAGCGTCTCGGTCTCGACAAGCCGCTATGGGAGCAGTACACCAGCTACATGTGGAACTTCTTCCGGGGTGACTTCGGCTTCTCGTTCCTCCAGTACCCGAGACCGGTGTCCGACATCATCCTGGAGCGACTGCCGAGGACCTTGGTGCTGTTCCTCACGGTGTTGGTTAGCTACTACATCCTCGGGTTCGTGGCCGGCAAGTTCATCGCCTGGAGGCGAGGGCGGCGGGGCGAGCACGCCATAACCATCGGCAGCGTGTTCCTCTACACGGTGTTCTACCCCTGGTTCGCGCTGATGCTGATCTGGTTCTTCGCGTTCTACGCCGACGTGGTGCCGATAAACAAGTTCCTCGATCCGCAGGAGTGGGTGGACGCTCCCTTCAGCTCCAACCACGTGTTCATGGTGATCTTCGGGGTGTTGCTGGTGGGTGGGATAGTGGCGCTCACCCTCTGGATTCTGTCGCGCCGCATCAGGGACCCGGCCCGGCGGAAGAGGATCATGTGGGTGGGTTACGGCGCGCTGGCCATGGTGATGTTGTGGTTCTGGTACCTGAGCGACTTCGGGTCGGCCCGGCGCCTGTACGCCGGCGACATCCTGCACCACATGATCCTTCCCGTGATAACCATCACGCTGATCAGCTTCGCCGGGATCATGCTCCTGACCCGCAGTTCCATGCTGGAGACGATGAGCGAGGACTTCATCCTGACCGCCCGGGCCAAGGGCCTGGCGGAGAAGACGGTACGCGACCGCCACGCCGCCCGCACCGCCCTGCTCCCGGTCACCACCAGCCTGGTGATCGCGGTGGCGACCGTCATCGACGGGGGGATCATCACCGAGACCGTCTACTCGTGGCCTGGCATGGGCGAGTTACTGTTCACGTCGGTGGTGGGACAGGACCTGAACCTGGCGATCGCCGCCTTCTCGTTCGTGGGCGTCATGGCCATGGTCGGACACCTGGTGGTGGACATCCTCTACATGTTCCTCGACCCTCGCATCAGGGTCACGGGGGAGTGACGATGGCGGAACCGGCTCGATGACGGACCTGCTGGAAGCCCGACCGGTGACCGACGTGGCCGGGAAGGGGTCGCTGTGGAGGATCCGGGCCAACCTGGTCTGGGCCGGCGCGACCAACAACTGGAACCTGTTCCGAACCAACCGGGTCGGCATCGTGGGGTTGGCCATCATTCTGTTCTTCGCGCTGATGGCCCTCATACATCCCGTCCTGATGTCGGGCATGCGCTGGTACTCCGGCGCCGCCCTGTTCGTGCTGATCTGGCCGGTCGTGGCCTGGATGATCTGGCCGCTGCTGGGGCGCCTGCGCCACGAACGGAGGGTCACCCTCCCGCTGACGGTCGGAATCGCAGCCGCCCTGCTGGCGGTGGCAGGGGTGACGCTCGGCGGAGTGTGGGATGCCACCACCTACCACCCCGTGGTGGGGAACGAGGCGAATCCACCGGTCCTCTATAGGACGGTCGTCAACGAGGTCACGGATCCGGACACGGAGATGTCGATACGCGAGGCACTGGTCTATTCCAACGCCGACGGATCTCCCCTGCAGCTCGGAGACGTCGCTGAGATCCGGGAGCAACCCACAGGTCCCTACGGCCGGCACTGGCTCGGTACCGACCCGCTGGGCCGTGACATCCTGTCCCAACTCATGAAGGGCGCCCAGGGAGCGTTCCTGCTGGGAATGGTGGCGGCCCTGGTCACCGTCCTCGTCGCCACCTCGGTCGGTGCGGTGGCCGCCTATATGGGGGGCTGGATCGACTCGTTCTTCATGCGCCTGGCCGACCTGTTGCTGATGCTTCCGGCCCTGGCCATCTTCATCGTGATGAGTTCGGTGTTCCACTTCGAGCTGTGGCACCTGGCCATACTGATCGGCATGCTGTCGGGATTCGGCGGAGTAGCCATCGTCCTGAAGTCGCAGGCCCTGGCGGTGAAGGTCAAGCCCTTCATCGAGGCCGCCCGGGTTGCGGGTGGTTCGACGTTCCGGGTGATAACCGTCCACGTGATACCCAACGTGATGCCGCTCAGCCTCCTGTACATGATGTTCACCGTCACCGGCGCCATCCAGACCGAGGCGGTCCTCTCCTTCCTCGGCCTTCTCAACATCGATATGAGTTGGGGGCTGATGATCGAGCTGGCCAGGAACCAGGGATACTTCCTCACCGGTATGCGCTTCTGGTGGCTGGTGTTCCCCGCCGGGCTCTGCGTGTCCCTCCTCGCTGCCGCGTTCTTCCTGGTCGGCCGGGCCATGGACGAGGTGATCAATCCGAGGCTGAGGAAGCGATGACGGCACCCGGCACGGGGTTCGTGGTCACTCGGGCCTGCCGCCGCCGGCGACGCGCCCCACCGGGGTGGGAGATCGGATGAGCAGGATCCCCGAGACCCGTCCACGCCGGCTGAACCTGTTGGCGATCACCCTCGGCACCGCGGTGATCGCGCTGGCCAACTGGTGGCTGGGAGGGTGGATCACCCCCGCGGAGGGCGAATACCGGGCCGGGTACCTGGTGATCCTGGTGGCCTTGCTGCTGCCCGGATTCCTCGGCGCCGTCGTGTCCGGTCTGGCTGCCGGTCATCGGCGCCCCACCCACGGGCTGATGGCGGCGTTGGGAATGTTCGCCGCGGAGGTGATCTGGGGAGCCGGCGGAGGGAACCTCGCGATCGGGACGGTCGTGGTGCGTGCGTTGGGTTTCTCCTGCGGCGCCGCAGTGGGCGGGTACGTGGCGGGCCGGGTGGGCGCTCACCTGCGTTCTGCCCGGTCCCGAGCCGGGGATGAGACCGTCGGAGCGTCGGATCGGGCGCCCCTGCTGGAGGTGGACGATCTCAGCATGCACTACAGGACCACCGACGGATGGGTCTCCGCGGTCGACGGGGTCAGCTTCGCGTTGCACAAGGGCGAGGCTCTCGGACTGGTCGGGGAGTCCGGGTGCGGCAAGACGTCTGTGGCGATGTCACTCCTGAGACTCCTACCGGAGAACGCCGAGTTCCGGGGCGGATCGGTCCGCCTCAACGGGGTGGACCTCCTCGACGTGACCGAGGACGAGATGAGAACCCGCCGCTGGTCCGACATCGCCATGGTCTTCCAAGGCGCCATGAACGCGTGGAACCCCGTGTACACCGTCTACGAGCAGATCCGGGAGGCGATGGACACCCACTTCGGGAGCGAACTGGCCGAGAAGCAGATCCGGGACCGGGTTGGCGAGTTGTTCGACCTGGTCGGCTTGAACCGGGCGATGGTGGATCGTTACCCGCACGAGTTCTCGGGGGGCATGCGGCAGCGCGCGGTCATCGCGATGGCCCTCTCGTGCGATCCCCAGGTGATCATCGCGGACGAACCCACGACCGCCCTCGACGTCATAGTGCAGGACCAGATCCTCCAGGAGTTGAAGCAGGTCCAGACCGCACTGGGAATGAGCATCATCTACATCTCCCACGACATCGCGGTCATCGCCGAGGTGACCGAGGTGATGGGTGTGATGTACGCGGGCCGCCTCGTGGAGCTGGGCCCGACCGCGGACGTGTTCTCCCGACCCCGCCATCCTTACACCTACCTGCTGCTGCGGTCCACCCCGTCGGTGACCGGGCCCCGCCGCGTGCTGGCGCCGCTCGAGGGCGAACCGCCCAACCTGGTCGATCCGCCCACCGGATGCCGGTTCCATCCCCGGTGCCCGTACGCCACCCAGCGCTGCCGCGAGGAGAACCCGACCATGGAGCTCATCGACCCGCAGTCCGGCTATAGCGTCGCATGCTGGAACTGGACGAGCGTCCCCGTCCCGATACGCAAGGATGTAGAGGCATGACGCGGCCACTGGTCAGGGTCGAGAACCTGACCAAGCGGTTCCCGATCGCCCGCAACGCCTTCAGCCGGGCAACCGAATACGTCCATGCGGTGGACGGAATCAGCTTCGACATCGCCCCGGGCGAGACCCTCGGCCTGGTGGGGGAGTCGGGTTGCGGCAAGAGCACCACCGCCAAGCTGATGGTAAAGCTGCTCGAGGCCGACTCGGGACGGATCATGATCGAGCAGGACGGCGAGATGATCGACATGGCCGGCATTACCGCCAAGGAGGACTTGCGACGCTTCCGGCGCCGGGTGCAGATGATCTTCCAGGATCCGTTCGAGTCGCTCAACCCGCGGCGCACCGTGTACGACACGATCGCGGAACCCCTGACCGTACAGCGGATCGGGAGCGTGAGGGCGCGCGAGGAACGAGCGATGCGGCTCCTGGAACTGGTGGGGCTGACGCCGCCATCGACCTTCCTGTTCCGCTACCCGCACGAGCTGTCGGGAGGGCAGCGGCAACGGATAGCCATCGCCCGGGCGTTGGTGGTCGATCCAGCCTTCCTGGTCGCCGACGAACCTACCTCCATGCTCGACGTTTCGATCCGGATCTCGATCATGGAGCTGATGCTGAAGCTGGCGGAGCAACTGAACGTCTCCTACCTGTACATAACCCATGACCTGGCGGTGGCGCGCTACATGTGCGACCGGATCGCGGTCATGTATCTCGGCAAGATCGTGGAGGTGGGGAACACCGAGGAACTGCTTGGCAACCCGCAGCATCCCTACACCAGGGCACTGCTGGCGTCGGTACCGGTTCCCAATCCCGTCCACCACCGGGAGGGAGCGGACATCCGCGGTGGGATATCCAAGGCAATCAACCCGCCACCCAGGTGCCGCTTCATCGATCGGTGTTCCCTGGCCGCCGACGTCTGCCACTCCAGCGACCATCCACCCCTCGAGGAGGCCAACCCCGGCCATTTGGTAGCTTGCTACCGGGCTGAGGACGTGCCGGAGTGAGCGAGGGAGCGACCGAGAATACGGCTGTGCAGGATGCCGGACTCTGGACCCTGCCCAACCTGATCTCGTTCCTTAGGATACTGGCCCTGCCCGTCTTCCTTTGGGTGTTGCTGGGTCTTGACCGCCCGTTCCTGGCCGCCGTTCTCCTCGGCCTGATCTCGGTAACCGACCTGCTCGACGGCATGCTCGCCCGTCGCCTGGGTCAGGTCTCCGAGATCGGCAAGATGCTCGATCCGGTAGCGGATCGGTTGGTGGTCTTCGCAGGCGTGGTGGGCGGAATGGTGGCAGGCCTTGTCCCGCTATGGCTGGGGGTGTCCCTGCTCATCCGGGAGGCGATCATCGGACCCACCACTATCTACTACCTGGTACGCCAGAACATCCGTGTGCCGGTGCGCCGGATGGGCAAGACCGCCACCGCCCTGATCTTCTTCGCCGTGCCTTTCTATTACCTGACCGCTACGAGCTTCGTGCCCCTTTTCTGGGAGGTCTTGGCGACGCTCCTCGGCGTGCTGGGCCTGGCTCTCTACCTCATAGTGACCTGGCACTATCTCGGCGATCTCCGCCGCGCTCCCCGGTGAGTTCCTAACCCAAAGGTTCTACTGAAACTTTAATATGAAGGTCCACATACCAAGTCGTTGCTTACCAATGGTTAAAGCTTAAATATCTGTACATAAACACAAAAATAGCGTCCCCGGTGGTGGTTCTCTACAACTACACTCGGGGCATGGATGACACCCACCAGGCGCCGGACGCGACGGCCGGCCGCCAGCCCGGCGAGGATGCAACGTCTCCGGGGGATGTGACCGAGGTAATCGATCTCTTCGACGAAGAGGGAAATCCCATCGGGTCCGACCGGCTCGGATCGGGGGAGGAGGGTCCGGCATACAAGCTGATAGTGCGGACCGGTCAGCAGGCCGGCCGATCTTGGCGGGTACCTCCCGGCGACACCCGGATCGGGCGCCATCCGTACAACGACATCGCCCTCGACCACATCACCGTCTCCCGCAGCCACTGCCTGCTAACCCTCGATGCCACCGGAGTGACGCTCACCGACCTGGGTTCCACCAACGGAAGCTATGTCAACGGCATGCTGGCGGAGAGCACCACCATCCTTCCCGGCGACGAGTTGATGATCGGAGTGTTCCGGCTCCTGCTGGTCCGGGGACGATGACCGATTCTCCGGCCCTCACCATCGGCCGTGTCCGGGAACTGCTCAACGACGAGTTTCCCGATGTGACCACGTCCAAGATCCGATTCCTCGAGACCAACGGTCTCGTTCACCCCGCTCGGGCGCCATCCGGATACCGGCATTTCCGCCGGTCCGACGTTGACCGGCTCCGCTTCATCCTCCGCCAGCAGCGTGATCACTTCCTTCCGCTCAAGGTCATCAAGTCGCAACTGACGCAGTTCGAGAGGGGCGAGATGCCGGGCGGCGGGGCGGACACCGCAGATCCCGGACCGGCCCCGGAAGTCGCTGACGAGATGATCAGCCTGAACGAACTGGCTCGACGTTCCGATCTGACACCCGCCCAGGCTCGCCAACTCATCGAGCACGGCCTGGTTGCCCCGCGCAACGTTGAGGGCGCTCGTCAGTTCACCACCGGAGACGTCGTCATCGCTCGCCAGTGCGGGGTGTTACTTGCGGAGGGTCTTGAGCCCCGGCACATCCGCCAGGTTCGTCAGGCCGTCTCCCGTCAGGTGGGGCTGCTCGACGGGCTCACTCTCGCCATGCGCATGAGCCCGAGTCCGGCCAGCCGGCGCCAGGCCGCCAGGACGTTGAGCCGGGGGGCCGAGGCGATCCGGCTGCTCTCCCAGTCCTTCCTCCAGGCGGACATGAAGGCGCTCCTCGGCGAGGACTGACCTCCACATGCGAGACATCCGGGCAGGTGCTCTGCTCTTAGCAACCTGCCTGGCAATCCTGCTCGTGGCGGCCCCGCCGGGCCGGGCTCACCCCTCATCCGATCTGGGGCTCATCGCACCGGATCCTCCGGAGGTGACAGCTGAGGCGTGGATCATCTACGACGACACGTACGGACAGGTGCTGGCCGAAGTGGACGCCGACTCGCGCCGGTCGGTCGCTTCGGTGACCAAGATCCTCACCGCCCTGGTGGTGCTCGAGAACGTAAGGAGCGGCGACCTCGTCACCATATCCGATACGGCCGCCTCGGTAGGGGAGTCGGAGATCGGGCTGGTGGCGGGAGAAGTCGCCTGGACCGTCGAAGAACTCCTGGCCGCCCTGATTCTGCGGAGCGCCAACGATGCGGCAGTAGCGCTGGCTCAGCACGTGGGTGGATCGGTGGCGGGGTTTGCGGAGATGATGAACCGGGAGGCGACCCGGCTCGGCCTCACCGACTCCAACTTCGTCAACCCGCACGGCCTCGATCACCCCGACCATTACAGCTCGGCCCGCGACATTCTCCGCATCTCCGTCGCCGCCATGGAGAACCCGGCGTTCGCCCGGATCGCCGCCACCCGGAGCTTCAGCCTCCCACCTACTCCTGAAGGCGAATCGAGGGTGGCCGTCAACCGCAACGACCTGCTCGCCACCTACCCGGGCTCGCTCGGCATCAAGACCGGCTACACCGGCCGCGCGCTCCAGACACTCTCGGCGGCGGCTGAGCGGGATCGACACCGGATCCATGTGGTGGTGCTGGGCTCGCAGAACCACTTCGCCGACGTCACCCTGCTGTTCGACTACGCATTCGGCAGCTTCGGACCACTGACCCTGGTCCCGGTCACATCCGACCAGCAACGCCCGCTCGCCGGCGGTGTCGCCGCGCAGCCCGGTACCGACTTCGAACTGTTCCCGGATCGGGCAGAGCAGCTTCCGCCGGATCCGGAGGAAGCGGTCACCGTCAACGCACCGGGGACGGAGAACACAACAGCCGCCATCGACGCGGAAGCCGAAGCTCCCGCCGCTCCGGTGGTCCAGCGCATTGAACGTCAAGTAGAACTTCCGGGTATCCGCGACGCGCTGACGTGGATATGGAAGTACTGGCAAGGACTGAAGGCACAGGATGATCGCGGCTGAGGCCATAAGCGAAGACGACATCGTCGAGCGGACCGCCGAGTTGGGAGAGCGCATCGCCCACGACTACCGGGGGCTGCGCCCCGTGCTGGTATGCGTGCTGTCGGGGTCCCTGGTATTCCTGGCGGACCTGATCCGCCGGATCCCTATCGAATGCGAAGCCGACTTTCTCGGGCTGACCAAATTCGGGGAGGGCGGCCGGTTACGAGTAGCCATGGACACCGCCACCAACCTCGCCTCTCGTCACGTGCTCGTCGTGGAGGACATCGTGGACACCGGCCTCACACTGCGCCTGCTCCGCCAGATGATGGAGGAGCGCAACTGCGCCAGCATCCAAACGGTGTCGCTGCTGGATCGGACCACCCGGCGCATCGTTGACGTACCCATCGAGTATCGAGGCTTCGAGGTGGGGGATGAGTTCCTGGTGGGATACGGTCTCGACTGGAAGGGCGCCTTCCGCAACCTACGATCGTTGTGGGCCATCCTGGATTTCGCTTCCTTCGCGGCCGACCCGTCCGCCCTGTTGCCCATCACAGACCCGGCGCATGGTGATAGGCTCGCGCCATGAGCGAGTCGGTGCCCATGGATCTCATCGGGGTCAGGATCGAATACCCGACCAACCAACCGATCGTCCTGCTGCGGGAATCACATGGCAAGCGCTTCCTCGCCATCTGGATCGGCGCCATGGAGGCCACCGCCATCGCCTACGCCCTCGAGGGCGTCAACACCCCCCGCCCCTTCACCCACGACCTGCTCCGAATCACGACCGAAGTGTTGGGTGGGCAGGTGACCCGGGTGACCGTGACCGAGCTGCGGGACAGCGTCTACTACGCAGACCTGGTTCTCTCGCGGGACGGTGAGGAGATCCATGTCAGTTCCCGCCCCTCCGACGCCATCGCACTGGCCGCCCGGACCGGGGCGCCGGTATTCGCCACTCCCGAGGTCCTCGACGACGCGGGCATCGAGATCAAGGACGACCACCAGGAGGCGGAGGTGGAGGCTTTCCGAGAGTTCCTCGAAGGTCTTTCGCCCGAGGACTTCAGGACCGACGCCTAGGCCATCCCACCCAGGGAAGTCCCCATGCCCGGGCAGCGGGCATCCTCTGGAAACCGTTGGAACGCGGCTCCCGATGGTCTATCGTACGGCTCGCAAACAGGTAATTACCTGGCTGTAATCGCCATGTGATAGCGGGTCGGCGTAGGCCCGCCGAGAGCATTCGTGGTGCTCCGGTGCTGCTGCAAGGGAGGGGAGCCCCGTTCCGATGGACCGAGAGATCAACACCGAGAACCCGGCTGAGGGGATGCAGGGCTACCGGGCGCCCAATGTATGCAAGCTGGTCGGTATCACCTATCGCCAGCTCGACTACTGGGCTCGCACCGACCTGCTGCAGCCCTCATTGAGAGCAGCGCAAGGATCCGGATCCCAGCGGCTGTACTCCTTTTCCGACCTCGTCCAGCTACGGGTGATCAAAGGCCTCCTCGACACAGGCCTTCACCTGAACAAGATCCGCCAGGCCGTAGACTGGTTACGCGAGCAGGAGATCGACCAGCCTCTCTCCGAAGCCAACCTCGTCAGCGACGGCGCCACCATCCTGACCAGCTTCGATCGCGAGGGAACCCAGGAGTACCTGATGGACGCCCTCCGGCGGGGTCAGGGAGTGTTCGCCATCGCCGTGGGACGGATTCAGCGTGACCTTGAGGGTGAGCTGCTGGACTTCGCCCCGAAAGCGGTGCAGGCCGAGCTCCCTTTAGCTGAGCTCGAATCCGCGTCCGAGGCAGCCACCAGCTGACCCGCTTCGGCCCGAGTCCGGTCTCACCTTCCCCCGATAGCGTCGCCTTCGCCCACCACAGCGAGAACCAGTTCGCCCGGCTGCTCGACTTCTACCATGTGCGCTGGGTGTACGAACCCCGGTCGTTTCCCATCCAATGGGACGACGATGGTCGGCCAACCAAGAGCTTCACCCCCGACTTCTACCTGCCGGACGAGGACGTCTTCGTGGAGATAACCACCATGAAACAGAGCCTGGTCACCAAGAAGAAGCGCAAGGTACGCCTGTTCCGGGCCCGGTATCCCGACGTCGACATCAGGCTGCTCTACCGGCGTGACTACCTGCACCTGGCATTCAAGTACGGCTTGGACGCGGCGCCACCATCCGGCTCCGCGCTGGTTCCCACCCGTCACAACGGGCCACCGCTCGTGACCCGGCTGACCAACCGGGCCCGGAGTGCGTCCGGGTAGGAACCCACCCTCCTAGACTGATGGCTACTTCGTGGCCACGGACCACTCCGGCTCCCAGTCAAGGCTTCATCGAAATGCCAGCCCCACCCGCGACCAGCATGGAGATCGTTAACACCCGTGCCGGCGTCATTGAGTTGCGTCGCCGGTGGGAAGCCGCGGATCCATGGGCCTCCCTCCTGATCGTCCACGGCTTGGGGGAGCATTCGGGGCGCTACCGGAACGTCGGCGCCCAACTGGCGGCCGCCGGTATCGACACCCACGCCTTCGACCTGATGGGATTCGGAGCGTCAGGGGGGACCCGAGCCGACATAGCCCACTGGTATTCCTACCTGTTCCAGTTGTCGGACAATGTGGCCCGGTTATTGGACCGGGACCTCCCGGTAGTACTGCTGGGCCACTCGATCGGGGGCCTGCTCACCATCGACTACGCCATGTCGCGCCATCGCCAACCCGACCTGGTGGTGCTCAATGCGCCCGCCGTCGACGCCGTCGTACCGGCCTGGAAACGGCGAGCCTCCCCAATCCTGGCCGGGCTGGCTCCCACCTTGACCCTCGCCAACCCGGTCGACCCCTACGAGATATTCAACGACCCCGCCAGCACGGCCGATTACATCGCCGACCCGCTGCTGGTGCCCCGCACCACGGTCCGGCTGGGTGCCCACCTACTCAGCACGATGGACCGGGTCAACGCATCCATCGACCGCTTCAATGCCGCCTGCCTGGTAACGCACGGCGAGGACGACACCCTCGTGCCACCGCCGACGAGCGTCGCGTTGGGCCGGCTCCCGAATGTCGAGCGGCGACTGTATCCGGGTGCCCGGCACGCCTCCCTGCAGGAACCGGCAGGCGGGATGATCGTCGATGACATCGTGGCATGGATCCGGACCATGACGGGGACCGGCTAAAACCCCGGAGGAGGGTGCTGAAAAAGACGGGGATGGGTTGGCCCGCGATGTCTCTACCCCGGGGTTTCGTTGCGATCGGGCCAACTGGATATTGTTCAGTACCCTCCTATCAGCCTGATGATCCGGACCATGACCCTGCCCGCCCGCGCCAGAGGAATCCTTCTGGTGGCCGCCGCCGGGACCCTCTGGAGCACCCTCGGCCTCGGGGTAAGGATGATGGACACCGCCACCACCTGGCAGATACTGTTCTACCGGGCCATCGCCCAGGTCATGGTGATCGGCGCCTGGGTGGCCATGCGTCGGGGCCGGGGGTTTGCCCGCTCGTTCGCTGACATCGGCGCCGACGGGGTCATCGCCGGCGCCTCCATATCCATGGCCTCCGTCGCGTTCGTCTACGCCATCCGCATCACCACGGTGGCCGAGGTTGTGTTCATCTTCAGCATGGCGCCGGTCCTCGCCGGGCTGCTGGGATGGGCGTTGCTGAAGGAACCCATCACCCGGATCACCTGGCTTGCGATGGTGATCGTGCTGGCCGGCATTGCGGTGATGAACGGCCCGGACGGGTCGGCGGGGTTTTCGACAGGAACCGTCCTGGCCCTCGTGTCGGCGTTCGGATTCGCCTCGTTCACGGTGCTGCAGCGCCGCCGCAGGCATGTCGACATGTTGCCGACCATCGCCGTGTCGGGCCTGATAACGGTGGCGGCCACGGGATGGCTGATCGAAGGCACCATCCCGAGCCCCGGCGACCTGGCGGTCGCCTTCTGGCTGGGAGGGATCGCGCTGGCTGGTGGGTTGGCCCTATACACGGTCGGGGCGAGACACGTGAGGCCCGCCGAGTCGGTGCTCATCTCGATGACCGAGATCGTTCTGGCGCCGCTCTGGGTGTGGTGGCTCTTCAACGAGACAGCGAGCATCGCCACCCTGGCAGGCGGCGCCATCGTGCTTACCGGCGTGCTGACCCAGGTGCTCGGCCATGAGTCGAAATCACCGCGGCGCCGGTGGGGGCAACCGGGACCACCGTCAGACCCCCGGCAGCGGGCTACCCCTCGTCGCCGGCTTCGAAGGCGTCCGGAGCAAGCTGCGTCTCCTCGGCCGCAGTAGCCACCTGTCCGGCGAGAAGACCGAACTCGAAGGCAGCCGTCTCGAAGGCCAGCAAGCCCGCCCGGCGAGTCTCCCCGGTATCGGTCGACTCCAGACCCTCTCGCATGGTCTCGGCCGCCGCGATGAAGGTGGTGAGTGAGCCCGCCAGACCCTGGTGCAGCCGGGTACTGATCCCCAGTGGCGGGGTTGCCTGATCCAGCCGTGCGGGAAGGATGCTCACCCGGGAGACCAGGGCGCCCATCTGCTGGACAGCTGCGTCGTATTCGAGGCTGCCGCTGTCCCAGCCGTCGTTTATCTGCCGCCCCGTATCCATCGCATCCGCCACGTCCAGGGCCAGCAGCGAGATCTCGTCGGCATAGAACTCCAAGGCCGCCCCGTCGCCCTGTAAGGATGTGGTCTCTACGACGGGCGCCGGTTGCTCCGCGGACGTATCACGGCTGGTAAGCGTTCGGAGGCCTAGCACCAGGGCGGCCACCACCGCCAGGATAAGAGCTATCCGCCGTACGGAGCCCGGGCCGGAGGTAAACCGTACCGTCCGGGCACCCCGGTCCGGCGCCGTGCCGCCGGACCCGCGACGCGCGGTCCGGGCGGAGGACTCCGGCCGTTCTATCCGGTGACGGCACCTCTGGCAGATGGAAGCATCCGGTGTCCACTGCTGACCGCACTGGGGACAGAACCGCGGTTCACCCGGCCGAGCCTCCGTCATATCCCGCGGTTCGCCGGACTCCGATCGGGGAGTGACCATCGCGTCGGTTACCGGTACCTCTTCGGCGCGGCGGACCCCCGACCATCGGGACTCTCCAGGACGGCGACTGCCCTCCGGCGGCTTCCGATCATCCGACCAGGTCACGGTACATACCCTCCGACGCCTCTCCCACCGGAGGATAGTTGTACCCTCAGGTACCCAATGGAGGTAAATCCCGCTTTGCCAGGTGAACTCGGAGACCAACTGGTGGATCTCATCGCCCGGGTCACCGAGAAGCAGGGGGCCCCGCCTTTCGGGGAGGTCCTGCGAGCAGCCATGAATGACCCGGGCGGGGGAGACCTGGGCTACGCGGCGTGGCAACACGCAACGCTGGTCTCGTATGCCTTCGCCGCTCCCAACCCTGACGGACGGGTCTGGACGCTGGAGGTGGCCGACGCGTCCGGGCAGCCGGATCGGTTTCTCGGTGAGGTCGTCGGGGGCTTGGATGCCGCCGAGATCGAGGAAACGGTGCTCTGGCTCCACACCCCGCTCATCGAGCCCCCACCGGCACTGTTCGCCCACGAACGGGACCTGTACCGCATGGCGGCCCCACTTCCCGTTCCCGCCATCTCCAAGCCTCCGGCGGGCGTCCGGTTCGCCGGATTCGACGTGGGTCGGGATGCGCAGGCGCTGATCGACGTCAACAACCGGGCCTTCGACGGTCATCCCGAGCAGGGCAACTGGTCGGTACAGGACCTTGTCAGGCGTACGTCCCTGCCGTGGTTCGATCCTCACGGAGTACGTACCGGCTGGATCGATGACCGGCTGGTCGCATTCCACTGGACCAAGGTCCACGACGCGTCGGCGCCGGACGGAGGCGCCCTGGGCGAGATCTACGTGCTGGCGGTCGATCCGGCTTTTGGCGGCCGGGGTTTGGGCCGCGCCATCGCGCTTGACGGGCTCGAATACCTTTCTCGCCACAGGAATGCCTCCAGGGCGATCCTTTACGTAGACGCGGCCAACGTCGCCGCAGTGAACCTCTACCGGCGCCTCGGCTTCGTGACCGAACACACCAACCGGGCGTACCGAAGGACCCGTGGTGGGTGAATCTGGGAGGGGGCGGATAACGGAAACCTGTGAGTCGTTGATTACGATGACGCCGCCATCTGCACCGACCCGGCCATGACCATCGAACTAGTCCTTCCCGACCAAACCGTCACCCGCCACGAAGCCGGAGTGACCGGACTCCAGGTGGCCGGATCGATCGGCGAACACCTGGCCGGTGCGGCCGTCGCGGTGTCGGTCGACGGCGACCTGATGGACCTGGAGCAACCGATACGTACCGGGGGGCGGTTCGCGGTCATCACCCCGGAATCGGAGCAGGGCCGCCATGTCCTGCGCCACTCCGCTGCCCACATAATGGCCCAAGCGGTCCTCGGGCTCTTCGAGGGCGCCACCTTTGCCATCGGCCCCGCCATTGCCGACGGCTTCTACTACGACTTCGACATCGGACGGGCGTTCACGCCCGACGACCTGGACGCCATCGAGAACGAGATGGAACGGATCGTCGCGGCCGATCAGCCCTTCATGCGGGAGGAGATGTCCCGGGCGGCGGGGCTGGAGTTGTTCAGAGACCACCCCTACAAGCTGGAGATAATCCGCTCCGTGGACGAATCGGAGGTCGAATCCGGGGACGTGGTGTCCGTTTACCGCAACGATGGGTTCGTGGACCTGTGCCGGGGTCCACACTTACCCTCAACCGGAAGGTTGAAGGCCTTCAAGCTGATGCGGACCGCGGGGGCCTACTGGCGGGGGGACGAGAAGCGTCCCCAGCTCCAGCGCATCTACGGAACCGCTTGGGAAACGCGCAAGGCGCTCCGGACCCATATCCACCGGATTGAGGAGGCGGCTCGCCGGGACCACCGCAAGCTGGGCCGTGAACTCGACCTGTTCTCGTTCCCGGAGGGCCTCGGTCCGGGATTGGCGGTCTGGCATCCCAAGGGCGGGATGCTGAGGCGGCTCGTAGAGGACTACAGCCGGCGCGCCCACGAGGCCTTCGGCTTCGACTCCGTGTTCTCTCCCCACCTGGCCAAGGCCGATCTCTGGAAGACGTCCGGCCACCTGGACTTCTACGCGGAGAACATGTACCCCGGCCTGGAGATGGACCAGGGTGACGAGTACCGCGTTAAGCCGATGAACTGCCCGTTCCACGTGATGATCTACCGCTCCGACGCCCGTTCGTACCGGGATCTGCCCATGCGCCTCTCCGAACTGGGCGCCGTGTACCGCTACGAGAGGTCGGGCGTGGTACACGGCCTGCTCCGGGCGCGGGGTTTCACCCAGGACGACTCCCACACCTTCTGCACCCGCGCCCAAGTGCCGTCCGAGCTGCAGCTCCACCTCGACTTCGTACTCCAGCTCCTTCGAGACTTCGGATTCGACGAATTCCAGGCCGAGCTGGCGACACGTCCCGGAGAGAAGTGGGTCGGGGAACCGGAGTTGTGGGAGCTAGCCGAAGAGGCGTTGGCCGAAGCCCTCGCCACGGCGGGCATCCCTCACAGCGTGGCGGCTGGCGAAGGCGCCTTCTACGGTCCTAAGATCGACGTGCACGTCGATGATGCCATCGGACGTCGCTGGCAGATGTCAACCATCCAGGTGGACTTCTCCCTTCCGGAACGGTTCGGCCTCGAGTATGTGACTCCTGCCGACACGAGGGAACGCCCCGTCATGATCCACGCCGCCAAGTTCGGTTCGGTGGAGCGTTTCCTGGGGGTGCTGGTCGAGCATTACGCCGGCGCCATGCCGATGTGGCTGGCGCCTGTCCAAGCCACGGTCGTTCCAGTAGCTGACCGTCACGCCGGCTACGCCGACGGGGTTGCTGCCAAGCTCCGGGCCCGAGGCCTACGGGTTGAGTCTGCCTCGGGACCCGGCAAGCTGGGGGAGAAGGTGCGCCGGGCGATCACCGGAAAGGTACCGGCGATCCTCGTGGTTGGGGACCAGGACGCCGGCAATGGCACGGTCGGTCTTCGCCTCCGGTCGGAGAAGAGGGAGAGGCGGGGCGTTCCGGTGGATGAGGCACTGGCCGAACTGGCCGATGCCGCCCGGCCTCCCGGCTGAACGTACCCGCTGAGCCCCGGAGGAGGGGCTCAGTCCGGCTGCTCCAGCTGCTCCGTGTATACCTCGTCGATCCTGTGCCCGCTGACAGCATCGATCCGTACCAGCGCCCGGAACCGGGGCGGGTTCTCCGCCGAGTACAGGATGAGGTTCCAGACCGGTCGTGACCGCCCGCCCACGAACCCGAGGGCCGCCGAGGCGTGGCCTACCGGGAACGGGGTCAGGGCTGCAGCCATGTCCAGCGCCTGCTCCTGGCCTATCGCCTGCGACCAGGCCGTGTGGTAATGAATGTAGGCGAGGGCCAGGAGCCCGATCGCGACCACCCATAGGCCGGCGCCGAGGTTGGCCAGCGCCCCGAACGCGGCTGCCAGCCCTGCGGCCAGGTAGATGCGGGCGCCGATCCGGCGACGAGCCGGAGACGGGAACCGGTATGGACCCAACTGCCCCGAGTCGAGATCGTCCGGAACGCCCGCTTCCCTGGCCACGTCGGCGGGAATGCGGATCCCGTCCATCAGCGCTCCGCCCGCGTCGGGTAATCCCGCTGCGGGTAGCCGGTGTAGATCTGGCGCGGGCGCTTGAGCGGGGCGCTCGACGATTCCCTCATCTCCCGCAACTGCGCCAGCCATCCCGGCAGCCGCCCCAGGGCGAACAGCACCGTAAACATCTCGCTGGGGAATCCCATCGCCTGGTAGATGATGCCCGAGTAGTAGTCTACGTTGGGATAGATACGCCGCTGGATGAAGAAGTCGTCCGCCAAGGCTTCTTGCTCCAACCTCAACGCCAGATCCAGTAGCGGATTACTCTGATGATCGAGGAGGGTGCGAGCGTGACGCTTGATGATCAGCGCCCGGGGATCGAAATACCTGTAGACCCGGTGGCCGAAGCCCATGAGCCGGAAGGGGTCGCTCCGGTCCTTCGCCCGGTCCAGGAACATCCCGGTGTCTCCACCGGCAGCCCGGATGTCCTCCAGCATCTCGATGACCCGCTGGTTGGCGCCGCCGTGCAGGGGGCCTGACAGCGCCAGGACGCCGGCGCATATCGAAGAGAACAGGTCGGTCTGCCCCGACCCGACCAGCCGGACCGCTGACGTGGAGAGGTTCTGGCCGTGGTCGGCGTGGAGGATCAGCAACGCCTCCATCGCCTGGACGTGGGCCGGGTTGATCTCGTAGCCCGCGCCGCCGGGATTGAAAGTCATGTTGAGGAAGTCGGCCACGTAACCCAGGCCGGGGTCGGGATCGATATAGACCCGGTCCCGATCGCTGCGATGCGACCACGCCACCAGCGCCGGCATAGTCGCTAGCAGCCGGGTAGCACCCAGACGGTTGGCTTCTACCTCTCCCGATCCTCCCGTCCCCGGGTAGTAGGCGCCCAGCAAGGCGATCGCGGTGGCGATCTTCTGCATCGGATGGGTACCGGCCGGGAACGCCTCCAGTATCTTCTCGAACCCCTCGGGCAGGGAGCGATGCTCCGCGATCCGGCTTTCGAAAGCCGCCATCTGTTCGGAGGTGAGCAGCTCGCCTCTGTCCAGCAGGTAGGCCACTTCCAGGAACGTGGAGTTCTCGACCAACTGATCCACCGGATAGCCGCGGTAACGGAGAATCCCTGCTTCGCCGTCGATGAACGACACCGCGCTTGAGGTCTCGGCGGTGTTCCCGTATCCAGGATCGAGCGTGACCATTCCGGTGGCCGCCCGGAGGCCCCGGATGTCGAGCGCCCGTTCACCTTCCGTCCCCGATGTTATAGGTAGGTCAATCGCGTCCTCACCGTCGACCCGGATGGTTGCCTTCTCCATGCGCTGTGCTCGCCCCCCTTAATCAGCTTCGGCTTTGGCCACCGCCACGACCCGCTGCACCTCCTGTGGGGGAGCGGGCTCGTACCGGGCGAATTCGATATCGAACGATCCACGCCCTCCGGTCATCGACCGCAGATCTACGGAGTAGCGCTGGACCTCGGCCATCGGGACCTCCACCGTCATGACCCGGCTCCGTCCATCGGCGTCCATCCCAAGCACCCGCCCTCGCTTGGAATTGATGTCACCGATCACGTCGCCCATGTAGTCCTCGGGCACCCGGATGGTGACCACGGCGATCGGTTCGAGGATGGTGGCGCGCAGGTCGGAGGCCGCTGCCCGGACGGCCATGATCCCTGCCATCCGGAAGCTGAGCTCATCGGAGTCAACAGAATGGAACTTGCCGTCATAGACGGTGGCCCGAACATCGATAACCGGGTAGCCGGCCAGGATGCCTCGCTCGAGGGCCTCCCGGATCCCCTTGTCAACCGCCGGGATGAGACTCCGGGGAATGGACCCACCCTTGATCCTATCCACGAACTCGTAGCCCTGGCCTCGCTGGTTGGGCTCGAACCTCACGTACGCCACGCCGAACTGGCCCCGCCCGCCCGACTGCTTCTTGTGCTTGCCCTCCACGTCGGCCCGCCCCTGGATGGTCTCCCGGTAGGGAATGCGCGGCACACCCGTGTCGACCTCGACCCCGAAGAGCCGCGCTACCTTGGCCAGCGTGACGCTGACATGGGCCTCCCCGAGACCCGAGAGGACCGTTTCGCTGGTCTCGGCGCGCCGCTCCACCATGATGGTGGGGTCCTCCTCCTGGACGCGGGCCAGGGCGGTCGAGAGCTTGTCCTCATCCTGGGTGGAGCGGGGCGTTACCGTCACCTCGTGTACCGGGCGGGGTACCCGGACCGGAGCGATCTCGACATCGCATCCGGGGGTCCTCAGGGTGTCTCCGACCCGCAGGCTGTCGAGTTTGGCCACCGACCCGATAGACCCCACGGTCACCGCCGGCAGCGCAGCGTGTTCCTTGCCCTGGAGCGAGAAGAGGCTGGACATCTTGAGCTTGTCCCCGCGGGGGTTCTCGAGCACCGCGTCGGGCTTGAACGAGCCCGAGAAGACCCGGAAGGTATTGACCCGGCCCACGTACTGATCGCCTGATGTCTTGAAGGTGTAGGCCACCGCCGGGGCGTCGACATCGGCGGCCAGCTCGCCGTTCAGGGTCGCCGGCACCGTCCGCTCCAGAGGATCGGGGCCGAAGTCGACCATGAACTCGGCCAGCGTGTCGATTCCCACGAGGGATCCGGCGGAACCCACCAGCACCGGGAAGATCTCTCCCGCCAGCATCCCGTCGTGGATGACCTCAACCATCTTCTCCGCCGACGGTTCCTCACCCTCGAAGTAGGCCTCCAGCAGGTCGTCATCGGTCTCTACCACCAATTCCACGAGGGCGGAACGGGTCTCCTCGATAGTCTCGGCCACCTCGGGGGGAACGTCGATAGGAGTGCCCCCCGTCCGGCCCGATCCGTACCGGTAGGCGCGGCCCGACACCAACCGGACCACTCCGCTGAGGCTCTGCTCCTCGCCGACCGGTATCTGGATGGGCGCAATCCGCTTGCCGAAAGCCTCGATGAGTTCGTCCAGGGTGCGGGAGAACGAGGCGCGGTCCCTATCGAGCTTGTTCACGAAGACCACCCGGGGGATACCTTCCTGACGGGCAGCATCCCAAAGGATCTCGGTCTGCACCTCGACGCCATCCACGGCGGAGACCACGAAGACAGCCAGGTCCACGGCTCGCAACGCTGCCAACGCCTCCCCGACGAAGTCGGCGTACCCGGGGGTATCGATGAGGTTGACCCGGGTCCCGTTGTGATCGAAGGACGCCACTCCGAGCCCTAACGAGCCCTGGCGCTCTATCTCCTCGGGATCGTGATCCATGACCGTGTTGCCGGAATCTACGGAGCCCAGGCGGTTGATCACGCCGGCGTTGAAAAGGAGGGCTTCGGCGAGGGAGGTCTTACCGGAACCTCCGTGGCCGAACAGGCCCACGTTTCGAATGTTCTCCGGTCGCATCCTCCTCCGCTTCCTTCTAGGGCATCCGAGTGTAGGCAATCATACGATGCTTGCTGTCTGTGGTAGCTTCCCCACCGGAAGGAGCCACCGTGATCGAAGTCTGGGCACGCGAGCATGTCGAGAGAGTGGTGGCGCCCATAGGTCGTAGCCTGGCCCGCCTCCGGGTGCGACCCGCCCACCTCACCGTGACCGGGCTGGTGGTCACTCTGATCGGATCGATGTTGCTGGCCAACGGCAACGTGGTCACCGGCGCCCTGGTGATCCTGGGCGGCTCGGCTCTCGACGGGCTGGACGGGTCGGTTGCCCGGGCATCGGGATCGGATTCGCCCCGGGGCGCCCTGCTCGACTCCGTGTTCGATCGTATCGGCGAGACGGCCATGTTCGCGGCCTGCTCCTTCTGGCTCACCTCCCGGCTCTCACCCGACGAGGGCGATCCTGCCCTCGTCGTGCTCTGCGTCCTGAGCCTGGGCGCTTCGCTGGTCATCTCCTACCTCCGGGCCAAGGCCGACATCGGGCGGGTCGAGGGCCGGGGCGGCCTCATGGGCCGGGCAGAGCGGGTCATCCTCTTTACGGCCGGGTTCCTCTTCGATCAGGTCACGGTCATGCTGTGGCTGATGGCCATCCTCACCTGGCTAACCGTCTTCCAACGGTTCTTCAAGACCTGGCGGCAGCTCTCACCGGGTGACTGACCTGCTCACCTACCTGACCTACCGGGCAGGCGCGGGGATCTTCGGAGCTCTACCCGAACCGATCATCCGCCGCCTGGGTCGCTGGGCAGGCCGGCTCTACTGGCTCTGGGACCGGGAGCGCAGGGCCATGGCGATCCGGCATATGGGAAGGGTGCTGGGCCGGAGCGATATGCGAAAGGTGGAGCGAGCGGCCCGGGAAGTGTTCAGCGCCTACGGTCGTTACTGGGCTGAGACACTCTGGTTCCGCCCCCGCCGGGAGAAGGCGGTGAGGTCGCGGGTAACGCTGACCGGGCTGGAACATCTCCGGGCGGCCCAGGAGTCGGGGAGACCGATAGTGGCGGCGCTCCCCCACATGGGCAACTGGGAACTGGCGGGCACCCTGTCGGAGGATGCCGGCGTCCGTATCACCGCCGTGGCGGAGGCGCTGGCCAACCGCCGGCTGGCCCAATGGTTCATCGGCCTCCGGGCCCGCCTCGGCATTCACGTGGTCCTGGCGGAAGGCCTGTCCACGATGCGGGCACTGCAGAACGACATGATGGAGGGACGGGTCATCGCGCTGGTTGCCGACCGCAACATCGGCGGGCGGGGTGTGGAAGTGGAGTTCTTCGGTGAGAGGACCGCCCTGCCGGCCGGTCCGGCTGTTCTGGCGATCCGCAACGATGCGGTACTGCTCCCCGTGGTCTCGTACTTCAAGCGGGGTGCGGGTCACCGGGTGATGGTGCTCCCTCCCATCGAGGATCCCGGTCCGGAGGACCGGGATCGGATGGTCAGCATCACCCAGCAGCTGGCCAACCGGTACGAAGACATGATCCGGGAAGCGCCCACCCAATGGCACCTGGTGCAACCCAACTGGCCGTCCGATCACGACTTCCTCCAACGGCGTGGAGGGGATGCTTGAGGGTCGCCGTGATCTCCCCGTACGCCCTTGACATCCCGGGCGGCGTCCAGCAGCAGGTACTCGGACTGGTCGAGCATCTCCGGCGGCAGGGCCAGGAAGCCATCGCGGTGGGTCCGGCGGCCGGATCCGGCGCCGGCCGCGCGGACGCGGGCCGCTCGCTGATGTTTCCGGTGAACCGCTCCCGAGCGCCCATCGCCGTGTCGCCGATGGCCGTCCGCCGGGTCAGGGCCGCCGTGGCCGGCGCCGACCTGATCCACGTACACGAACCGATGGTGCCCCTGGTCGGCTGGGCGGCGCTGCGGACCGGGCGACCGACCGTGGTCACCTTCCACGCCGATCCATCTCCCATGTTCCGCGCCGCGTACCGATGGGGGAGAGGCCTGGTGCGGCCGTTTTTGGGAGATGTCGTGTCCACCGCGGTGAGCCGCACCGCTCGGCGCGCTGTCGAGCCGCTCGGTCTCGACGTGTTGGAGATCCCCAACGCTGTCGATGTGCCCTCGTTCAGACTCGAAACACCGCGCGATCCTCGCCGGCTGGCATTCGTGGGCCGGCCCGACCCGCGCAAGGGCCGGGATCTGCTGCTATCCGCATGGCCTGCCGTGCGTTCCGAGGTACCGGACGCGCGGCTGGTTGTGGTCGGTGGAGGGGAGTCGCCCCCGATCGAGGGCGTAGAGTATCTCGGGCGGGTGTCCGAGACCGAGAAGCGCGCGGTCCTGGCCGGAAGCGGCGTGTTCTGCGCGCCCAACCGGGGCGGCGAGAGCTTCGGAATAACCGTCGCGGAGGGCATGGCGGCGGGGTGTGCGGTGGTGGCCAGCGACCTCACGGCATTCGAGGACGTCCTCGGCGGGACGGGCCTCCTGTTCAGGAATGGTGACCCAGCGGGCCTGGCCGGCGCCCTCACGGCGGTCCTGGCCGATCCGGGCCTGAGAGAACGCATGGCGAGAGGGTCGTCAGCCCGGGTCGAGCGGTACGACTGGGGGAGGGTGATCCCCCGTTATGCCGAGCTGTACCGCCAGGCCACCCGCGCCAGCGGCGGATAGCGGTTGCGTTGAGGGTTGGACCCGGTAAAATATTCCTGACAACTGGTACTACTGAAAGGACAAAATCGCCATGGAACAGGGCACCAAGGCGGAAAGTACCGGCACGCTGCGGGTCAAGCGAGGCTTGGCCGAGATGCTCAAGGGTGGCGTGATCATGGATGTCGTCAATGCCGAGCAGGCGACCATCGCCGAGGAATCCGGGGCGGTGGCGGTCATGGCACTGGAGCGAGTTCCCGCCGATATCCGCGCACACGGGGGAGTGGCCCGGATGGCCGATCCGACCAGGGTCGAGGAGATCATGGAGGCAGTCTCGATTCCGGTCATGGCCAAGGCCCGCATCGGCCACTTCGTCGAGGCGCAGGTGCTGCAGAGCCTCGGGGTCGATTACATAGACGAGTCCGAGGTACTTACCCCAGCCGACAGCCACCACCACATCGACAAATGGGCCTTCACCACGCCGTTCGTGTGCGGCGCCCGCAACCTCGGGGAGGCACTGCGCCGCCTCGCCGAGGGTGCGGCGATGATCCGCACCAAGGGGGAGCCTGGTACCGGCAACGTGGTCGAGGCCGTCACGCATATGCGACGGATGAACCGGGAGATCGCGCAGGCGGCTGCCGCCGGCGACGATCAGATGATGGCCCTGGCTCGCGATATGGGAGCCCCGGTCGAGCTGCTGCGGGAGGTAGCCGGGTCGGGCCGCCTGCCGGTGGTCAACTTCGCCGCCGGCGGCATCGCCACACCCTCGGACGCCGCCATGATGATGCAGCTGGGATGTGACGGCATCTTCGTGGGTTCTGGAATTTTCAAGAGCGGTGACCAGGCGGCCCGCGCCCGGGCGATCGTGGAGGCCACCACCTTCTATCGCGATCCCCAGATCGTTGCCAAGGTGTCCCGCAACCTCGGTGAGGCCATGGTCGGGATCGAGATCGACGACATTCCGGCCGGCCAGCGTATGCAGGAGCGAGGCTGGTAGAGACCGTTCCCGAGGCGCCGGCGGTCGGGGTGCTCGCCCTCCAGGGAGACGTCCGCGAGCACGCCCGGATGGTGGCCGCCTCGGGTGGCATCCCCAGCGAGGTCCGGACGCCCACCGATCTGGAAGGCATCGACGCCCTGATCATTCCGGGAGGGGAGTCGACCACCATCGGGCGGCTCGCCACCCTCTACGGGCTGGTCGATCCCCTCCGCAGCCGCATCTCGGACGGGCTACCCACCCTCGGTACCTGCGCCGGGATGATCTTCTTGGCTTCGGAGGTGACCGGAGGAGACCAGCCCCTGCTGGGAGCGCTCGATATGGTGGTGGAGCGGAACGCCTTCGGCCGCCAGAATGAATCGTTCGAATGTGATCTGGCCGTGGACGGCTGGGAGTATGCGTTCCCTGCGGTCTTCATCCGGGCGCCCGTGGTGGACAGGACCGCCCCGGACATCGAGGTGCTGGCCAGCCACAACGGCCGCCCCGTTCTGGTAAGAAAGGACCATGTTATGGCGTGCGCCTTCCACCCCGAACTCACGGGCGATGACCGTGTCCACCGGATGCTCATCGACCTCGTCGGCTAACAACAGTGGTCTGTCTGTGGAATGGCGGTGTGGGATGACCGCCAGACCACGCCTGGTTGTTTCCCAGACAGACCACTAGGAGAGGAGTCGATGGCCGGTCATTCCAAATGGGCGAACATCAAGCACCGGAAGGGACGCCAGGACGCGGCCCGGGGAAATCTGTTCGCCAAGCTGTGTCGCGCCGTCGAGGCAGCAGCTCGTCAGGGTGGGGGCGATCCGGCGGGCAATGCCGTGCTGGCCACCGCCATCGACAAGGCCAGGTCTGCATCGGTACCCAAGGACAACATCGAGCGGGCCATCAAGCGCGGCACCGGAGAGCTGGTCGGCGAACGCCTTGATACGTTCTTCTACGAAGGTTATGCGCCGGGGGGAGTGGCGTTGCTGGTGCAGGCGCTCACCGATAACCGGAACCGGGCAGCCTCCGACATCCGGTCGGCCTTCACGCGGAACGGGGGCAACCTCGGCGAGCCGGGTTCCGTCGCCTACCTGTTCGACCAGAAGGGTTACCTTCTAGTAGAGGGTGATGAAGACGAGATCTTGATGGCGGCCCTGGAGTCAGGCGCCGAGGACGTACGGCAGAGCGGGGATCAGTTCGAGGTGATCACGGCGCCGACCGACTTCCCGACTGTCCGGGATGCCTTGGCGGGCACAGGACTGTCCGTGCAGACCGCCGAGATTACCCGACTCCCGTCCACGACTATCCCCCTGGACGCCTCCGGTGCCGCCCGAGTCCTGCGCCTGGTGGACACGCTCGACGAACTCGCCGATGTGCAGGGCGTCTACGGAAACTTCGACATCCCCGACGATTACCTGGCCATGCTGGCGGATTAGCACTGCCGGATCAGACGGCTACCACCTGGACGGTGTGGTAACCGGTGGCGCCGTCCGGCCGCGGCGGAACTATCTCGGAGGTCTGGGTGGTTCCGGTCCGATCCGTAGCCCGCACCGCAATGGTGTGGGCGCCGGGAGTGAAGTCGTACTCGACGTGCCACTGGCGCCAGGTATCGATGGCCAACTCCTCGGGCAGGGTGGCCTCCATCCACGGGCCGTCATCGACCCGAACCTCGACCCTGTCCACGCCTCGATTCTGTGCCCAGGCCACCCCGGCAATGGCTCGCGTACCGGTGTCTACGGTGCCGGGGCGAGGCGTATCGATACGGGACTGGGTCTTGATCGGGGCTTCCTTGGCCCAACCTCGCGGGATCCAGTAGGCGTCGAAGTCGTCCCAACGGGCGAACTCGACCTCGGACAGCCACTTGGTGGCGGACACGTACCCGTACAGGCCGGAGACCACCAGCCGGGCGGGGAAACCGTGCCTGACCGGAAGGGGCTCTCCGTTCATGCCGATCGCCAGCAACGCCTCCCGCCCGTCGAAGACCGAGGCGGTGGGGAAGCCGACCGTGAAGCGATCGACCGAACGACCGATCAACTGCGTGCCTTCGGGCTGAACCCCGGCCCGCTCCACCAGGTCCTTCAGGGGAACGCCGAGCCATTTGGCGTTGCCGATCAGATCGCCTCCCACGGAGTTGGAGACGCAGCAGATCGTGATATACCGCTCCACCATGGGAAGCTCCACCAACTCGTCATAGGTGAGGCTGAAGGGCGAGTCCACCAGACCGGTGAAGCTGACCTCCCAGTTGTCCAGGTCGACGCTGGGAATGCTGAGAGCGGTGTCGATGCGATAGAAGGTGTCGTTGGGCGTGATCAACTCCGACACCCCGTCCACCTGAGCGATCTGGGCAGGCGTCGGATCGGCCACCGTGCGTACCACCTCGGTGGCCTGAGTGGTGGTCGTGGCCTCCGTCACCGGGGCTTCCTCGGCAGCCGCCGTGGTGGCGGCCACCGTCGTGGTACTCGCGGTGGCGGCTGTGGTCGATGGCGAGGGGGCCACCGTTGGGAGGGTGACCTGTTCACGAGCCGCTACCGCCGCCTGCGTCCGGCCGGAAGCGAGCCTCCCGACCACCACCTGGCCGATAGCGAGCACCACTGCGGCGCCCGAAGCGGTCATGAACGCCCGCCGGGCGTCCGGAGACACGGCGGGGATCGGATCGGCGGCGTCGGTGGCGGGTCCCTGGAGGAGGCGGAGCAGGAAGACCAGCACTGCGATGCCGCTCCCGGCCGCCGCTATGGCCGGAATGAGGGTGGCGGCGGCGGTGGCGAGCGGATCTGTTATTCCCAGGGCGTAGCCGAGCACGCCGAAGGCGACGAACCCGATCATCGCTACCTGCATGCGCTTGCGGGCCACCACACCCAGCAGGCCGCCGATGATGATCGTCACGACCGCGATCCCTCCGATCAGGACCGCCTTGTCGTTGGTGCCGAAGACGGCAATGGCCCAGTCCTTGAGAGCGGCGGGGGTGATGTCGATGAACCTCTGCCCGATGGTCAGCACGAGCGAGGGCGCCGACACGAAGAAGGAGGCGAGCATCTCGGACAGCGCCACGGCGAACCCGGTCGCCACCAACCCCGCGAGGAAGTAGTCCCTGGTCGATCTCCAACCGCTCGGGGGTGGGTTGTCCGAGGAGATGACGTCCTGGTCCATGGGTTCAGCCGCCATGGGACAAGGTTAGGATCGTCGCGACAGGGAGTCTGTGGATAGCCCCGACTGGGCGTTCATGTTCAGTTGCCATGGGACAAGGATAGGATCATTCCGACGCTATTGCGGGGGTTCTGACACCAGTCCGCGGTCGGTCACCCGGAGCCTCGCCTGTAGCGTCGGCAATTAGCGCTACCAAGGGAAGGACCAGACGAATGACCTCGACCCCGAGCGAAGCAGCCGCCATCCCGCAGACCGAAGAGGAGTGGCGGGAGAAGCTCACCCCGATGCAATACCAGGTAGCCCGGGAAGCGGGTACCGAGCGGGCCTTCAGCGGCGAGTTCTGGAACACCAAGGAGACCGGCACCTACATGTGGATCGGCTGGGGTGGCCCCCTGTTCCGTAGCGAGGCCAATTTCGACTCCGGGTCCGGTTTGCCCAGCTTCTACGAGGCGGTCGACGGGG
>JAGWAN010000008.1 GCA_021296345.1 Acidimicrobiia bacterium | reverse complement strand
CGCTGCTAGCGGTGGGGGCCATGCCCATGACCGAGGGTCTGGGCCTGGAAGAGGCCGGGGTCAAGACCGACCGGGGCTTCATCGTGGTGGACGAGTATCAGCGCACCTCGGTTCCGCACATATACGCGGCGGGTGATGTCACCGGCCAGATGCTCCTGTCGTCGGTGGCCAACCAGCAGGGACGGAACCTGGGCCGGCATGTCACGGGCCATCCCGGCCAGTCCATCGATTATTCGGACGTGGCCCAGGCCATATTCACCGAGCCGGAGATCGCATCCGTCGGTCTGGAGGAAGCCGACGCCGCGGCGGAGGGTCGCAAGGTTCGTATCACCAAGGTGCCTTTTACCGCCAATCCCCGCAGCCTCATCCACGGGAGCACGGGAGGCTTCGCCAAGGTGGTGTCCGATCCGGCCACCCGGGTGGTGCTCGGAGGGACCATCGTGGGTCACCGAGCATCGGAGCTGATCGGGATCCTGGCCCTCGCCACCAGGGGAAAGATGAAGGTACAGACCCTCAGGGAGACCCTCATGGTGCATCCCACACTGTCGGAGTCGATCTCGGACGCCGGCGACTAGTTGTTAGTTGCTAGTGGCCACTAGCGGACAATGGCTACAACCTCGTTGGTGCGGACGGTGTCACCGGGCCGGACCTTCAGCTCCACTAGCTCCCCGTCCATGGGGCTCCTGATCTCGTTCTCCATCTTCATGGCCTCGAGAACGCAGATCTGCTGATCGGCCGTCACCCGATCCCCCGCCTTGACCGACACCTTGACGATGGTTCCCTGCATGGGGGATAGCACCATTCCGGCCTCGGCGGACGCCGGTCCGCCGCCGGTCCGCCGCCGGGGTGGCCGCCGCATCGGGCGATCCCCGCCCGGGTCCGGCACGGCCGGTGGCCAGAAGGTCACATCGAACTTCCGTCCGCCGACCTCCACCGTCATCTCGCGGCCCGGTCCCTGATCCTCGGTGGGTCGGGCCTCGCCCCGGTCGAACGGCTCGGGGTCGAGCATCAGCTCCTCTTCCACGAACCGGGTGTGGGCCTCCCCGCTGACGAAGAGCGGGTGGGATAGCACCGCCCGGTGGGCCGGCAGGGTGGTGGCGACGCCCGCCACGCGGTACTCGTCCAGGGCTCGTTCGGCCCGGGCTATCGCGGCTTGGCGGGTCCGGCCCCACACCACCAGCTTGGCCAGCAGGTTGTCGTAGTACTGGCTGATCGTGGTGCCCGGGGTTATCCACGAATCCACCCGCACGCCCGGACCGCCGGGCTCCTGGTATTCGGTCACGGTCCCCGGCGAGGGGCGGAACTGGTTGGCGGGATCCTCGGCGTTGATGCGTAGCTCGATGGCGTGCCCGACCACCGGAACCTCGTCGAAGGAGAGCGGATGGCCATCGGCGATCGCCAACTGCTCCGCCACCAGGTCGAGCCCGGTCACCATCTCGGTCACCGTGTGCTCGACTTGAAGGCGGGTGTTCATCTCGAGGAAATAGAAGGTCCCGTCGGGCCGGACCAGGAATTCGACCGTGCCGGCGTTGGTGTAGCCGCATGCCTCGGCGATGGCGAGTGCGGCCTCGCCGAGATCCCTCCGGCTTTCAGGGGTGAGCAACGTGGAGGGCGCCTCCTCGATGAGCTTCTGGTGCCGGCGCTGCACCGAGCAATCCCGTTCGCCGAGAAAGCGGGCGTTGCCGTGCCGGTCGACGATGATCTGGGCCTCGATGTGGCGGGCCCTATCGAGGTAGGCCTCGAGGTAGACGGCCGGGTTGCCGAAGTACGCCTCCGCCTCCCGCCGGGCGCCCTCGATGGCGTTGCCGAGTTCCTTGCGGTTGGCGGCGACCCGCAGACCCTTGCCCCCGCCGCCGTGAGAGGCCTTCACAGCGACCGGGTAGCCGATTCGCGAGGCGATCGGGGCAGCCTCCTTCAGGCTGCGGACGGCATCGGTGGTTCCGGGCACCGGTGCCACGCCGGCCTGCTCCGCGGTCTGGCGCGACCGGATCTTGTCGCCCATCAACTCGATAGCGTGGGCCGGCGGCCCCACCCAGGTGATGCCCGCATCCGCCACCATGCGCGCGAATCCGGCGTTCTCGGAGAGGAACCCGTAGCCGGGATGGATTGCGTCGGCGCCCGACTGTCGGGCGACATCGAGGATGCGCCGGGCGTTGAGGTAGGACTCAGAGGCGGGAGGACCGCCGATGTTCCAGGCCTCGTCGGCCATCTCGACATGTAGGGCGTCCCGGTCCAATTCCGAATACACCGCGATCGTCCGCAACCCAAGCTCGGCGGCGGTCCGGATCACCCGCACCGCGATCTCCCCCCGGTTGGCTACGAGGAGGGAATCCATGCTCAGGCTCTGCTTCGGCACGCGAATCTCAGAGCGGAATGTTGCCGTGCTTCTTGGGCGGGAGCGAGTCACGCTTGTCGCGCAGCATGTCGAGCGCCTTGATGAGAAGCATCCTGGTCTCTCGGGGCTCGATGACGGTGTCCACCAGGCCCAATTCGGAAGCCACGTAGGGGTTGGCGAAGCGGTCCTCGTACTCCTCGACCAGGTCGGCCCGCCTGGCATCGGGGTTGGCGGCGGGGGCGATCTCCTTGCGGGGGATGATGTTGACCGCGCCCCGGGCGCCCATCACCGCGATCTCGGCCGACGGCCAGGCGTAGACGAGGTCGGCGCCCACGCCGCGCGCGTTCATGACCAGGTAAGCGCCTCCGTAGGACTTGCGGGTGATCACGGTCACCCTGGGAACGGTCGCCTCACAATAGGCGTAGAGGAGCTTGGCGCCGTGGCGAATGATGCCGCCGTGCTCCTGCTCCACACCCGGCAGGAATCCGGGCACGTCCACGAACGTGATGATTGGAATGTTGAAGGCATCGCACATCCGGACGAACCGGGCCGCCTTCTGTGACGCTCCGATGTCCAGCGTCCCGGCCAGGTGGCTGGGCTGGTTGGCCACGATGCCCATGGAGTGACCGTTCAGGCGAGCCAACCCCACCACGATGTTGCGGGCCCAGTGCTCGTGGACCTGGTAGAACTCGCCACCGTCCACCACCGACTCGATGATGTCCACCATGTCGTAGGGTTGGTTGGGCGAGTCGGGAATGATCGAATCCAGGTGGTCGTCCGCCCGGTCCGGGGAGTCGTCGGGTGGGAAGTAGGGGGGCGGCGTCATGTAGTTCTGGGGGAGGAACGACAGCAGGTAGCGGACGTCATCCAGGGCATCGGCGCCGGACTCGGAAACGAAATGGGTGACTCCCGAAGTGGAGGCGTGGGTGTGGGCGCCGCCCAGGTCTTCGAAGGTGACCTCCTCGCCGGTGACGGCTTTGATCACGTCCGGACCGGTGATGAACATGTGGCTGGTGCCGCCCACCTGGTAGACGAAATCGGTGATAGCGGGGGAGTAGACCGCTCCTCCCGCGCACGGACCCATGATGACCGACACCTGGGGGATCACCCCGGAGGCCATCACGTTGCGATAGAAGATCCTCCCGTAGCCGTCCAGCGACTGCACACCCTCCTGGATGCGCGCACCGCCTGAGTCCTTCAGCCCGACCACCGGCGCCCCAACCTTCATGGCCATGTCCATTACCTTGGTGATCTTGTCGGCCACCGCCTTGCCGAGACTTCCGCCGAAAACGGTGAAGTCCTCGGCGAAGACGAAGACGGTCCGACCGTTGACGGTTCCGTAGCCGGTTACCACCGCATCCCCGAGCGGGCGCCGGTCCTCGAGGCCGAACCCGCGCGACTGGTGCCGGACGAAGGTGTCGATCTCCTGGAAACTTCCCTGGTCGAGCAGGAGAGCGATCCGCTCCCGTGCGGTCAGCTTGCCCTTCTCGCGCTGGCGGTCCACGGCGCGCCGGGATCCTCCGCCCTCGGCTTGGCTACGGAGTTCTCGGAGCTGTTCGATGCGCTGTTCGGTACCCAAAGTCGTCCGGCTTTCTGTGGTCGGCCTGGCGATACGCGGCGTTCAAGGTTAGGCGTTACGCCCGTCAGCAACGATTCTCCGGTGCTCGGGCATCGCAAGCGGACGCGTCACCGTCCGGCCCTGGCTGACGCTCGGGCGCGTATCCTTTGAACTCGACCCTTAGACCCTGACCGGCTGCCGATGGCTACACCGTACGAAACTCTGATACTCGACCGGACCACTTCCACCCAGGACGAGGTTTGGTCCCGGTTCGAATCGACGCCTCTCCTGGTGGTGGCGGGACTCCAGACCCGGGGGAGAGGACGGTCGGGATCTCGCTGGTCGAACGCCCCGCGAGCATTGGCGGCATCCGTAGGAGTCCGGCCGCACTGGCCCCCATCCTCATGGCCACTCCTGACGCTGGTGGCCGGCGTGGCGGTCCTGCGAGCGCTCGGCGATCCGGGACGGGACATCACGCTCAAATGGCCCAACGATGTGATGCGCGGGCCGCTGAAGCTGGGCGGCCTGCTCACCGAGGCATCGGGCGACACGGTGGTGGCCGGCTGGGGCGCCAACCTGTTCTGGCCCGATGCTCCGGCGGGTACGGGCGCTCTCTTCGACTCCGATCCCGGCCCGGAGGCCGGGGTGGAGATCGCAGAGCGTTGGGTCGAAGAGTTCCTTCCCCTGCTGGCCGGCGAACCGGGCGACTGGCCCGGTGAGGAATACCGCCGAAGGTGCTCCACACTCGGGCGATCGATCACTTGGGTCCCGGACGGCAGCGGAACTGCGGTCGGTATCTCGCCGGACGGGGGTTTGGTGGTGGAGACGGATACCGGCCGGCGGACGCTGACCTCGGCGGCGGTCTCGGAACTGGCTGACCGCGGGTCAGGGTGAAGGGCTATTCGGGTCCGATCCACACGAGATAGGGCGTCCCGGAGGCTTTGACTTCTGGCCTGACCGTCGGAGTTCAGAGGCGTGGCGCAGCGTTACCCGCCGACGTAAATCCATTCCGATATCGGCCCGTGGTCCTGAGGTCGGCCGGCTTCGTAGGGGCGCGAGTGTGCGGCCATCCTTCCGGGTCCGGCTACTGGGCGGTTCTGCCGCCGTCCACCGGGAGGATGGCGCCGGTGACGAAGGCAGCGTCGTCCGATGCCAGGAACAGCGCGGTGGCGGCGATCTCCATCGGGGTTCCGAGGCGCCCGATCGGGTGCTTGGCGGCCGTGAGCTCCAGTCCCCGCTCGACGCTGCCACCCCCTTGATTGCGCATGAGCGGCTCCATGATCGGTGTGTGGACGGCGCCAGGGCAGAGGGCGTTCACCCTGATCCCCATCGGAGCGAGGTCGATCGCCATGGCGCGGGTCAGCGAGACCACCGCACCCTTGGCGGCGCTGTAGGCGGAGAAGTTCGCCATCCCGACCAGGGCGGCTACGGATGCCTGGTTGATGATCGATCCGCCGCCTGCGGCCTGCAGGTGGGGGATGGCGGCCCGAGAGGTGAGGTAGGTGCCCTTGACGTTGACGGCGAAGCACCGGTCCCACTCATCCTCGTCCGCATCAAGAACCGACCCGGACGGTGCTACGCCGGCGTTGTTGAAGACGATGTCGAGGCGGCCGAGGAGCCGGGCGGAGCGGGCCACGGCTCGGAACATCTCGTCCGGAGAAGACACATCAGCGACCACCGGATGGGCCTCCGCGCCCGTGGCCGAGATGGCGGATGCGGCCGCCTCGGCGGCCGGCGCGTCGCGATCGAGTATCGCAACCCCGGCTCCCTCGCTCGCGAAGAGTTCGGCGGTGGCCCGGCCGATGCCCGACCCGGCGCCGGTTATGAGAGCGGTGCGTCCTTGGAGTCTCATGACGGTGATCCTAGGTTCCTCCCCGGCGGTTACGGCGCTGCGAGACCGCGGGTTCAGCTGTGACCCCTCCACTCGCTACGATTGAGAGCCGTTCGGGGTGCCTGCCCGGGCCCCGTACAGGAGGTGGCATGGCGATTCTCCAGCATGAGGGAACGATAGAGATTCTCTATCGTGACTTCGCGATGCCGTCCGGGGCCGGGTTCACTACCGGCTACCTCTCCCGCCCGGACCGGATCGGTGATTACCCGCTGGTGATGCTGCTGCCCCCACTCCAGGGGATCACGGCGTACGTAAGGGATCTTGCCCGCCGGTTGGCGCGTAACGGATACGCCGTGCTCGTGCCCGACCTGACCAGGGGCGCCCATCCCGGTGCCAAGGCGCCGTTCGAGGATCTGGTGGCCACCTACCAGGGGATCCGGGACAGCCGCGCCCTGGCGGACATCGACGATGCGGTGGCCTTTGCGTTCGCCGATCCGGCCGGCTGGGTCCGTCCCGGCAAGATCGGCATGGTGGGGATCGACATGGGGGGCCGGTTCGCCATCATCTATGCGGCGCACCGCCAGCGGGCGGTGGGGGCGCTCTGCGTGGCGTACGCTCCGCTGGCCGGCGATGAGGCTAGGCGCCTGCCGGTGGTCGATGCCCTGGAGATGCTTCCGATGCCGGTCCTGGGCCTCTACGGGGCGGACGACGAGCTGGTACCCGCCGCCGGGGTCGACGAGGCCCAGCGGCTCAACCCCCACGGCAGATGGATCCTGTATGACGGTGTGGGCCACGACTACCTGGATGACGACGCCGATTCCTATCATCACGCCGCTACCAGCGACACCCTGGCCCGCCTGCTTCGCTTGCTGGCCGCCACACTCGGATAGACCCGACCGACAGGAGCCACCCATGCGGATCACGATTCTTATCGGCGGCGAGCCGGTAGGCATGTTCAAGGCCCCGGAGGACGTGGTCGGTGATGCGGTCGCCGCCGAGGAGGATGGGTTCAGCTCGGCGTGGTGCATCCACTTCAGCCGGGGCATCGACTCGATGACCATGCTGGCCGCGGCGGCGCAGCAGACTTCGCGTATCGAGCTCGGGGTGGGGGTGGTTCCCACCTACCCCCGCCATCCGGTGGCGCTGGCCCAGTCCGCGGCCACCGTCCAGTCCCTGTCGGGCGGACGCTTCGTGCTCGGCGTGGGCGTCTCCCATCGTCCGGTCATCGAGGGGATGCACGGCCTCGACTATTCGAGCCAGATAGGGCACCTGCGGGAGTACCTGACCGTCCTGGACGGGTTGCTGGGGGAAGGCGAGGCGAGCTTCGCCGGGGATCATTACCGGGTCGAGGCGGCCATAAACGTACCCGGGACATCACGGGTGTCGGTCATCGTCGGCGCTCTGGCGCCCGGGATGTGCCGGCTGGGCGGGGAGCTGGCCGACGGAGTTACCACGTGGCTGGCCGGACCGAAGTCCCTGGAGGAAGTGGTACTGCCCGCCGCCTCCGAGGGTGCGGAAGCGGCGGGGAAGCCCTCGCCCCGGGTGTTGGCGGGGATTCCGGTGGCCGTGGACGCGGACCGGGACCGGGCCGGGGCCGCGGCCAACCGGACCTTCGGCATGTACGGCAACCTCGTCAACTACCAGCGACTGTTCGCCCGCGAAGGGGTGGACGGACCGGCGGACTCGGTCATCGCCGGCGACGAGGAGACGGTCCGGTCACGTATCCAGGCCCTGTTCGATGCGGGCGCCACCGATGTCTGGGCGGTCCCGTTCGACACCGGGATCGGAACCGGCGCCACTCGGGACCTCCTGGCCGATCTCGCTGATTAGTCCCTAGTTGGTAGTTGGTAGTTCCTAGTCGGTAGTTGGTGCTGGCGGATCCCTTGGAACAGATCGTCCAGCAGTGGCCAGGTGATAGATACTGGCGCTCGTTACTCCTAAACAATAGGAATATAGATTTAGCTATCAACTATCAACTACATACCGACCGGTTAGGCCAGATCGGGCTCCCGTCGCTCCGGATCCCAGGCACCGGTAGCGGCCAGGCGCGTGGCGATTGGTTGGAGCGTCTCGAACCGGAGACCGGTCCGTAGCGCCTCCAGCGCCAGGATCCGGGCGGGATCGATATTCCCCAGACCCACGTTCAGGCCGAAGCGTCCGACCAGCATCTTCTGCTGATCCTTCAGGGGCGCCTCCCACACCAGCCGGTCGATGGCGTCCCCCACCCGCTCGGCGACCCTCTCGACCGCCTCCATATCGATCCGGCCGGCCGCGTCGTACATCCCGACCCCGGTGCCCGATTCGCGTCCCTCGACCACGACCCACGAGGCGCCCCATTCCAGGTCCTGCAGGGCTTGGTCGGCCAGCTGCTCGGGGGACGGTTGGTTGGCCGGATCCTTCTTCCCTACCTCGGTGATCACCTCCAGGTCATGGTCAAGAGCGCATTCGATGGCCCCGCGCCGCCGGTCAGGCGAGAGGTCGATCGACCCTTCGGAGATCTCGACGGCGGTGAAGCCCATCCCGCGGGCGGTCCGCATGTAGTGGCGGCAGTGGCGGCGCACGATGGTGGCCTCGAACATGGTCCCTCCGGGGAAGGTAAGTATTCCGGCCGACCCGATCAGGTCCAGCTTCTTGGCGAGCACCGGTTTTGGCATCAGCGCCGAAGTGCCGAAGCTCAGCTTCCAGTGGTCGATCCAGCGGTCCGCCATCATCAGCAGGTCCTCGCACTGGGACAGGCCTATCCCGGTGTCGATGACCATGGTCACGCCGGCGCGGCGCGGCTTGGTGGACCGGTCGCGCCGGACCTCTCCGGTGACCGCCAGCCGGTACCAGGCGGATCCGCCGGCCTCGGTCATAGGTCCTGGAGGTTCTTGGATCCGGCCCGGAGGCGGGACAACTGGATGAAGTGGGTGGGGTTGAGGAACAGCTCGTCCATCTCCGCGAGCTGGTCGATGGTGAGTCCCCGGCGGTACAGCTGGAACAGGTACTGGAAGGCATCCCGGGCCCCGGCCCCCACGTGATGGGCGCCAACCACCTTGCGCGAGCCGGAGGCGATGATCAACTTCTGGAATCCCGACATCCGGGGCTTGGCGAACGCGTAGAGCATCATCCGGTCGGTGGCCGGCAGGGCGACCTCCCAGCCGTCCTCCGAGTCGGGGGGCATCTTGATGATGGTCACGTCCCCGTAGCGTTCCCGGGCTTCTTCCTCGCCGATCCCGAACCAGCTCACCTCGTAATGGGTGTGCATGAAGTCGGGATACTCCTTGAACTCGTAGTGGACATCCTCACCCATGATGTGGCGTGATGCGTACATGCCCGACTTGCGGGCCTTGAACATCTCCATGGGCGGGCCGATCAGGTCGCCGATCGCGTACACGTTGGGGACCGACGTCTGCATCTGCGGGTTGACCTTGACCGTTCCGTCATCGTTCAGCTTTACGCCCAGCACGTCCGCGGCCATCCTCGAATTGGGAACCTCGCCGAGGCCGTGGAACACGAAATCGGTCTCGATGTAGCGGGGTCCGTCCGGCGTCTCGATGGTGATGCCCCGCACCTTGCCGGCGGCGTCGCCGTGGACTTCGGTCGGCGTCGATCCCTCCCAGATCTCCATGCCCTGCTCTTCCATCATGGTGATCACGTAGTTGCGGGTTTCGGCGTCCTCCAGGAGCTTGAGAAGTTGCGAGCGGACCACCATGATCGTGCGCCGGCCGGTGGCCTGGAAGAAGCACCCGTACTCGACCGCGGTCTTGGATCCACCGATCACGACGACCGTGTCACCCGGCTCGTAGTCGAGGTCTTCCACCAGCGACTCGTAGGTGAAGACGCCCTCCAGGTCGGCGCCGGGGCACGGGAGGGGTCGGGGATGGGCGCCGGTGGCCAGGATCAGGTTGTTGGCGGTGAAGGTGCGGCCCGCCACCTCCACCGTGTGGGTGTCGATGATCCTGCCGGGGGCGTTGAGGATGTACTCGAGGTCGAGTTGCTCCTTGCTCTGGAAGTTCATGATGGCGTGCGGGGCGATCCGCCCGGCCCGGAACAGGTCGACGATCTCCTTGATGGAGGTCACCTGGCCGTCCATGTCGGGGAACCAGAACTGCCCGCTGAAGGTGCGGGCCAGCATGAGCTCGGCCGCCACCTCGCTGAAGAGATGATGGGGCACGCAGGCGTTGTGCGGGCAGGAACCCCCGAGGAAGGGCCACTGGTCGATAATCAGCTGGCGCCCGCCCATGGCTCGCATGTAGGCGGAGCCGAAACGTCCGGCGGCGCCCCCGCCCAAGAAGATGGCATCGTAGGGGCGGGTGTCGGCCTCGTCGACGTTGAAGACCACCCGGTTGTCCTCGGGGTCCTCCAGCATGGAGTCGATCTCCGGGCCCCAGTCGTTGATGCTGATCGGGTCCTGTTTACGTATATCCCATGGGGTGAGTGTGGTGGTCGCCATCTGGTGCCTCCCTACGTCCATCGGATGAGCGAACTGCATCCCTAGCCCATCCGGCCCGACGAACCTGGGCAAGCACCGCAAGCCGTCTGAGTACTTTTCGGGTCTGCCCCCAGAGGATAGACCCGATTCCAAACCCGACCCGACCGGTCCCCCCAACGATCAGAACCAGCGGATCGGTGAGCGTATATAGATGCCCTGATCCATATATACTGGGGACATATGGGTAAGCACTTGGTTGACATCGACGAATGGGCCTTGAGCGCGGCCCGTACCGAGATGGGGACCGCGACGATCAAGGAAACGGTGAATCGGGCGTTGCGCCAATCGGTCTCGGGTCGTGATGGTCGGGTGTCGAAGGCGCTCGATGATCTGGCCGAGATGAAGGCCGACGATCGCTCTCGGGCGTGGCGTTGAGCCATCTGCTCGATACGAGCGTATTGACCCGACTCAAATATCCCTCGGTGCGAGAGGTCGTGGAACCCCTCGTGGTCGCCGGCCTGGCGGCCCGTGCCCTGATAAGCGATCTTGAGATCGGATATGCGGCCCGTAACGAGGGGGAGTGGGACCGGCTTCTGCTGGCTTTAGACGCTCTGGCGCCGGTCGAGACGACGCGGTGGCACGTCCGGCGGGCTCTACAGGTCCAGCGTATGTTGGCCCCGAGGAGTCAGAGGGGCAGGAAGATCCCAGATTTGCTGGTTGCGGCCGCGGCCGAGGAAAAGGGACTCGTAGTGCTCCATTACGACCGTGACTTTGATCTAGTCGCAGAGGTCACCGGTCAGGGGTGTGAATGGGTAGTCCCCGCGGGGAGCATCGATTAGCGGCCCGAGCGAAGCCGCGCCGAAGGAGCGCCGGCGTTCCTGAGGTTTAGGGCGTCATGGTTGGTGCGGTGATCCTCAGGTTGGCCAGATGGTCGGGGATGGGTTCACGCCCGGCCGCTCTCGGGCGGGTGGCTCACGTAGAGTTTCCAGTCCACCGCGACCGCGCCGGATCCGGTTGCGATTACCGGGTTGAGGTCGACCTCGCTCAGTTCGGGGTGCTCAGCGGCCAGGCGGGAGGCGCCGGCTATCGCTTCCCCGAGCGTGTCGAGGTCAACCGCCGGCCTGCCCCGGTAACCGGCGAGTAGAGGGAAGCCCTTCAGGCTCTCCAGCATCCCGATCGCTTCTTCCTTACTGACCGGCGCCAGCGCGAAGGCCACATCCTCCAGCAATTCCACCATGGTCCCGCCCATACCGGCCATCACCAGCGGCCCGAACACGGGATCCCGCACGGCCCCCACTGCCATCTCCACGCCTTCCAGCCTGGGCTGGACCAGGACCTCCGCTCCCAGCGTGGACAGGTCGCCGTAGGCGTCCCGGACGTCATCTCCGGTGGACAGGTCCATCCGTACGCCGTCGACCTCGGCCCGGTGGGCCACGGAGGGGACGGCGGTCTTCATCACCACCGGCCCCGCCAGGCGTTCCGCCGCGGCTAGAGCCTCGTCGGCTGTCGCGCACAGCGTGCTCTCCACGGTGCCGATCCCGTAGCGGGCCAGGATGCGGGCTGCTTCGGTAGCAGGGACCGGTCCGTCCGCCAGCCCGAAGGGTGCGGAGGGGTCGACCCGAACGGGCGGGTTGATGCCCGAGCGGCTGGCGGCGTAGCGCACCGCGTGCCCGACCGCCCTCGCCACGCGCTCGGGCCACTCCAGGCAGGGAATCCCCACAGACTGGAGCATCCCGGCCATGGCCCGACCGTCTCTAGGGGTCACCCAGCAGCAGTAGACGGGCACCTGGTTCCCGGCGGCCCTCAGCTCCGCCACGGTGTCGCGCAGTCCGACCAGCGTGGCCTCGTCCATGGCTGCCCGCTGGAGCAGGACGGGGATCACCAGGTCCACCTCGCCGGAGCGGGCCAGCGTTTCGGTGAGCCCCGGGTAGAGCTCCGCGAACCGCGACCAGATGGGGGTCATGTCCACCGGGTTGCGGGCGCTGCCGATCGGAGGCAGCCTTTCGGCGATGCGATCCCTGAGAGCGGGCGACAACTCGGGGACCTCTACCCCCTCGTCCTCGAGCATGTCGGCCAACTCGACACCCACCCCGCCCGAGTTGGTGATGATGGCCGCCCGAGTACCTTGCGGCAGGGGCTGGGTGGCCAGCACCCTCGCGACGTCGAGCATCTCCAGACCGGATCGGACGGTAATGGCCCCGGCCTGGCGCATGGCGGCCCGGAAAACGGCGTCGTCGGTACCCAGGGCCCCGGTGTGGGACAGTGCCGCTCGAGCCCCGGCCTCCGAGCGACCGGTCTTGGTGACGATCACCGGCATGGTCGGGCTGGCGGCTCGGATGGCCGCGGCCAACTCGGCCCCGTCGGTTACCGACTCCGCCAGCAGGCAGACGATGCCGGTGCCGGGATCCTCATGGAAGTAGCGGATCACCTCGTGGTCGCCGATGTCGGCCTTGTTGCCGGACGAGTACACCTTGCCGAAGCGCAGGTTCTCGTCCAGCGCCAGCGAGTGGATCGCCATCCCGTACGCGCCCGACTGGGTGACCAGGGCCACCTTTCCCGGCTCGATATCGCCAGCCATAGTGATCGACGCGTTGAGGCCTCGTGCGATGTTCTGGATACCGAAGCAGTTGGGTCCGACGATCCGGACCGGCCCCGCCGCCTCGACCAACTCGGCCTGGAGGGCGGCCCCGGCCGGTCCCGTCTCGGCGAACCCGCCCGCCAGCACCACGATCCCGCCCACTCCCTTGGCAGCGGCCTGGCGGGCGATGACGGGTGCAGCACGGGCAGGCACGACCAGGATCGCCAGATCGACCGTCCCCTCGATCTCCGTCAGGCTCGGGACCGCCGGCACGCCTCCGACACGGTCCGCCGAGGTGGTCACCGGGATGATCTCGCCGTCGAAGGCCGCCAGGTTCTTCCAGATGACCGAACCGACCTTGCCGGGACGGTCGGAGGCGCCTACCACGGCAACGCGCGCCGGTTCGAATACCGAGTCGAGGCTCACAGGGAGAAGGTCCGTTCGAGCTCGGCAGGGCGGAACTCCCGCCGGCGGACGTTGAGCGGATCGATGGCCCGCACCAGGTCGATCTGGTCTCGCGAAGGTGTCTCCACCGGCGCCAGGTCGGGCGCCACGGCGAACTCGAAGCCGGTGGCGGCCGTCACATTGGCGAGGGTCACGTCCGGGAACAGCTTCCGCAGCCGGGCCCGACCCTCGGGGTAGTCGAACACGCCCAATTCGGTGACCAGCACCTCCGGGCCTCCCCCCGGATAGCCCAACTCGGCCCGGGTTCCCTCCGGGGTCCGGTGGCCGATGTCGGTGATGAAGTCGCATTCCTCGACCAGGCATCGCCCGGACCGGTGGTTGGTGGTCCACAGGGTGAGCCGACCGATAGTGGCCGACATGTTGCACCCGCCGCCGCCGCCCCCCAGCTTTACCTTCGGCTGGGGCATCCCGCCCACCGCGGTGACGTTGGTGTTCCCGTGGGGGTCGATCTGGATACCCGACAGGAACATGAGGTCCACGTCGCCCCTGATCGACATGTCGAACGCTTCCTCGAAGCGCATCGAATAGGCCGACCCCCGCTTCAGGGAGTGATCGTTGCTGGAGGGAGGGATGAACGCGGGGGAGGGGTTGACCGCATAGGTGGCGCCTTCGATCAGCAAGGCGTGGGGGGCATGGGTGCGCTTGGCGAGGTGCATGGCAACCGTGGCGCACGGGCTCCCGAAGCCATGGAAGATGACTTCGGCATTTCGCACGGTCCGGGCGAGTTCGACCACGAACAGCTCGTCAAGACCGAATCGCGAACTCACCGGAACAGCTCCATCCAGGCCCGGTCGGAAGCCCGGTAACCGGTCAGGTGTTCCAGCCGGTCAGAGCCCACGAGCCGGCGGTAGCCGTCCTCGTCAACGCCGGTGACATAGCGGTCGAGGTAGTCCTGCGCGCCCTCGGCGGTCCTGGCGGCGGCGACCCAGGACGCCAGATGAGCGCGGTCGTACGCGTAGCCGGGATAGCACGAGCTGGGATGGGCGCCGAACGGCGCCTCGACCACCGCGGCGACCCGGTAGTAGGGGACGACTATGCCTGCCGCCGACACCTCATCGGCGGAAACGATCCGATCTACGGTGGCGATGGTCATGGCGGAGGCCATCGCGAACCGCTCGTCTAGGACGTAGGGCTGCTCGATGTGGAGGTTCCCCTGACGGTCCCCGATGGGGGCGTGGACCAGAGCCGCGTCCGGGGCCAAGGGCGGTACGGCTACGTACTCGTGCCCGGTGAAGGGACAGGTCACCCGGGAGTACTCCGGATGCAGCCCCTCGATGTCCGTCCCCTTAACGCCGTGGACGGGGAGGAAGGAAAGGCCCATCTCGGCGGCCCGAAGCTGGGTGAGGACGGTGTCGCAGCAGCTCTCCCGCGCCTCGAGCAACCCTTCCTGAGCAGCCCTCCGGAAGGCCGGCGCCAAGCCGTGATCCTGCTCGTAGCCCACGTAGCTCTGCTCGCAAACCGAGATCGCCCCGGCTGCGGCCAGCAGGTCCACATCGATGGAATGGGCGGATCCGACCACGTGGAGGTCTCCGGTCCCGGCCCTGATCAGGCCGCGCACCAGCGCCATCGGGAGCCGGGCCGAGAGGCCTCCGCCCAGGGCCACCATCGAGCCGGGCCGCACCATCGCCACCGCCGTCGCGAGGTCGGTCAGCTTGTCGGGAGCGAGATGGACGGCCATCCGACGGGTCTAGGAGGGTGCTGAAAAAGACAGGGATGGGTTGGCCTGTGATGCCTCGAGCAGGGCTTTCGTTGCCGACGTATCGGGCCAACTGGACATTTCTCAGTACCCTCCCGGCTACTGGGCGGTCATGCCGCCGTCGACCGTGAAGGCGGTGCCCGTCACGAAGCTGGCATCGTCCGATGCCAGGAACAGCGCGGCCTTGGCGATCTCCATCGGCGTGCCGATGCGTCCGATCGGGTACTTGGCGGCGGTGATCTCCAAGCCACGCTCGACACTCCCGCCGCCGCGCTCGCGCATGAGCGGTTCCATGAGCGGCGTGTAGACGGTGCCCGGGCAGAGCGCGTTCACCCGGATACCCATCGGGGCGAGGTCGAGCGCCATGGCCCGGGTCAGCGAGACCACCGCACCCTTGGCGGCGCTGTAGGCCGAGAAGCCCGGGATGCCGACCAGGGCGGCTACCGAGGCCTGGTTGATGATCGATCCGCCGCCGGCGGCCTCCAGGTGGGGGATGGCGGCCTGCGACGTGAGGTAGGTGCCTTTGACGTTGACTGCGAAGCAGAGGTCCCAGTCCTCCTCGGTGATGTCCGCAATCGATCCGGTGGATCCGACGCCGGCGTTGTTGTAGATGATGTCGAGGCGGCCGAGGAGCCGGGCGGCGCGGGCCACGGCGCGGGCGACCTCGTCCGCTGACGACACGTCGGCCACCACCGGATGTGCCTCCCCGCCTTCGGCCGAGATATCCGAGGCGGCGGATTCGGCGGCCTGCTCGTCGCGGTCGAGTATCGCGACGCCGGCGCCCTCGCTCGCGAACAACTCGGCGGTGGCCCGGCCGATGCCCGAGCCTGCGCCGGTGATGAGAGCAGCGCGTCCTTGGAGTTTCATGACGCCGATCCTAGGAGGGTACTGAAGAATGTCCAGTTGGCCCGATACCAGTTGGCCCGATGGCTGTTAGCGAAATCGCAGGGCGCGGGCCAACCCATCCCCATCTTTTGAGCACCCGCCTACGCCATCCGAGCAGGCGGGCACGCGGCGGTCGGGGTGGGGTGGGGTCAGGGCTCGTGGGGGTCCTGTATCAGGGCGCCGTCCAGCAACCGGTAGCGCCCGGCTTCGACGATGGATTCCTCCGGCAGTTCGATCCAATCCTGCGTCCGGTCGGTGCGTGCCAGCACCAGATCGCCAGGACTGACCCGGTCGGCGTGACGCTCATTGATCCTCCATACCGGGACGTCGAGGTAGTAGGACACCCAGCGAGGCGTGGGGATGCCGGGCGCCACCCACATGATGCCCTCCGGCGCCGGCGCCTGCTCGACGATGGCGCCTGCGTGGGCGGGCGCCAGCAGGTACGTGTCGCGGGTCGGCCCGTTGAAGAGACCGTAGAACGTGATGGCTACCACGATCGCTCCCATCGCTCCGAGCAAGGCGGCCCAACGGTGGTCGATCCTCCGCCGCACCATGTCCCCGAGGGCGATCGTCCCGATGGTGATCGGGGCCAGCCAGGGGAAGTTCCAGAGGCGGTGCACCCAGGCGCCCTGGCTCGTCCCGAACGTCAGGGCGGCCGCCACTGCCAGCGTGATGGCCACCGGTACCCGGGTGCGGCGATCCACCAGGCCGGCCACGAGGGCAAAGGGGGCCAGGGCACGCAACCACACGGGGGTCAGCTCTCCGGCGAAGCGCCACTGGCGGGCGAGGAACTCTCCCATGGTGAAGTCGGCGGTGTCGACCCGAGCGGTCACCTGGCGGGTCAGCTCGTCGGCGGGGGTGTTGGCCAGGAGCCATAGTCCGGTGACAGCCAGGCCTGCGATGGCGCCCAACGCTACGCACCAGGTGACCGCCGAGGTGCGCTTGGCGCCGAACAGCCAGATCACCGCCAGACCCAGCGCGGCGATGGCTATCCAGGACTGCATGGCCGCGACGAAGGACAGGACCGCGGCAAGCGACAGGACCCATCGGGGCGGATCGTCCGCCTCCCGCAGGTAGGCCACCATGGCGAGGGAGGCCGCGATCAGGGAGAAGCCCCCGCCCATCCTCCCGTAGACGAAGAAGAAGCCGGTGGCGGACATGGCCCCGGTGGCGAGGAGGATCGGACCCCACCTCATGCCGACGGACCGGCCGACACCGGCCATGAACAGCACCGTCGCCGCGCCGATCAGGAAGCCCACGATGCGCTGGGAGACCGGGCTGTCTCCCAGCATCCCGACCGAGAGGACGGCCAGGAATACCTGGAGCGGCGGGTGGTGGGCGTAGGTCATAGCCTCCACGGGCGCTACCGCTCCCGGTTCGATCCCGAACTCGCCGCGGATGTACGGATCGACGCGGGCGCCGAAACCGGACTCGAGTGGTCCGAGTTCCCAGAAGTTGCGGGCCGCCAGACCGAAGCGGGCGAGTAGCCGCCCGTCATCACTGTCCCCGAGTGGGAGGTCCAGGTCGGGCAGCCAGGCCACCAACACCGCCAGGGCGATGAGCGAGGCCACGATCCAGCCGAAGTGGGGAAGAAAACGGGCACGCAGGGAAGCGGCGGCTCGATATGGGGTCATCTACATGATTAGTTTCTAATCGGTAGTTGGCAGTTGTTCATCGATGATTAACCTGTGATCGCGTAGTTCCCGGTCCCCTGAACACTGTGCGAGTCCGCGCAGAGCACGCTTGGCAGTTCCGGCGGACCCTTGGAACAGATCATGTCGGTGGCCATGCTAATTCCGGGAGCGCCACGGCGGCCCTGGCTGGTCGGGCTTGGCCGGCTACGCGTCTCGCCAGGGGGCAGACGTATCCTGGTGGCGTCTCGAATCTGTCTGGAGGTATGGATGGTGGACCAGGCGCCAAGGGTGGCTGTGGTGACCGGAGGTGGGTCGGGGATAGGGCTGGCGACGTGTAAGCGCCTCCGGCGCGAGGGGTTCCGGCTGGGTGTGCTCGACCTCGATCCGGCCGGCGCCTCCGAGGCCGCCGCCGACGGGCTGGGGCTAGGAGTGGACGTAGCCGTGGCGAGCGAGGTCTCGGAGGCCTTCGCCGCGGTCGAGGAAACGCTGGGTCCGGTCGACGTGCTGATCAACAACGCAGGGATCACCGGATCCTTGGAGGCCACCCGCCTCCACGAGACCCCGGTCGACGAGTGGGACAGGGTCATGGGGGTCAACGTGAGGGGCGCCTATCTGTGCTCACGTGTGGCTCTCTCCTCGATGGTTCCCCGCCGGTCGGGTCACATAATCACGGTGGCGTCGGTGGCGGGGATGGATCCGTTCCCCGCCCGGTCGGCGTACTCGGTCTCGAAGGCGGCGGCGCTGCTCCTGGCCCGGTCGATAGCCCTCGACTACGCCGGGGACGGTATCCGCTCCAACGCGGTGTGCCCGGGCATGGCGGAGACCCCGATGACCAAATGGCGGCTCGACCAGCCCGACCTCAGGGCGGCCATCGAGACAAGCATCCCTATCGGCCGGGTCGCCCAGCCCGAGGAGGTCGCCGAGGCCATCGCCCTCCTGGCGTCCGGGCGCCTCGCCTACATGACCGGCCACGGTCTGGTTGTCGATGGCGGCTGGTCGCTCCGCTAGATGAGCAGGTTGCTAACAACTAATAACTAACAACCAACAACATAGCCCTACCCGGTGTCCGGGTACTTGCTACTCTCGTCCAGACGGGTCCGGACCGTGAACCGTCGGCTACAAAGGAGGCATGCAGGACCCGGCTGTAGGAGTCGCAACCAAGGGCGGCTCGCAGATATCTCTCGAACGGAGGCGATATGCAGATCAAGGGCGAAGAGGTGTTGATTCCGACCTCGATGGTCGGGAACTACCCCAATCCGAGGTGGTGGGACGCCAACTGCGTACGGGATTGGACGGGGGATCAGGAGCCTCCGGATGCCTACATCCGGGAGGCGCTGGAAGACGCGGTGGGCGCGCTCGCCAGGGACCAGGAGAACGCCGGCCTCGACATCATCACCGATGGGCGGCTCCACGGCGACAACTATGCCGACCAAGCCCTCTACTACTACTACAAGCGGCTCGGATACGACCTGAAGGGCGGCTTCCTCGGGTTCCCGATATACAGCCGTCTCCATGCCGGCACGCTCACCGGGGAGGTCAAGCGGCGCGGCGCCATCATGGTCGAGCAGGCCAGGGCGCTGAAGCAGGCCACCAACAAGGCCACCAAGGTCCAGTACACGGGTATCCAGGTCCTCGCCCAGGCCACCAACGACCTCCACTACGAGGCCGCCGAGGACCGGGCCATGGCTATCGCCGCGGCGGTGAACGAGGACATCCTCGAGGTGGACGCCATGGGGATCGACTTCATCCAGTTGGACGAGTTCACCTGGCCGTACTTCTACGAGCCATGGGCGATCGATGCCTTCAACCGGGCCGTGGAAGGCGTCCAGAACGCCAAGATCATCGTCCACATCTGCTGGGGCAACTGGGGCGGCACTCCCGCCTACTTCCCGGACGATACGGCCGGCGCCGGCGAGATCTTCGATCTGACCATCCGGGAGGGCGACGAGCCGTCTGCCACCGCTTCGGTGGTCCCGAAGTCCTACGAGGCGAACATCAATGTTCTCAACCTCGAGAACTGCGGGCGGCGCTCGGACGACCTGTCCGGCCTCGACGTGATCCGGGACAATCCGGTTCCCGAGCACGTCCAGTTCTGGGCGGGTGTGATCGACGTGAAGTCGACCATCACCGAGACGGCCGAGCAGGTTGCGGGCCGGATCCGCCGGCTGCTCGAGCACGTACCGGCCAACCAGTTGGGCGTGACCACCGACTGCGGGCTCATCCTCCTGCAGCGCTACATCGCCCAGGACAAGCTCCACGCGATGGTCTCGGGAGCGGAGATCGTACGCAGCGAACTGGGCTAGAAGACCCGGCATCCCAGCAGGGCCGTCCCTTTCCGGGGCGGCCCTGCCCGTTTGCAGCGGCCGGTGGCCACAGGCAGATCGGCGTTCCGTACGATCGACCAACGCCCCCCCGACTCTCGTGGGCGTGTTGGTGGGTTACCAAGCGGTGGTACGCTTGTTACCGTTGCCAGAGCGACGGGGACACAAGAGGGTCATGGCCGGGGCGGCGCGACGACACCGAAGGAAGGAGTAACCTATGACGGCACTTCATACCCGGAAGGGTTTGTCGAGCTGGTAGACGCCAAGGACAATGTGGTGAAAGCCGATACCCGCACCGTTGTAGCCGATGCTCTGCTCACTATCGAGCGGCGGATCACCATGTCGACCTACTGGATCCTGGGTATTGTCGTAGGTGCTATCGGCATCGCGACAGCGATGGTGCTCTAGTCGATGTTCCGGACCGAGAGCCCGGCCGAGGGCAGCACGCCGGAAGGGACACGGTTCTCCTAGAATCACCGCATGCGTGGAGCATCCGGACCGTGACGGCATGGTGGTAGCCGACCAACCCTCACCCAACGCTCGTGCCCACCCCTACCGGGGGCTGTCGGTCCAGCATGTCGACGAGGTACCGCACCCCGATTTCATGCGGGAACATCTCACGGGCCGGGAGGTCTACCGGCGCACCGACTACATCGCCCTGATCCACGGCGAAGCGGTGGGCCTGGCGGCGGTAGCGCGGGCGAAGTCCGACGACCTGTTCGTGCCGGTGGTGGATGTCGAGGTCTGGTCGGGTCCCGACCGTACGCAGTTCATCGAGGATCCCACCGTTGACGTGGGGAACGCCACCGCGCTGGCCGCGGCAGCGGCCGGCCATGGACGCCCCGGCGTCTCCGCCTTCGTGGTGAAGGGCCGGTTCGAGCACATCAACTTCATCTGGGAGCCTGACCCGGTGCGCGTGTTCGTCACCGAGGTAACCCCTCCCATGCCGCCCAAGTTGCTGGACCAAGCCCGGCAGGTGGTTGAATTCGACGAGGACATGCCGCCGGTGGATCTGGTCCTGGACGAGGTCACCTTCGACGATCTGGCCGCCACCGCCCCCTCGGACTCCTACCTTCTCCCGTGCCGCGGGGCCGGCACCGAGTTGTCTGCCAAGATGTCCTACCTCGACACCCGGCCCGCGGCGCCCGATGAGTGGGTGATGATCGGTTGCGAGCGCTCGATGCAGTTCCACCGACACTTCTACGGCAGCGAGCCGCCCCAGGTCGACATCTGCCCCAAGCGCCGGGTGGAGAGCGCCGACCCCGATGGTCTCTGGCTCATCAAGTGTTGCATGCTGGAGCGGGGCTTGGAGGTCGAGAGCAACCGGGCGGTGGTGCCGTGGGGCGCCAATCTCGACGAGGTGAGGCAGGCATTGCGGGTGCTGGTGGGCCTCGAGGCGCCGGTCCCCGCCGGATGAGTATCCACCTGGGCGACTCCGTCGTCTACGGGCACCTGTGGAGTACCGAGGAGGCCCGATCCATCCTGGGGGAGGAGGCCCGCTTCCGTGCTTGGCTGGACATTCTCGCCACCCTCGCCGAGGCCCAGGCCGAGGTGGGCCTGGTACCCGCAGGGGCCGCAGAGTGCATCAGGGACTACGCAACCGAAGCAGAGATCGACCTGGACCGGATCGCGGCCGAGACCCGAGCCACCGGCCACTCCACCCTGGGCCTGATCCGGGTGTTGCGAGCCACCCTCCCGGAGTCCGCCCGCGAATGGGTCTACTACGGAGCAACGGTCCAGGACCTCACCGACACCTGGACCGTCACGGTGATGCGGTCCGTCGGCGACCTGCTGGAACGGGATCTGGACCGGCTCGAGGCGGCTGCCCTGGCGCTGGCCCGCGATCATCGCAACACCCCGATGATGGGTCGCACCCACGCCCAGCCGGGGCTGCCCATCCCGTTCGGCTTCAAGACGGCGGTCTGGGCGGCGGAACTGGGCAGGCACCGCCGGCGGCTCGCGGACGGGCGGAGCCGATGGGAAGTGGTCCAGCTGGGCGGTGCTCTCGGCACCCTGGAGTTCTGGGGCGACCGGGCGCTCGATCTGCTGGATGCGTTCGGCCACCGGATGGGTCTGGACGTTCCCACGATCCCCTGGATCACCAGCCGGGACGGGCCCGCCGAGTTCGTGCACCTGCTGGCGATGGTGGCCACCACGATCGCCAAGATCGGCAACGAGATCATGGAGCTGCAGCGGTTGGAGATAGGCGAGGTTCGCGAGCCCTTCATCGAGGGCACCGTGGGGAGTATCACCATGCCCCAGAAGCGCAACCCGGAGCTGTCGGAGCACCTGGATACGCTGGCCAGGCTGGTGCGCGCCGACGCATCGGTGATGACCGAGGCGATGGTCCAGATCCATGAGCGGGACGGTCGGGCCTGGAAGGCCGAGTGGATCGCACTTCCCGAGGCCGCCGCCCTGACCCTCTCGGCCACCCGCTATGCGGTGATACTGGTGGAGGGCCTCGAGGCTGACGGGGAGCGGATGCGGGCCAACATCGACGCCCGGGGAGGATTCGTGTTCGCCGAGCCGGTCATGCGGTTGCTGGCCGAACGGGTCGGCAAGCATACGGCCCACGACATCATGTATGAGGCGGCCATGCGCGGCGTCGAGGAGGGGGTCTCGTTTGCCGAGGCGCTGATGAGCGACCCCCGGGCGCCCAGTCACCTGAGCCGGTCTGACATCGAGGAGCAGTCGGATCTCGGCCGGGTGATGGGCGCGGGCCCCCTGTTCGTGGATCGAGTGATAAGAGCGGCCGGTTGACGGTCCCGGCTCGGATCGCCCTGGCCAACCTGCCGACACCGCTGACCTTCGCGCCCCGGCTCTCCGAGGAACTCGGCACGACGATCTGGCTGAAGCGGGATGATTTGACCGGTATCGGCCTGGGCGGCAACAAGGCCCGGGCGGTCGAGTTCCATATGGGCGCCTGCCACGAGGCCGGCGCCGATGTGTTCGTCACCGGGGGAGGGCCCCGTTCCAACTGGGTACTGACTGCGGCCAGCGCCGCGGCCGCCCGAGGACTGGACTGCGAGTTGGTGTTGTTCGGCGACCGGCCGCCGGCCGGCACGAGCGGAGTCGATCTGCTCGACCGGCTGGGCAACCTACGGATCCACTTCACCGGCAGTCCGGTCAGGGCCTCCGTCGATCCGCTCCTAGACCGGGTGAAAGCGCGCTTGGTGGATGAAGGTCGCCGTCCCTACGTGGTGGGCCGGGGCGGCGCCGGGCCGGTCGGGGCACTGGGGTACGTGGCCGCGGTCGATGAGATCGATGACCAGGCGCGAAGGGCGGGAATCCGGTTCGATGCGGTCTGGCTGGCGGCAGGATCGTGCGGCACGATGGCCGGTTTGGTGGCGGGCTACCGGCGGCAGTCCGGCGGCCCTCTGGTGGTTGGCACGGCGGTGCACCGGCCCATCGAGGAGTGCCGGCGCCGCATCGAGGGCATATCCGAGGAAGCCCTCGATCTCCTGGAGGTGACCCGCCGGTACCCGGTCCGGTGGCAGGTCACCGACCAGCTGGATCCCGACCCTTCGGAGGTGGACGCCGCCGCCAGGCTGATGGCCCGCACGGAGGGTGTCTTCCTCGATCCCGAGTACGGGTCCTGCGCTCTGGCCGACCTGATCCGGCGGGCCGGCGAAGGGCGGGGGCCGGTGCTGTTTCTCGTCACCGGTGGCACCCTGAACCTTTTCTGCGGGAGCTCGGCGGCATGATCCAGCCACCCGAAGGCTATCTGGGTGCGGATGGCCCGCTCGGATCGGGTCCGTCGCCGGAGCTGGTGGCAGCCGGTTACCGCCTCGAGGTGGCAGACGCCACCATCCTCCACGAGGGCTTGTGCCTGGCCGATCTCAGCCATGTGCTCGAGCTGGTCGCGGCGGGGGTGGCGCCGCGGGCGTCGGCGGCGGCACTCTGCCGGGAGTTGCTCGATTTCCTGGCCACCGATCCCGCTTCCTTCCCCTACGACCCCATTTACGGCGACGCGTACAACAGCCGGGAACGGGAGCTCGAGCGCCGTCTGGGCGCCGCGGCCGGGTGGCTGCCGACCGGTCGTACGAGGCGGGAAGCTGGGCGCATCGCCATCCGCCTGGTACTCCGAGACCGGCTTCTGGGCCTCCATGACGCGGTTGCCCGGTGCACCGAAGTGCTGGTCGAGCGGTCCGAGGAGTTGGCAGATGCGGTGTGGAACGACACCACCTACCTGCAGCCTGCCCAACCGTCGTCATTCGGCCACTACCTTGCCGGCTTCGCCGAGCAAGGGACCCGGAATCTGGACCGGATCCGCCGCTGCTACCGACTTGTCAACCAATCACCGGCCGGGTCGGGCGGCGTCGGTGGAACGCCGATCCCGGTGGACCGCTCCCGCATGGCCATCCGGCTGGGGTTCGAGCAGCCCACCGCCCATATCCGTGACGGCATGTGGTCGGGCGATCCGATGATTGATTGTGGTGTAGCGGCCGCGCAGGCCGCGCTGGCGGTCGATCGCCTGGCCGAGGACCTCGAGGTCTTCGCCAGCCCTCAGTTCGGCTACGTGATTTTGGGGGGCTCGTCGTCACGGGCCTCCGTGCTTCTCCCGCAGAAGCGCAATCCGTACGCTCTGGCGGTGATCCGCGGCGGATGCGGAACCCTCATCGGCCGGGCGACCGGAATGATGGTCACGCAGCGGACTCCGTCCGCCCGGACCGACAACTGGCTCTACCTGTACGGGGAGGTAGTGGGAGCGACGGAGATGGCAACCCGGCTCGTACGGCTGGCGACCGAGGTGGTCGGCTCGCTAAAGGTGAACGTCGCCGGACTGGCCGCTGAGGCGGGAAGGAACTTCACGACCGCTACGGACCTGGCAGACCGTCTGGTGCTGGAGGGGGGTCTCGATTACAGGAGCGCCTATCGTGTCGTAGCCCGGGCGGTGGCGGAAGCGTCAAGGGCGGGGGAGGAGCAGGTGTCGGCCGGACACCTGGCCGACGCGGCCCGAGCCGCGGGGATGGAACCGGCCCGATCCGATCCGGAAGTGTCGAGGCCAGACCTGGAGGATGTGGCGGCCATGGTCGCCTCCCGAGACTCGATCGGCGGATCGGCGCCCCACCGGGTGGTGGAGCACTGTGCTTCGGTGTCGCTACGGGTACGAGAATCCCTAGAATGGGCCTCAACCTCGCGAAGCGCTCGGGATGTGGCCCTGGAGGCCCTACTCGCCGATGCCGCCGCCCTGGCGGAGGTTTAAGCAAGCGACCAGGGAGAAAGCCGTGCCTGTCCTGGCAATCGCCTGTCCTGACTGTGGCAACCGCTACAGAACGCTGGTGGTGGAAGGCGCCAGGGTGCCGGCGGTGTGGGTGTGCCCGGACTGCAAGGCACGGAACGGGGAGGTTCTCGAAGAGGTGGCGGGGTCGGACCATCCCTGGTCGGGGGCATCCATGGATACCTGCTGTGGCTGACAGCCCGCAGGAGTAACATCGGCTGACCTTCCATGACCACCCAAGACTCCACCAACGAGGGCGGTGCCGCGCCCGAATCCACGCCTACCCGACGGCGGTGGATGCGGCTCATTATTGGCCTGATCGTCATCAACGTGGTGGTCTTCGGGGGGATTCTCTATTACCTGGTGGACGCGAGGGAGGCCATCGAGGCCATTCCCACCACCTCCATCCCGAGCCTGGCCCGCGAGCCGACGCCGCCTGCGCCGGTGGCGACCAGCACGCCGGGTTCCACCCTCCCTGCCAACGCCGGCACCCCCGCCGTGGAAGAGCCGCCCGCTGAAGTCCTGGCGCCGGTGACCTTTCTGGTGATCGGAGGCGACACCCGTGAGGGCCTTCCCGACGAACTGGAGATCAACGATCGGATGGACGGCAACCGGGCCGATGTGATCATGCTCGCCACCCTCGACGGCGACACGGCCAGGGTCCTCAGCCTGCCCCGTGACCTGCAGGTCGATCTCGGCGGGTACGGGATCGTCAAGCTGAACGCCGCCCTGGCGCTGGGTGGGGGCGACCTGATGGTCTCTACGGTGGAGGAACTGACCGGAGTCCAGATCGATCACTACGTGGAGATGGATTTCTACGGGTTCGCCAGCATCGTCGACGCGCTGGGCGGGGTCGAGATCACCTTTGCCTATCCGGCTCGTGACCTCAAGTCGGGCCTTGACGTAGAAGCCGGTACCCAACTCCTGGACGGGAAGCAGGCGCTGGCCTACGCCAGGTCCCGGGGTTACCAGGAGCGCCAGGGCAACGTCTGGGTCAGCGTCGACGCCAACGACCTGGGCAGGATCCGCCGCCAGCAGAGCCTGCTGTTCGCCATGCTGGAGTCCGCCAAGCGCTGGACGATCGTGTTCGATATCGGCGCCGTTCTCCGAGCAGCCGGGGAGCATCTCGTCATCGATGCCGGTCTGGATACCGAGCGTCTCCTGGAACTGGGTTGGGCGGCGCGGAATCTGAACAGGGGGGGCGTGGAGGTCTACTCGTTACCGGTTTGGGAGAGCACGGAGAACGGCGTCTATTACCTGCATCCGAGACAGCCCGAGGCAACTGAGGTCCTGGCCGCCTTCATCGGCACCGATGCGCCGACCGGAGCGCCGCTACAGGAACAAGAACAGGCACAGGAACTTCGCCTGAAGGTACTCAACGGCAACGGTGGCGATGAGCAGGCCAGGATGTGGGCGGATTGGTTCGAGGGTCGTGAGGGCGTGTCCGGATCGGTTGGCGTGGGGGACGCCGCCTCGTTCGAATTCGACAACACGGTGGTGAGGGTGCGTCCTTATGACCACGAAATCGGCCGGCAGGTAGTGGAGATGCTGGGCTTCGGGCTGGTGGAGGCAGGTTCGGTGGACAACAGCCTGGATGCGGTGGTGATCCTAGGAGCCGACGCGCTGGCCGCCGAAGCGGTTCTCGGAGGTTGATGTGAGCCGTCCGGGTCCGGACGACGGGGAGGCGCCGGCACGGGCGAGTAGCTCGCACAGGATGCGGATCGCGGTGATCGGGGCCGGCTACGTGGGTCTGGTGCAGGCAGGCGGACTCGTCCGACTTGGCCACGAGGTTCGGCTCGGGGAGCGCGATGAGGCTCGACTTGATGCCCTCCGGGCTGGACGGATGCCCGTCTACGAGCCGGGCCTGGCGGCCCTCATATCCGAGGGCCGGGCTGCGGGGCGGCTCAGCTTCCACGCATCCAACCGGGAGGCGGTGAGCGGCACATCGGTGGTCTTCATCGCCCTGCCCACTCCCTCGGGCGAGGGCGGAGCGGTGGACACCTCCATCCTGGACCGGGCGATCGCCGATGTGGCGGCTTCGTTGCCGGCCGGCTCGGTCCTGGTCATCAAGTCCACGGTTCCGGTGGGTACCGCCCGGCGGATCTCGCAGATACCGGCCATCGAGGGGCGGGATGTCAGGGTCGTGTCCAATCCTGAGTTTCTCCGGGAAGGCTCGGCGGTGGAGGACTTCTTGAACCCGGACCGGGTTGTCATCGGCTCGACCGACCTCCAAGCGGCGGAACTCCTCGCATCCGGTGTGTACGGTGACCTTCCCGGGGAACGGTTGGTGGTCGATCCCGCCTCGTCGGAGATGATCAAGTACGCCGCCAATGCCTATCTGGCGACCCGGGTCAGCTTTGTGAACTCGATCGCCAACCTGTGCGAGGAGGTGGGCGCCGACGCGGCTACCGTGCTCGGGGGAATGGGCCGCGACCACCGGATCGGTTCCCACTACCTTGCCCCGGGGCCCGGCTACGGAGGATCCTGCCTGCCGAAGGACACGCGGGCGCTGAGGGCGATGGCGGAACGGCACGGCTACGACTTCCGGTTGCTCCGGGCTGTGATGGAGGTGAACGACGAGCAGAGGCGACGCATCGTCGCCAAAGTGGCCTCCGCCGCGGGTGGGACGTTGTCAGGCGCGACGGTTGGTCTGTGGGGTCTGGCGTTCAAGGCGGGGACGGACGATGTCCGGGAGTCGCCGGCCGCCGATCTCGCCGGGAGGCTGACCGCGGCGGGCGCCTCCGTCCGCGCCTACGACCCCCGGGCCGTTCTGTCGATGCCGGGGATGGAGATGGTGCCCGATCCGTTGGCGGCGGCGGACGGCGCCGATGTACTGCTGGTCGCGACCGAGTGGCGCCGGTTCCGGCAGGTCGACCCGGTAGAGGTAAAGGAGGCGATGCGGGGTTCGGTGGTGGTGGATGCTCGCAACCTCCTGGATGCGGAGGTGGTCAGAGCCGCCGGGCTCTCCTACCGGGGCGTGGGAACGGGTAGGGCGTGATCTGGACCCGGAGTCCCACGCAGGGACGGGCCCTTGTCACCGGGGGTGCGGGCTTTCTCGGATCGAGCCTGGTCGACCGGCTGGTGACCGACCGCTGGGAGGTCCTGGTGGTGGATGACCTGTCATCGGGCCGCCTTTCGCGCCTGGCCGAAGCCCGCCGGTTCGGGAAGGTGGGAGTCCATCAGATGGACATCCGCTCTGAGCACCTTTCCGCCGCGGTTGCCAAGTTCGCTCCCGACCGGATCTTCCACCTGGCCGCCCAGACCTCGGTGGCGGTTTCCGTGGCGGATCCGGGCCTGGATGCGGAGATCAACGTCACCGGCACCCTCAACCTGCTGGCGGCAATTCGGCTGGCCGGCATGCCCCGCCTGGTGTTCGTCTCCACCGGGGGCGCCATATACGGCCGGGACGCCCCGCTTCCCACGCCCGAGGACACGCCCAAGCATCCGGAATCGCCCTACGGCCTCTCCAAGCTGGTGGCCGAGCAATACCTGGACTTGTGGAGGCGGCTTCGGGATCTGGACTACGCGGTCGTCCGCCCGGCCAACATCTACGGTCCGCGGCAGGACTTCTCGGGTGAGGGTGGGGTGATGGCGATCTTCGCCAGGGCCTGTATGGACAGGACCCGCCCGACCATCTTCGGGACCGGCGATGACACCAGGGACTACGTGTATGTGGAGGACGTGGTGGATGCCCTGGTACTGGCAGCGGAAGAGGGAGGGGGAGGTGTCTACAACATCGGCACCGGCATGGAGACCAGCACGCTGGAGGTGTTCAGGGCGGTAGCCCAAGAAGCCCGCTTCGGTGGCGGAGCGAACCATGGACCCGCGCGCCAGGGTGACGTTCCCCGTTCCGCCCTCGACTGCAGCCGAGCACGCCGAGATCTGGATTGGAGTCCCCGAACCTCCCTGAAAGAGGGCATCAAGGCCACCGTCGCCTGGTTCGCCGAGAACTGAACAGTGGCCAGTGGTCAGTTGGGGCTTCGGGTGCTCTCGGGGTTAATGGACCCCCTCTGACACCTCGGCGTCCCCTTTGCTGACCATCTCTTTCCGCTGGCCACCGCCCACTGCCGACTGACCATTGACCACTTGCCGTCAGCGGAACATGTCTTGGGCGGGGCTCCGCACCAGGTCGGCGCTCGATCCCTCACCCGGTGGGTGCTCCGCCCCGCGAATCAGGGCGGCGGGGATGCCCTTGGCCTTGCCCATCACCAGGTCGGCTGCAGCGGCCAGCTCGTCCGCCAGCGCAACCTCCGTCACCTCGAGGGTGTTGCCGTAGGTGTCGGCCGTTCCCCGGTAGTCCACCACGGCTGGGATGCCGGCGACGCCGATCGCCACATCGGTCAGGCCGTGGCGCCAGGCCCTCCCGAACGTATCGGTGATGATCACCCCGATCGTCACCCCGAGCGCCTGATGGAGACGGGCGCGGATCCGCCGCGCCGACTTGTCCGGGTCGATCGGGAGGAGAACCGCCGAACCACGGCGCACGTTGGACTTGTCGACGCCGGCGTTAGCGCACACGAACCCGTGATGCGTCTCGGTGATCACCAGTTCCTCGCGGCGGCGGAGAACGGCCGATGCCTCCCGTTCGATCAGCCGGAGGCGGGCCTCAGGATCGTCGCCGATCTCCTCGATACGACCCTCGGCCTTCGAGACCAGCTTGTGCGTGACGACCAGCACATCCCCGTCCGCCGGTTCCAGCCCGGACGCCGCCAATCCTCCGATCAGCATCCCGGCCACGTCGTCGCCGGGTTCGGCCTCGGGAATGCCTTCCACGGGGATTATCGAGATGCTCAAGACGCGGGCCCCAGCAAGTCCATCATCAGACGGACGAAACTGATCGCCTGGTCTTTCTCGGCGATGCGGGTAGACCCGGCATGAACCGACAACCCCGAGCCGGTCAGGGCAGGCACGTCGGCCTGGTCGGCGCCATCGATGAACAGGTCCTGGATGAGGCCGGGATAGGCCGCCACCACCCCGGCGTTGCCCGGCGGTAAGCCCAGGGAAGTCAGTACCCGGTCAGCCGGTCCCTTGAGCGCCCGGCCTCCGAACAGCGGACTGACCGCCATCACCCGGCGGGCGTCTCGCACCGACGCCGCGATCTCACGGACCGCAAGGATGGGCCAGACGGACAGGGGAGGGTTGGAGGGTGCGATCACCACCGCGTCAGCGTCCGAGATCGCCTCCACGACCCCCGGGGCGGGCCGCGCCGTCTCCTCACCGGCGAACCTCACCGCCGTGACCTCGTCGCGGTGGCCACGCAGCACGAAGTACTCCTGGAACGCCGTCCAATGGCCAGGGCCGGTCAGCACCTCGGTTCGGAGCCGATCGTTGGTGGCGGGGACGACCGTCGAGCGGATTCCCATCATCCCCGCCAGGTCTGCCGTGATGGCGTCGAGGGGATCTCCGTCTCGCAGCCGCATGGTCCGGTAGAGATTGAGGGCGGCGTCGGCGTCTCCGATCCGGAAGCGAGTATCGACCCCGAAGCGCGCCAGATGGTCCATCAGCACCGTGGTGTCACCGGCTCGACCCCAACCGTGGGGCCCCTCCTGGCCGGCCAGGGTGTAGAGCACCGTGTCCACGTCCGGGGACACCGACCACCCGTAGAAGGTGTCGTCGTCCCCCACGTTCACCACCACCGTGGCCTCGACATCCTCCAGGTGCTCGAAGCCCCGAGCCAGGCGGGCGCCGCCGACCCCGCCGGACAGGAGCACGACCCGCCGGGTCACGAGCCGGGATCCGGTGCGACGGTTGTTGTCTTGAAATCCATTCCGTAACACAATGGGGTCTCCATGACCCAACCCTCTCCTCCGTCATCGAAGCAGCGCGTCCTAGCGCTGGTGGTGGCCCGCCGGGGAGACGACATCGCCGACGTGCTGGCAAGCATCGAGCCCCAAGTCTACGAGGTCGAGGACGTGGTGGTCATCGCCGACCGGCGTCCCGACAGCGCTGCGGAGGCGGCCGGGCCTAAGACGGCCCGGCGGTTGTCGGAGGCTCTGGACATGGTTGACGGTCAGGTGGACTACCTGTGGATGCTGGACTCCCGGACCACCGCCCGACCCGACGCCCTGGCCGCGCTGATCGAGACCGCCGAGAGCCTTGAGGCCTCCGTGGTGGGTTCGAAGGTGCTCGATAGCGACCAACCCGACCGGCTCCTGTCCGTGGGCGGGCCCACCGATGTGTTCGGGTTCCCGTACACCGGCCTCGAGAGGGGGGAGATCGACCAGGAGCAGTTCGACGTCATCCGGGACGTGGCGTTCCTGGAGCCGGCTTCCCTGCTCGTCAGAAGGGATCTAGCCGAAGGCTTGGGCGGGTTGGATCACACCCTGCCCTACCTGTCCTTCGGCCTGGACATCTGCCAGAGGGCCCGGGTGGTGGGCGGTCGGGTGGTCGTGACCCCGGGATCGGAGGTGTTCAGCCGGTCCAGTGGCGCCCAGCGACCCACCACCTGGCGGGAGCAGGCCGGACGGCTCCGGACCATGCTCAAGACCTACTCCCTGGTGACCCTCCTGTGGGTTCTGCCCGCCCTGTTCCTGGTGGGTCTGGCGACCTGGCTCTACCGGCTCGCGAAGGGTGTCCTGACCGGACCGGTGGATTGGATTCGCACCTGGGCCTGGAACCTCCTCTACCTGCCCTCGACCCTGCAGGCCCGGCGGCGCGCCCCTACGACCTCCATGGAGTCGGATGCCGAGTTGTTCCGCTTCCAGGTCCGCGGGTCGCTGGAACTGCGCGAGATCGCGGCCGAACTGGGCGCTCTACTAGGCGCCGGTGCCGAGCAGGAGGCGCCGGACGATCGTGCCTCGCCGGCCTTCTGGCAGAGACCGGACTTCATAACGACAGTACTGGGGGTGGCGCTGGTCCTGGTGCTCACCCGCTCCATCATTGCAGAGGGACTGCCGGCGATTGGATACGTGCTGCCGCTGGCGGAATCGGCCTGGGACACCCTGCGCGCCTATGCCGGGGGATGGCATCCGGGCGGTCTGGGCAGTCCCGAGCCGATGCATCCTTCGGTCGGCGCCACCGCCGCCATCCAGTTCCTCCTGGGCGGCGGGGGTGGGGCGGCCGGCATCCTCACGGTGGGTGCGGTCGCTTCGGGCGTGGCCGGGATGGTGGCTCTGATCCGCAGGCTCGGCCTCAGTCGCGGGGCACGCCTGGTGGCCGGGGCGGTGTTCATAGCCGGGTTCCCGGCCCTGTGGTTGGCAGGGGAGGGCTACTGGCCCGGCCTCCTGGCGCTCGGCGGGCTTCCCTGGTCGTTGGCGGGGGTGGCGGGGCCCGATCCGGAGACCGGTCGCGGTTGGATGGGGCGCCTCGGCAGGGTGGGTTTTGCCACCGCTGCCTCGGCTGCCTTCGTCCCGCTCTCGATCGTGATACCCGTCTTCTTCGGACTCGTCTGGGCCGTAGTGGCGCGGCGCAGCCGCCCCCTGGTCGTCGGCGCGGCCGGATCGGTGCTCGCTTTGCCTGTGTTGCTGCCGTGGCTGAGCGGTCGCGGGTTGGCCGACGTGCTGTCGAGCGGCGCCCCGTTCCACCCCGATCCGTCCTGGTGGGTGGCCATTCCGCTGCTGGCGGCGGGCACGGTGGCCGCGGCGGTTGCACGCGGCCATCCACTGTCGGTCGCCGTAGCGGGTGTGGTGATCGGATCGGTCGGGTTTCTCGTGGCGCGGGCTGGTTCCTTGGGCGCGGGCCAGGAAACCACGGCCGCCGGCCTTATCGCTGCCGCCGCCGGCGCGGCTCTGGTTGTCGCAGGCGCTCTGGACGCGCCGGCATCGCTCGGCATCGATGTCTCGCTGCTGCGAACCGCTACCGCGTACGCGGCCATGGCGGCGGCCATCCTGGTCGGGTTGACCACCCTGATCGCTGCTCCCGCCGGCCGCATGGGACTACCTGATGACCGGTTCGCCGCCTTCGCGTTCGCCTCCAGCCGGGCTGAGGCCCACGGTCCCGACCGGGTGCTGCTGACCGGGCCTGCGGAAACCCTTCCGGGGCAGCATCGGGTACTGCCGGATGGCACGCCCTACCGCCTGATCGGTGGCGTCCTGGACTATCCGCAGGCCTGGCTCCCCGAAGCACGCCTGGGAGATGAGGTCCTCGAGGAGACCCTGGTCGGTTTGATTGGCGGGGAGGAACTCCGCCCGGGCGAGTTGCTGGCGCGGTTCGGCATCCGCTGGGTGGCGGCCAGCGGTCCCAGTCCTATAGCGGACGCCCTGAGCGCACAGCTGGACATGCGACCGCTTGCCGGCCTCTTCGTGGGGGACTCCGCCGGAGTGTGGGAAAACGATGTGCCCGCCTACCGGGCGATGACCGATCAGGGCGTGGCGTGGTCGTGGGTGGCACCTGATTACGCGGGCAGATCGTCCGGAGGCTCGGTCCGGATCGCCGAGAACGCCGACCACCGGTGGGGTCCGGGCGCTTGGCAACAGGACGGCTGGGCCAACCGCGTGCCGGCCGAGGCGGGAGTCGCCACCTTCGGAGGGGTGGGTTCCTTCCGGTTCCAGGCCCGGGCGGCAGCTGTAATAGTGATCCTGCTGGTGGGCCTGTCGCTGGTGCGAGCCAGGCGTGAGGCCGAGGACGAACCGGTATGACCCGCGTACTCGGCCTGGTCGTAGCGGCCCTCGCCGTGGTGGTGGCGATCACGCAGCCGGCCCCGGTACCGCCGGTTCCGACCGTCGAGGCCACCAGCCGTTCGGAGGCGCCACCCGGTGGTGCCTCCCATTTCACTCACTGTCCCTGGTCGCGTTCCGACAGCCTCCGGAACTCGGCGTACAGCGTGATGGGAGAGGGCCCGGCAGGCTTCGATCTCTCCTTCCTCGAGGGCGGCTCGGTGGAGGACCGAATCTCGGGTCGGATCGACTCGGACACGGCGGCCAGGGTCGAGAACCCGCGACCAGTCGGAGCCAGCGCAGCGCTGGTCGAGTTCTCCGGGGGCTTGGGCGCCGTCGGCGTGGTGGCGGCTGGTGAGGGTCTCCTGGCCGGTGACCTTTGCTCCGGGAGGATTCCGGACTCGTGGCATCTGCCGGGAGGCTCCACGCTGGAGGGCGAGAGCCTGGTCCTCCGGCTCTTCAACCCCTTCACCACCGACGCCCGGATCGACCTCTGGGCATTCAGCGAGTTGGGTATCGAGGCGGGAGAAGCTCTGGAGGGATTGACGGTGCCGGCCCGGCGCACGCGGGTCGTGGCCCTCGAGGAGATACTGCCACGCCGGGAGTCACTGTCGATCGTCGTCCGGCCGGTTCTGGGCTCGGTCATTCCGGCGATGGTGTTCGCCACCGGCATGGATACAGCGGTCTGGCCCGGCACCGGCGCCGGCGACGGCTGGGAGTTCCCGGTAGCGGGGGCGGTCGGACTCCGGAGTGACCTGGTGCTGACCAATGAAGCATCTATTCCGGTCAACTTCGTGATCGAGGCGTTCGACGAACTCGGGGCGCTGCTACCCGCCCAGGTGGGCCGTATCGAAGGACCCGGGCAGGCGAGAGTGTCGCTGGAGGGGTTGAGTTCTTCGGGGTTCGGGGTGCGGGTGACGGGCGACGGATCCTTCGGCGCGGTCATCGTGGCTCGTTCGGAGACCGGCATCGCCGCCACCGTAGGGGCTCGGACCACAGCAACCGAATGGCTGGTGCCAGGTCCGGGGGTGGTCTCATCCGGAAGCCGGCTCAGGTTCCTCAACGCCGGAGTGACCGAGTTGACCGTCACCTACCGGACGCTCACTCCCGAGGGAAGGACCCGCGCCAATGTGATCAGCATCCCTCCCATCTCGGTCCGCACCGTCCATATCGCCGCCCCGGAGGTCGCCGGCGTCCGGGTCACATCCGACGGCCCACTGACGGTGGGATGGCTGTCGGCAGTGTCCGGCCGAGCGATGTTCTCGGGGGCGATCCCGAGTGGCTGAGGGGTTCGTAGTTCGTCTGCTGGTGGTCCTGCTGGCGGCGGGAGTGGTGGCGGCGGTGGCCGCTTTCCGTCCGAAACGGCCCCGGACTCCCCTCTCCGTGGAAGGGAACCTCGATGGCCCCGGTATCTACCTGTTCACGGCTGCCGCGTGTGACGCATGTGATGAGGCCCGCCGCGTCTACCGGCAGGTACTGGGCGACTCAGGCTTCACCGAGCGGAGTTGGGAGGAGCACTCCGACCTCCTGACCCGGATCGGGGTGGCCGAGATACCGGTGGGCGCGGTGGTGGGCGCCGACGGTAGGCAAGTGGCTTCGTTCGTCCAGGTACCGAGGCCCCTGGCTCTCCGGAGGGCAGTCCGGAAGATGCGGGCATGACCGGGGTCGCCGACACGCCCGGGCCCGCAGGAGAGGAGGTCCGATCCCGGGGATGGTCGCCGCGGACCTCGGCCATCGTGGTGGCCGTGGTCTCGGTGGCGACCCTTCTGGCCGTGGCTCCCCATCTGCTGCTGGTCGCCAACACCCCGACGGGCGGCGACATGGGCGCTCACGTTCTCGGCCCCGCCTACCTGCGGGATGTGCTGCTCCCGTCCGGCCGGATCATGGGTTGGTCGAACCACTGGTTCGCCGGGTTCCCGATCTTCTACTTCTATTTCCCGCTTCCCTCGCTGGTGATCGTGGCTCTCGACCTGGCTCTCCCCTACGGCGTGGCGTTCAAGACGGTGACGGTTGTGGGGCTGCTGGCGCTCGCTCCGGCCACGTACTTCCTTGTCCGGTCGATGGGGTTCGCCCGCCCGGTGGCTGCGGTCGCCGCGGCGGCGGGAGGCGTATACGCCTTCATGGAGACCCCCACCCCCAACATCTTCGGTGGCACCATCGCCTCCAGCCTGGCCGGAGAGTTCTCGTATTCCTGGTCGTTCGCGTTCTCGCTCGTCTACCTGGGGTGCCTGCTCAGGGCGGTGCACGAAAACCGTAGGTACTTCATGGGAGCGGCCGCCGCGCTGGCCGGGACGGCTCTGTGCCATGTGATCCCGACCATGGGCGTGGTGTTCGCATCGCTGTTCGTACTGCTCTCATCGCTGTTGGTGGCGGTAGGTCGCGGGTGGGAACGTCTCCGCAAAGGCGACCACCGGGAGCGTGCCGGGGCCGGGCTGCCCTGGTGGGCTGTTCCGGGAACCTGGGCGGTGGGTTTCATGCTGGCTGCGTTCTGGGCGTTGCCGCTGGTGATCCGGCTGCGGTACACGACCGAGATGAACTGGCAGCCGCTGGCGGGCTTCGACGAACTGTTTCCGGTGGAGCTGTGGCCGGTGGCCATCCTGGGCGTGGTCGGGATGGTGATGGCAGTGCGGAAGACGGGACGGGCCGTGGGGCCGGCTGCCCTGACGCTGGTGCCGATTCCGGCTTTCTTCCTGCTCAGCCAGGGCGCCAAGCTGTGGAACGGCCGTGCTCTGCCTCACTGGTTCTACGGTCTGCACCTCTTCGCCGGCATCGCAGTCGGCTTGCTGGTGGTGGCGGCCTGCCGCCGGCTCCCGGAGCGAACTCCAATCTGGTGGATCCAGATCGGCGTCGTGGGCGCCGTCCTGGTGCTGATGTTCGGGGCTGACATCGGGGATCCTGCCTGGGACCTCGAGGGCATGGCCGGCTGGGTCGGGACGTTGGGGCTGGCGCCGCTGGTCGAGCGGGTTTCGGGTCCCGACCTGCTGCTGCTGCCGGCGGGAATGATCCTGCTGTGGCTGGTGGAACGCCGGGCGCGGCCCCCCACCCGAACGGTCCTTCCTGTCCTGGCGGCCGTTGCTATCACAGGAGTCGTCTTTGTGGGCGTGGTCACGGAGGAGAACTACGTGGGCGCCTGGGCACGCTGGAACTACCTCGGTTACGAGGGTAAGACGACCTGGCCCGAGTACGAAGGCATGATGTCGGCAATAGGCGCCCTGCCGCCGGGCCGGGTCCAGTGGGAAGGTAACAACGAGCTCAACAAGTACGGCACCCCCATGGCGCCGATGCTGTTCCCGTACTGGACCGAGGGTACCCACCCCTCGATGGAAGGCCTGTACTTCGAGTCCTCGGTCACCACCCCCTTCCATTTCCTGAACGCGTCCGAGCTTGCCAGCGCCCCCTCAAACCCGATTCCGGGGCTGGCCTACCACACCGGCAATATCGATCGGGGCGCCGTCCACATGCGCCTCTTCAACGTGTCCTACTACGTGGCCTACACCGACAGGGCCAAGGAAAGGGCCGACCGGCATCCGGATTTCACCTTCGTGGGAGATTCGTCCCCGTTCCGGATCTATTCCCTTCCCGAGAGCTCTCTGGTGGACGTGGCTGTCAACCAGCCCTGGGTCTTCGAGGAGCCCGGCTCGGGGCTCGTTCCCTCGCTGGTGACTACCTTCACCGAGGACACCGAACCGCATTTCGTGGACGTGGCGCTCGACTGGTACGAGGACATCGACCTCGTCGACCAATGGATCGTGGCGGACGGTCCCCGAGACTGGGAGCGGATCACTCCCGACCTGGACGGCGCCACCGTTCCCATCACCACCGACTCGAGCGTGGAGGTATCCGATGTGGTGCTTGAGGATCACCGCATCGCGTTCACGACTACCGGAGTGGGACTTCCCCACCTGGTCAAGGTCTCCTTCTTCCCCAACTGGACGGCTTACGGCGCCGAGGGACCGTGGCGGGCGACCCCGGCCTTCATGGTGGTCGTGCCGACCGGTAGCGAGGTCGAGCTGCGCTTCGAGAACACCTGGGTGGAGCGGGTGGGGGCCTACTTAAGTATCGCCGGTGGGATCGTTCTGGTCATGTGGCTGGTCACCGCCGCCCGCCGGCGATCGGCTCCGGCCGCTCCGCCTCCCGAAGGGCTCCGCGATCCCGCCCTGAGGGGCACCGGCCGTTTCGGATACGGTTAGCCGCTACCGCAGGCTTCGGCGGAGAGCGAGCAGTCCCCGGAGGGTTCGCGGAACCCGGCGGAGCAGCGAGGACCGGGCTTCCCGCAGTTCCTCAACGGTGATGGGGACCTCGATGATGCGGTACCCGGCCCGCTCGGCCCGCAGGACCAGTTCGGTGTCGAACAGATCCTCGGTCAGGCGTACGACCGGGAGGAGTGCCTGGACCACCGGAGCCCGGAGCGCCTTGATGCCGTGGGTGTCGCTCAGCCCGGATCCGGCCATGGCGCGAAGCGCCAGGTTGAATACCCGGGTGGCCAGGCGGCGTATCCACGGTCGCCGGTCCCGGGAACCGGGCGCCCGCTTCGAGGCGATCACCACATCGGCCGATCCGTCGAGCTCCGCAACCCTTTGCAGGAACTCCCCGGAGTGGTAGTCGATGTCGAACACCACCAGCCATCCCTCGTTCCCGGCCGCCTCCATCCCGGTGCGGATGGCAAGCCCGTAGTCCGCGCCGTCGACCTGCATCACGTCCAGGCGGGGATCGGAGGCGGCTTCGGACAGGGCCTCGGCATGGGTGCGGTCGGTCGATCCGTTCTCCACGAGGATGATCCGGTGCCGGGGCGTCACCGGCTCCACCTGGCGCCGGATCCGGGCCAGGGCCGGTCCCATGAAGCCGGCCTCGTTGTGGACCGGGATGATGATGGTGATCTGCGGTGGGGTCATAGTTGTTACCGGGGGCGAGTGTAGGATCGGACGCAGCGACCGCCGCAAATGCCGCGCTCCATGCCGGCCGGGGACGGAGCCGGTGCGCCGTCATAACCATGGATATCTCGTGGGAAGCCCTGACTCAGACCCTTTCGACCGAATCTTCAAGGCCTACGACGTCCGGGGTCGGGTGGATAGGGGGGACCTGGACGAGGAGATCGCCCAACGTATCGGGGTGGGTTTCGCCCGGGTCACGGGCGCCTCGACAGTAGCCCTGGGACGTGACTGCCGGCCCTCTTCGGAATCATTGGCGGCAGCGTTCCGGGAGGGGGTACTTTCGCAGGGGTGCGATGTTACCGACCTGGGCCTGCTTCCCACCGAGGTGGTCTACTACCACTCGGGCCTGCACCGTATTCCCGGCGCCGTCGTCACGGCCTCCCACAACCCGGCCGGTTACAACGGTCTCTAGGTCTGCCATCGGGGGGCGGCGCCGATCGGGTCGGGGGGGGGTTTGGAAGGGATCCGGGATGGGCCGGGGTCGTGGACCGGGTACTCCAGGGGGGAGACCAGGGGCGCGGTTGGCCGGCACGACGCTTTGCCCGGCTACCTGGAGCATGTGTTCGGAATCGTCGATCCCGGCGGCGTGGGGGCGCTGCGGGTGGCGGTCGACGGCGGGAACGGGATGGCCGGGCTCGTCGTCGGGCGGCTCTTCCAGCAGTTGACCTCGTCCACGTTGATGGGCCTCTACCTGGAGCCGGACGGTACCTTTCCCAACCATCCGGCCGACCCCCTCGATCCCGACAACCTCGCCGACCTGGTCCGCCTCGTGCGCGAACAGAAGGCCGACGTGGGAGTGGCCTTCGACGGGGACGCCGACCGGGCGGTGTTCGTGGACGAGCAGGGAGTCCCTCTCCCGGGGAGCACGACCACCGCCATCATCGCGGGCTGGTTCCTGGCCCGGCGTCCGGGCGCCCGGATCGTCCACAATCTGATCTGCTCGAGGAGCGTGGCCGAAGCCATCCGGTCCGCGGGAGGGGTGCCGGTTCGTACCCGGGTGGGCCACTCGTTCATCAAGGCTGTGATGGCGGAGGAGGAGGCGGCCTTCGGGGGTGAGCACTCGGGCCACTACTACTTCGGCGATAACTACGGGGCGGACAGCGCGACCCTGGCCCTGCTGGTGTTGCTGACCGTCCTGACCGAGGCCGGTGTGCCGCTGTCGGAGCTGAGGCGCGGCTACGAGCCGTACGCCATGTCGGGGGAGATCAACACCGTGGTCAACGACCCGGCGGCAGCGATCCGGGCGGTGGCGTCGGCCTTCGCCGGCGCTTCCCTGGACCATCTTGACGGGCTGACGGTCGACCTGGGAGACAGCTGGTTCAACGTCCGGCCCTCCAACACCGAACCGTTGCTCCGCCTCAACGCCGAAGCACCCGACTCCGGGTCGTTGGGCGAACTCGTGGAAAGGGTGCGGAGGATGATCGACTCCCCCTGACATCCCGGCATGGCCGGCGTCCAGGGTTTGCTGTCACAGGGTTCGCCTACAACACAGGGCATGGTGTGCGTGATGTGCGGGTGGTGGAACCCATCGGTAAGAACTCCCCGGCGGGACCGGACGGAGCAGTCGGCGGTGTGTCCCGCCTGCGAGGCGTCCTTGCAACCCGGCGGCGAGGTAAGGCTCCCGTCGGGCGTGCTGGTGCGCTCCCTGCTGGTTCACGACGGTCCGATCCGCAACGCTGTCCACGCCATGAAGTACCAGGGCGCCGACCGGGTCGCCCCGGGATTGGCGCCCCTTATGGTCGATCTCATCCCGACCGATGCGGCCGCCCTGGTGCCTGTACCCAGGTCATTGCCCCGCCGGGCCAGGTTCGGTACCGACCCCGGCAGAGCGCTGGCCATGGCGCTTGCCCGGGTTGCCGGCCTGCCTGTAGCGGACGTGCTGCGGGCGCCCTTGCTCCACCGGAGCCAGATCCGCTCCAGGCGCCGTGGCGGCCTGCGTTTCCGGTCGGTGTCGTGCCCGCCCGGGGGAGCGGTGCTGGTGGACGATGTGCTGACCACCGGCGCCACCCTGAGCTCGGCGGCCGGCGCCTGCCGCGGCGCCGTCACTTCGGCTATCACTCTCACCCGATCCCGGTGGGGTGGAGGCGGTAGGCGTAGAGCTTGAAGAGTCAGAGCTAACATCGGCTCATGGAGGTCCGGATACGCGGGCGGGGAATCCGGTTTACCGATGAGACCCGCGCCCATGCAATGGGGCGCGTCAACCGGACGGCCAAGTTCTTCGACCGCCTGGGTGACGTTGATGTGAACGTCACCAGGGTCAGCAGACACGGCAGCGATCACGGTTTCCGAGCCGAGCTGTCCGCTCGAGCGGCCGGCCATCTGATCAGGGCGTCGGGCGAGGGTGACACCGTAAGCCGTTCCGTCGACGCCGCATCGGAACACTTCGAACGCCGGCTGCGCCGGCTCTCGCAGAGACTCAGCGATCGCCGCCGCCATCGGAAGCCCGAAGCTCGCGCCGGCAATCCTCGGCGGCGTTCCGATGGACCCGATGACCGGTATACCTCTATCTCTCGCGTACGGCGGCCGCTCGGCAAGCCGATGACTCCCGAGGAGGCGGCCATCGTCATGGAGGAGAAGGGAGATCCCGTGGTTCTCTTCTCCAACGTCGAAACGGGGGACCTCAACGTCCTCCACCGGTCAGCCGGTGGGCACCTGGAGCTGATCGAGCCCGCCTGACGGCAGTGGCCAGTGGCCACCAGGGAAACCCGACCATCAGACGGGTTCGCTCGACCCGAGACAATCCCAGCCCCAACTGGCCACAGGCCATTGGCCACTGGAAGGGGTTCACAGACGCCCCAGGGGCGAATAGCATGACGCCGGCGGGTCGTGCTGACGTGTCCTCCGCCCGATAGACGAGAAACGGTGAATCATGTCGCTACTCGCCAAGGTGCTGCGTGCCGGTGAGTCCAAGAATCTGAAGAGCCTCGAAGCCCTGGCGGCGCGGGTCAACCAGTTGGAGCCCCGGATGGAGCAGCTCGACGACTCCGCCCTAGCCCGGAAGACCGTCGAGTTCCGGACGCGTCTCGAAGCCGGAGAACCCCTGGACGATCTGGAGGTGGAGGCCTTCGCCACGGTCAGGGAGGCCGCCAAGCGGACACTCGGCCAGCGGCACTACGACGTCCAGGTGATCGGCGCCGGCGCTCTCCACCGGGGCATGATCGCCGAGATGCGGACCGGAGAGGGCAAGACGCTCGTTTCCACCATGCCGGTCTACCTCAACGCCCTCAGCGGAGCAGGCGTGCATGTCGTGACCGTCAATGACTACCTGGCCGCCCGCGATGCTGAATGGATGGGGGGCATCTACCGGATGCTGGGCTTCTCCGTGGGTCTCATCCAGGCGGGCGACGATCCTGCCTCGCGCAAGCCTGCCTACGAGGCTGACGTCACGTACGGCACCAACAACGAGTTCGGGTTCGACTACCTGCGCGACAACATGGCCATGTCCATGCAGCTACGGGTACAGCGCGGCCATCCCTTTGGCATCGTCGACGAGGTGGATTCGATCCTGGTGGACGAGGCGCGAACCCCCCTCATCATCTCAGGCAAGGTCGGCGACAACGCCCGCTGGTACCGGGAGTTCGCAAGGCTGGTGCGGAGTCTCCGGGAGGGGGCACACTACGAGGTCGACTACGGCAAGCGGCAGGTGCTGACCACCGAGGAAGGTGTAGCCCAGGTCGAGCGCATGCTGGGCGTGGAGAACATGTACGACCATGCCGCGGTCGACTTCGTTCACCATCTCGAGCAGGCGCTGCGGGCCAAGGCGCTCTACCACCGCGATGTCGAGTACCTGGTCTCGCAGGGCCAGGTGATGATCGTCGACGAGTTCACCGGACGGGTTCTGGAAGGCCGCCGCTATTCGGAAGGTCTCCACCAGGCCATCGAGGCCAAGGAGGGGGTACGGATCAAGGAGGAGAACCAGACCCTGGCGGCGATCACCCTCCAGAACTACTTCCGCTTATACGACAAACTGGCCGGAATGACCGGTACTGCCATGACCGAGGCCTCCGAGTTCTCGCAGATCTACGGGTTGGAGGTCATGGAGGTCCCCACCCATGTTCCTGTGGCGAGGGTCGACCAGCCCGATGTGATCTACAAGACCGAGGACGCGAAGTACCAAGCGCTGGCTCAGGACATAGAGGAGCGTCACCAGGCAGGCCAGCCGGTGCTGGTGGGCACGGTTTCGATCGAGAAGTCCGAACGGGTGGCGAGGTTGCTGGCCAGGCGGGGAATCCCCCATGAGGTGCTGAACGCCAAGCACCACGCCCGGGAGGCCGAGATCATTGCCCAGGCCGGCCGTCCCGGCGCTGTCACGGTGGCCACCAACATGGCCGGGCGCGGCGTGGATATTCAGTTGGGCGGCAACCCGGAGGGCATGGCGCGAGCCGCCATGCGGAAGCGACCGGATCTGCCGCCGGACAGTCCTTTCTGGGAGGAGGAGTACCACCAACTCCTCGATTCCCATACCGCCGCGATGGAGGAAACCCGCCGCCAGGTGCTGGAGGCCGGGGGTCTCTACGTGCTCGGGACCGAGCGCCACGAGAGCCGCCGGATCGACAACCAGCTCCGGGGACGGTCGGGCCGCCAGGGCGATCCGGGGGAGTCCCGCTTCTACCTGTCCCTCGGCGATGAACTGATGAGGAGGTTCGCCAGCGAGCGGGTCAGCACCATCATGGAGCGGCTCAGGATGCCCGACGAGGTCCCGATCGAGGCGAAGATGGTCAGCAAGGCCGTGGAGCGGGCCCAATCGCAGGTCGAGTCGCAGAACTTCGAGATCCGGAAGAACGTTCTCAAGTACGACGAGGTAATGAACCGCCAGCGTGAGGTGATCTACGAGTGGCGGGACGGCATCCTACGCACCCGGCAGAGCCGGGACCTGGTGGTGGAATGGGTGGAGGAGTCGGTCGAGGCCACCGTGCGGGCCGGTCTGCCGGAGGATGTTCCTCCGTCGGAGTGGGACTGGGACGGCTTGCTCCGGGAACTCCAGATTCTGTACTCGTCCGAGCTATCACCCGGCGACCTGGTGGCCGCCAGATCGGTCGACGATGTGGTGGAGGCGGTTGCGGATGACGCGGTCCGCCGGTTCGAGGAGCGGGAGAGCGAACTGACTCCCGAGGTGATGCGCCGCATCGAGCAGGGTCTCGCCCTGTCGATCATCGACAACAAGTGGCGGGATCACCTGTCGGAGATGGACTACCTGCGGGCCGGGATCGGCCTGAGGGCGATGGGCCAGCGGGATCCCCTGACCGAGTACCGCCGAGAGGGCTACGAGATGTTCAGCTACTTGGTGGACACGGTGAAGCGTGACACCGCCCGCTACCTCTACCGGGTCGAGGTGGCGGAGGCTCGTCGCCGGGCCCGACCCCGGACCAACCTCGCCACGGGTTCGGGACCGCGGCGGCCCAAGCAGGCGAAGTCGGCCAAGGTGGGACGCAACGCCCCGTGTCCGTGCGGGTCAGGTGTCAAGGCCAAGCGATGCGCCAAGACACCCGACTGCATGGCGGCCGCCCGCGCTCGATAGGAATCCGCGTGTCACGCGGCACTGATATCGTCCGAATCGCCCGAGTGGAAGAGGATGCCGGCCGGCGCCGATGTTGGAACCTGCGCCGACGCCGACGCTTGGGTTGGATGACGGCGCCGGCTTCGGGTTGTCCGAGCCAGGTACCTGGAAGATGAGAAGTTCGACTGGTCCCTCTTCGAGGGTTTCGAGAGCCTCAGAGTCCTGACCTACTTGGCCAGCGCAGGACCCATCGTCAAGGATGTTGGACGACTTCTTCTTCGGGGAATCGAGTGTGTTTTCGGCCTGAGGCGACACTCGGCAAAGTGGTCGACGTGCTCGCCTTCCAGAAGGCCGCAGCCGAAGGGACGCGGGCAGCGATCATGGGCCTTAAGGGACAGAGGCACCGTCGCGTCCTGGAGAAGGTAACGGCGGGGCAGGCAACGTTCCGAGTTCTGCGCGGGTCAGTAACCCACGCCAAGCTGTTCCTGCTGGCTGGCGGAGACCGGACCCCGTGTGATCGTCGATCCGCCAACCTGCCCGAGAGAGCCTTCGCGGGACAGCAGCCCGAGACGCTGGTCGTGTTCGATGACCACGAACCGGCATGGCGTCACTACAGCCGCATGCTCGACAGCATCCGTGATTCGGGTTCCGATGAGCTTCCCTGCCTGAGCAGCGGGTCAGCCGTACCGGGATCGAGGTGCCCCAAACGCCGGTGCTATCGGACGATTCCACGACCGTGGTAATCGAGCCGATCACGTCTGCAGTGCTTCGTAATCACGACTCGGATCCGGGTGGCTAGGAGGGTACCGAAAAATGTCCAGTCAGCCCGATCACCGGCAGCGAAACCCCGGTTCGAGGCATCGCGGGCCAGCCCGTCCTCATCCTTTTCAGCACGCTCCTAAGACGTCATCCACGATCTCGCTCAGACGGTTGCGGACTTCCGGTTAAGGGGGTCATCGTGAGCCTACGGCTGCCGGCATACCCGGAAACAAGGTACAGGGGATCGTCAGCCGCTGGGCTCAGGCAGAGAGGCGTCGGGGGTATCCGGTCGTACCGGTTCCGACCAGTCCTCGATGCAGCGTTCCGCCAGAGGCACGGGGTGGATGGATCTCGTGAGGTCGCTGGGAGACAGGAAGACGCTGGGCGGTATCCGGGGATCGAAGGACCTCAGATAGTCGGCGCCGTCCTCGTCGAGTCGCTGCCAGGCGCCGGACCAGGCGTACCCGGTGGGACCCACGATGTGGCGGGCCGCCGTGAAGATATCGCGGGGGAGTTGGCGGGCGCCCTCGCGCCGGGCCGCCCACTCAGCCAAGGCGGCGCGACACTTCCCGGTGATAGCGGCGAGTAGTCGGGCCATACCGGGATTCTATCCGGGAAGAGTTTCTAGGCCGGCCTAACGTCATGCCTCGACTGTTCACGGTAGGAATCCCGATCCATTAGGAATCGGGGCTAACCTCCCGTCCGTCATGGACCGCACCGACCCCCGCCCCCTCATCGACGACCTGCGCGCCCGCCTCTCGGACGCCCGGAGGTTCCTTTGATGTCGATTCCAAGCTCGACGAGCTAGTCGAGCTGAGAGCTCAGGTCGCCCTTCCCGACCTCTGGGACAACCCCGAACGAGCCACCCGCCTGACCCGCCGGCTGGGACGGATCGAACGCCTGGTCAACCGGGTGGAGGCTATGGACAGCGACCTGGAGGACGCGGAAATCCTGGTCGAACTGGCCAGGGAGGAGGGCGACCCCGCCACCCTCGAGGAGGTGGTTCGCGACCTCGGCGCCACCGAACGACGGGTAGCGGTTCTCGAGGAGGAGTCGCTCTACTTCGGCGAGTACGACGATCATCCCGCCATCCTCAGCGTGCACGCCGGCGCGGGGGGCGTGGACGCCCAGGACTGGGCGGAGATGATGGTCCGAATGTACGTCCGGTATCTAACCGAGCTCGGCTTCCAACACGAGATCGACGATCTCCAGTCGGGCGAGGAGGCCGGCATCAAGTCGGCCACCCTGACTGTCGAGGGAGAGCATGCCTATGCGGTTCTGGAGGCCGAGCGAGGCGTCCATCGCCTGGTACGCATATCTCCCTTTGACTCCAACGCCCGCCGTCATACTTCCTTCGCCGGGGTGGACGTGGTGCCGCTGGTGGAGGATGCCGCCGTCGAGATCAGTCCGGATGACCTCCGGATCGACACCTACCGTTCTCAGGGCGCCGGCGGCCAGCACGTGAACACCACCGACTCTGCGGTCCGGCTCACCCATCTGCCGACAGGCACCGTGGTGGCCTGCCAGGCGGAACGTTCCCAGCTCCAGAACCGGGCCAGGGCCATGGCCCTTCTAAGGGCAAAGCTGGCCGAGTTGGCTCGTGTGCAGCAGCAACAGGAGTTGGACCAGATCCGCGGGGAGCAGACCGAAGCTGCGTGGGGACGCCAGATCCGTTCCTATGTTCTCCAGCCCTACCAGCAGGTAAAGGACCTCCGTACCGGTCAGGAGATCGGCAATGTCCAAGGGGTGCTGGACGGGAGTATGGAAAGGCTCACCGAGTCCTACCTGCACTGGCGCCGTGCCAACCGGGAACGGCAGGATCGGGGGGATGCCGGGGTTCGCGCATCCTCTAAACGCTTTGAGTAGCAGGGTCCCGTTGGTAGTCTCAGCATCCCGTACGCTTCCGGACTTGGTGGGACAGGGACGTTCATGATCCGACTGCATAATGTTGCCAAGGTCTACGACGGTGGGGTCGTGGCAGTCCAGGAAGTGAGCATGGACGTCCGCAAGGGGGAGTTCGTCTTTCTGGTGGGTCCGTCCGGCTCGGGCAAGTCCACGCTGATCCGGATGTGCCTGCGTGAGGAGAAGGCGACCCGGGGCAAGATCTGGGTGGCCGGTAAGGACATCACCAAGCTCCCAACCTGGCGGGTTCCGTACCTCCGCCGCACCGTCGGAACCATCTTCCAGGACTTCAAGCTGTTGCCCACCAAGACGGTGGCCGAGAACGTGGCCTTCGCCCTCAAGGTGACCGGCTGTCCTCGCTCCATCGTGCGCCGCCAGGTGAATACGGTGCTGGAGCTCGTGGGCCTGTCGGCCAAGACCGACCGCTATCCGCGGCAACTGTCCGGCGGCGAGCAGCAACGGGTGTCCATCGCAAGGGCCTTCGTCAACCGGCCGCCCATCTTGCTGGCCGATGAGCCGACCGGCAACCTCGACCCGGCCACATCGGTGGGCATCATGAGGTTGCTTGACCGGATCAACCGCACCGGAACGACGGTGATGATGGCCACCCACGATTTCGCCATCGTGGATGCTATGCGCCGCCGGGTGGTCCAACTCGACCGGGGACGCGTGGTGCGGGACCAGTCCGGTTCCGGCTACGAATCGTCCGACGAAACGTGAGCACCCTTCTCTTCCTGATCGGTGAGGCCTTCGTCAACCTGCGACGCAATGCCCTGGTGGCGACCGGCGCCATCCTGGCCGTATTCGTGTCCCTGGCCCTGGCGTTCGGCGCGCTGGTGTTCAACGAGCTTGTGCGGGTCAATACCTTGCAGTGGCAAGAGGGCGACCACCTGATCATCTTCCTCAAGGACGAGGGCGGTCCGGTGGCCCACAGTGAGCTCCTGTCCCAGATCAACGACTATCCGGAGGTGAAGAACGCCTGGTACTTGGACAAGGCAGGCGCCTACCAGGAGTTCCTCGAGATCTACAGCGACCAGCCGGCGCTGGCTGCGACGGTGACGGCGGCCGATCTCCCTGCCTCGATCCGGGTCGAGCTCGAGGACATATCCACCTACCAGGAGGTCCAGTTCCGGTTGGTGGGCCACCCGCTCCTCCGCCGCCTCTCGGTGTTCAGCGAGGGGATCGAGCGGCTGCTCAGCCTGACCGGAGTGCTCAACTCCATCGGCATCGGCCTGGTGGTGCTCATGGGGGCGTCGGCTGTGGTCCTGATCGCCAACACCATCCGTATGGCCATCTACGCCCGGCGGGAGGAGATCGCCATCATGAAGCTGGTGGGCGCCGGCAACTGGTTCATCCGAGTTCCGTTCATAATCGAAGGCGCTACGGTCGGCCTGCTGGGTGGCGGCCTTGCGGCGGCTGCGGTGTTCGCCAGCCACAACCTGCTGGAGCGAATCCCGACCGACATTCTGATCCGCTTCCAGGCCGACCAGGGGTTCCTGCTGAGCCGGGCCATCCTGATCCTTGCCTTCGGAGGGTTGGCGGGATTCATCGGGAGCAGCCTCGGGCTGAGACGCTTCCTGAGGGTGTGACCGTGCGCCGGCACAGGCTGGTCGGAGGATTGGTGCTGGCCGTGCTGGGGGTCACGGCGGCCGCGCCGGTGCTGGTCGAGGCCCAGAACGAGGAGCAGCGCCTCGCCCAGGTCGAGCAGCAGATGGCAGAGTTGGAGCGCCTGCTCGACAGCGCGGAGGCGGAGCGCACGGCCTACGTCGAGCTGATCGAGGAAACGGAAGCCCGCATGGAGGAGCTGAGGGTTCAGCTCTGGGCGGCGGAGGACCAGTTGACCTCGGCTGACGCGGCGGTGGCGGTAAGCCAGGATGCCTTCACGGGCCTCAGCCGCCGGGTCAGGTTGATGGACGCCGAGCTGGCCAGGACCAGGCTGGATCAGCGGGTCACCGGGGAGTCGCTCCGGGACCGGACTGTCGAGATGTACATGAGCAGCGCGACCGGAATCAACTCCCTGTTTGCCGGTGCGTGGGATCCGGAGTCCAACTCGATCAGGCTGGAGTATTCACGCAGGCTGCTGGAGGACACGGAGTTGCTGCTGCATTCCCTCGAGATCCTGGAGCGCCAGGAGGTGACCCGACAGGAGGAGTTGGTCCGGGAACAGGAGCGCGAAGCGGAGTTGCTCGCCCGGCTGGAGGATGAGCAGGCCCTGGCCGAGCAGTATCAATCGGAGGTGGCGACGGCACGGGTGCAACTCGGCGAGGAACTGGACAAGCAGGAGGCGTTGCTGGCCGAGGTGATCAGCGAGATCGAGGACCATGAGGATCACGTGGGGGCCCTCGAGGCCGAGTCCAATAGGATCGAACTCGAGATCCTCCGGCGCCAGGTCCGGGAGGGACGGGCGCCGGGCGTGCTGGCCTGGCCGGTGGGTGGCGCCCTCACCTCACCCTACGGGTGGCGCGTCCATCCCATATTCGGGGATCGCCGCCTCCACACGGGAATCGACCTGCGTGGCAGCACCGGGGAACCCATCCACGCCGCCGCCAACGGTACGGTGATCCTCGCGGGGACCTGGGGAGGTTACGGGCGGACCGTGGTGGTAGACCACGGCGGGGGCCTATCTTCCCTCTATGCCCATGCGTCCCGGATCGCGGTGAGCGAGGGCGAGGAGGTGCTGGCCGGCGACGTGGTGGCGTACGTCGGATGCACCGGCTTCTGTACCGGTCCCCATCTGCACTTCGAGGTGCGGGAGGTGGGTAGCCCCGTAGACCCCATGCATTACCTGCCCGGATGAGTCAGGGCTCGGAGAGAAGATCGTGAAGCGGAAGAAAAAGGACCCGGGCTCGGGTATCGCCTCCAACCGCCGCGCGCGGTTCGACTTCGTGTTCAATGAGGAGTACGAGGCCGGCATCGTGCTGATTGGCTCCGAGGTGAAGAGCCTCCGGGCGGGGCAAGTTCAGATGAGAGAGGCCTATGGCCTGGTACGCCACGGTGAGGTATGGCTGGTGGGGATGCATATCGCTCCATACGAGATGGCTCGTCACGGCGGTCACGAAGCCAAGCGAGAGCGCAAGTTGCTCCTCCACAGCCGGGAGATCGGGCGGATCAGCAGGCGCGTCAAGGAGCGGGGTCTCACCATCGTGCCGATCAGGATGTACTGGAAGAATGGGCGGGTCAAGGTGCTGATCGGGGTCGGCCGAGGATCCCGCCACTACGACAAGCGGGAGAAGTTGAAGGCCCGCGACATGGAGATGGAGGCCCGTCGGGCCATGTCAGGCCGGGACCAATCGAGGTAAGCGCCTGCCCGATGGACAGCGGCGAAGCCGCTTGTCACGGGACGGGTGTAGACTGGTCGAACAATCTCCATTGGGGGTGAACAGGTTTCGACGTCGGTAGTAGAGGTGTCGGAAGCGAGCCGAGGTCACCGGAGTCCTCGTTAAACAGCCGGTAACAACCATAAGTGCCAAGCCAAACCTTGCACTGGCTGCCTAGATAAAGGTAGCCCGTCCCCCGGAGGGGTTCCTGCCCCCTTCGGAGTGGGCGTCGCTCAGCAGGATGGACTCTCCGGGATGCCCGGACCAGAGAGTTGAGATCAATCCGGGTGTAGGGCGGACGGTCACTCGCCGATGGAGTCCGACCGCCTGAAGGCTCGCCATCGGCTGCGCTCGGAGAGGCCGCCACCGAAGTATCGACGGACCGGGGTTCGATTCCCCGCACCTCCACCTTAATTCGTAGTAAAGCACCTGTTCAGAGGGTTTTTAGAGACGTGGGTTATCAGTTTGAGTATCGGATCTTTGGTTAGGCCCGCTTTTCTAAATTCGGGGCGTTGGGGGAGGGGAAAAGTCGTGGGGTGTGGTGGGTTGGATTCCGATCAGGCGTCGTCACGGGGTGGGGGACTGGCGGCCGGAGAAGTCAGGACCATACGGCCGGTTCGAAGTGGAGAGCATTGAGACGCTCTCCTAGAGAATGTCATGGCTAGGCGCGGCACGGCGGGGCAAGGCTCGGCTTGGCGAGGCATGGCTGGGCATGGAAACCGCAGGGGCTGGGGGAACGACCCCACCGGCACAGCCGGAAAAGGGTCACACCCCCGTCCCTCCGGGAACACGCCCGGCACAACCCGAGTTGCCGAACCGTGGGCGTGCCCGAACATGGCAGACATGTCCGACAGAATCGGCCAACCCTCGTGCCAAGACCGCATGATCGGGAGGGCCCGCTACCAGGTGATGTTGGATACGGTCAACCCGTTGGAGTCGGGCGACTGCAGGGTCGGTCACCAGATCAGGTAGTCCA
>JAGWAN010000050.1 GCA_021296345.1 Acidimicrobiia bacterium | reverse complement strand
CGGGTGGTTTGCTTGGCGGGCGATGCGGGTGCTGGTTGTGGACTATTTCGTGAGCTTGACCTTCTTCCTGGTCCTGTACCTGGGTGAACTCGTCGCCTAACCGACCGTGGTCCGCATTGACGTGATGGATGCGTCCTCCGCCGCCCGGTTCGAACCGGAACGGCTGGTCATCTCACCCGGACCCGGGCGGCCCGAGAACGCCGGCTACACGGAGTCGTACTTCGGACACTTCGCCGGGCTGGTGCCCATCCTGGGCGTATGCCTCGGCCATGAGGCCATCGTCACCTCGTTCGGCGGCGCCATCGACCTCGCTCCCCGGATAATGCACGGCAAGACCTCTTCGATCCGTCACGACGGCAAGGACATCTTCTCCGGCCTTAAGAATCCCTTCGTCGCGACGAGATACCACTCGCTGGCGGCGAGCGCATTGCCCGACGTACTCGAGCCGTGCGCCTGGAGCGAGGACGATGTCGTCCAGGGAGTAAGGCACCGGGAGCTTCCCATCCACGGCGTGCAGTTCCATCCCGAGAGCGTTCTCACCGACGAGGGGATGGCCCTCCTCGACAACTTCCTGACCCGCCCCGCCAGTGGTTAGTCGCCAGTGGTTAGTCGCCAGTTGGGGCTGGGGTTATCTCGGAGGATGTTGTCCCCCTCTGCTGGGGGTGTTGACGTGTTGGGCTGGAGATCTTTCGGAGGTCGTGGAGCCCCCTCAGATGTTGCAGTGCTCCCTGCCAGGCTGCCCGGCTGCCCACTGAGACGCTCCGGGCCCCCGAGCCCCCATCACTTAACGACTGCCCACTGCCCACTGCCCACTGCCCACTTCTCAGTGATTGTGCTCGTCGTGGTGGAGGTCGGTGGGATCGGATTCCAGGTGGATGGATCGTTCGTGGGAGTGATGCCGATCCGTCTCGTCGTGATGAGGATCATCGAGGAATAGGTGGGTGTCCTCCACGTTCATCAGCCCCAAGCCCTACGCCGCCGTCATGTGGTATGCCTTCAGAACTTCTCCGGGCGGACCAGCGGTGACAACGCGCCCGGCCAGGAGTACCACGTAGTGGGCATCCCAGGCCTCGGCCAGGTCATGGGTCGTGACGATGACCGTGCAACCGTGCTCATTCTCGGAGCGGATCGTGTCCCGCACCGCCTGGATGGACACCACATCAAGGCCGGTGGCCGGCTCGTCCAGCAGCAGGATGTCATGGTCCTGGGCCAGCCCTTGGGCCAGCAGTACCCGCTGGCGTTCCCCGCCCGAGAGTCGGGAGAGATGGCGCATCGCGAGGTGGGTGATGTTGGTCCTTTCCATCGCCTCGTCAACCATCCTGCGATCCTCCTTGGTGAGGAAGCGCAGCTGCCGCCCACCCGCATAACGGCCCATGCTCACCACCTCTCGAACGGTGACCGGTAGCGAGGGATTGACCTTGGTCTCCTGGAGTACGTAGGAAGTGCGATACGTCCGTCCGTTCCTGGACCCCACGGTGACGCTGCCCGACGCCGGCTGGACCAGGCCGGCAATGGCGTTGAGCAGGGTCGACTTACCTGCGCCGTTGGGCCCGATCAGCGCCGCGATCGATCCGGCCGGGATGTCAACGCTGGACTTCTCGACAACCGTCTTGGACCCGTAGCGGAACACTGCGTCCCGAACCGTCACCGCCGGTCCGTTCGCGCCCGCCGCGTCCCGGCTCAGAGCCTCGACTGACGCCACGGCCGACCCCCTATTCTTCTTCCGGTTCCGAATTCTCACCCTCGGAGTCCACCACCGGGGCAGTGTAGTCTCCGAGCACCACCAGCACGGTCTCGCCCCGCATGAACTCCGCGCCCGGGCCTGGAGCCTGGCGGGCGATCCTGCCTTCCAACGCGGGCGCATCGACCGCTGCTCTGGAGTCGGCAACCTCCAGCAGGAGACCCAGCGCGGTCAGGCTCGCTTCCGCCTCCTCCGGGGTGGCGCCGGTGAGGTCGGGAACCTCCACCAGATCCGGTCCCGTGGATTCGTACACGGTGACCATCTCGCCCACCAGCAGTTCCGTACCCCCCGGCGGATCGGTACGGATGACCACACCCACCTCGTGGCTCGAGCTGGGCTCCTGGATGACCTGTACCTGCATCCCGGCCTCCCCGAGCAGGACGATCACGTCAGCAACCGGCCGGCCGGCCAGTTCCTCGAGCGTGAACATCTCGGGACCTTCGGAGACCACCAGCTGAACGCTCCATCCGGGGTTCACATCCGCTCCGGGAGAAGGTTGCTGGCCGGCTACCACCCCGGCCGGCACCTCGTTGCTGCGGGCGAATGTGGTTGAGACCTCCAGACCGAGTCCCTCGAGCATCCCCTCCGCTCGATCACGGCTCAGCCCGATCACCCTGGGCATTTCGATGGGCTGCGGGCCGGCCGAGATCACCAACTCGACACTCGACCCGACCGGGGCTCTGGCCTCGCCCTCCGGATTCTGGCTGATCACCACGCCCACCCCTATCGTGTCATGGCGGGCGGTGCGTTCCGTGTAGGTAAACCCTTGACCCTGGAGTTGCCCGATGGCGCGCTCCTTGGTCGAACCGACCACGGTGGGTACTTGCAGTTGGGCCGGCCCGTCGGAGACGACCATATTGAGAGGAGATTCCTCCTCGGCCACCGTTCCCGCCGCCGGCTCGGTCCGGATCACCGAGTCCTCCGGAGCCTCGCTGGGCTCCCTGCTCTGCGTGACCAGGAACCCGGCCTCCTGGAGCACGACGAGCGCCTCATCCCCGGATAGTTCAGTCACGTCGGGAACTGCAATGGTCACCACCGGCAGGGTGGTGGAAGGCGCAGGATCGTTCGAAAGGCTGTTGAGTAGGAGGTATGCCCCGAGCACCACGCCGGCAGCCAGAAGGACGGCGGTGAGGATGAAGGGGAGCTGCGAGGGTTGGCGGGACTGGCCATGCAAGCGGCGGTAGTCCTCGTCGGCTCGGGGCGGGGGAGGCGGCAGGTCCGGAGCGGGGGTGGCTCGGCCGGGAGAGGAAACCGGGGCCGGGCCGGCCGGTGAAGGTCGACCCTGCAGCAGAACCAGCAGGTCATGATGGATGTCGGCCGCAGTCTCGTAGCGTAGATCAGGGTCCTTCTCGAGAGCGCGCATCACCACGTTCTCGAGCTCCAGCGACACGTCGGTATTGAGCCTGCTCGGCGGCACGACCTCGGCGGTGACGTGCTGGTAAGCCACCGACACCGCGCTCTCCCCCCTGAAGGGGGGACGCCCCACCAGCATTTCGTAGAGCACCACTCCAAGGCTGTAGATGTCCGACCGCTCGTCCGCCGGGTCGCCACTGGCCTGTTCGGGGCTGAAGTAGGTGGCGGTGCCGATGACCGATCCCACCTTGGTCAGCCCTTCGGTGGCGTTGCGAGCCCGGGCCACGCCGAAGTCGGTCACCTTGACGCTGCCATCCGTCGTCAAGAGGACGTTGCCGGGCTTGATGTCGCGGTGGATGACACCGCTGCGGTGAGCGGCGTCGAGCGCTTTGGCGATCTCGGCTGCTATCTCGGTTGCTCTACGCGGCAGGAGCCTGCCCTCGGCCTGGATGATGTCGCGCAGGGACCGCCCTTTAACCAGCTCCATGACCATGAAGTAGGTGCCGTCTTCCTCGCCCCAGTCGTAGACCGACACGATGTTGGGGTGGCTCAGGTTGGCGACCGCCCGTGCCTCCTTCCGGAAGCGCGCTACGAAGGTATCTGTCTCGGCGTACCGGTCGTGGAGGATCTTGACGGCCACCTTGCGGTCGAGAAGGCGATCCCGAGCCTCGAACACATCCGACATGCCGCCGCGCGCGATCTGCGCGGTCAACTCGTAACGACCCAGCGAGTTCGGAGCAACCATTCAGGAAAGTACCGCTATACCCCGTACGAGAGGGCTCGGATGGTGGCTGACCACTTTCATACCAGGTAGTTTGCCACGGGCGAGTCCCTTAGCGTTTGTTTGTCAGTGGTCTGGAGATCATGTCGATCCAGGCTTCTAGCACCGTGCGGCCAATGGAAGCCGCCGCCGCTCTGCCCGGCTCGCCGGCATAGACGACTACCGCCACCACGATGGTGGGGCGGGTAGCGGGCCAGACCCCGAAGAACCACGCAGCCGGCTCACCCGCACCGATCTCGGCAACTCCAGAGTTGCCGACTGTGTCCACCGGGCCATCCCGGGCATCGCCGACCGCCAGCGGCCGGCTCTCTCCGTAGAGCGACAGGGCGGCTTCGTAGCTGAAGGTATCGGTCATTGGCTCCGGATCCGTTTGCTCCACTTGATTGGAGTCGGCGTCGAATACCCGAGCGGTTACGTACGGGCGCATCATCAGCCCGTCTTGTCCGGCTGCGGCCACCCGCGTGGCAATGCCCAGCGCCGAATGCGGATCCATTTCGTCGAGCGTGATAGTTCCCCCGGAAGTCAGCAGTCTCGGCAATGACCCTGCTATCGCGCGATTGTCGAGGGGGCCGTCCGGGCTTTCCGTCAGGGCGTCCCACACCACCGCGGCGTTCGTCCCGACCAGGGCATTGGGATTGAAGGACGGTGAACTGGCCATCGCCAGGACCTGACCGGTGGCAGGATCGAGGGCTACCACCGCGCCCCGCCGATCGCCCAGGGCTCGGGCGGCCTTTACCTGAAGCTCGTGGTAGAGCGTCAGCTGGATCGAACGGGGTCGCAAGTCATCACCGAGCAGCGCGTTGAGGATCCCCGAGGTGGTCAGGTCGCGGCGCGAGCGGAGAAGCGAGGCATGAGCGGCTTCCACGCCCCGATCGCCGAACAGCGCCGATGAGAAGCCGACAACATGCGCATACACCGACCCGTACGGGTACTCGCGCCGGTATACGCCGGGATCGAAAGTATCGGGCACCGATCTGGCGAGCACCACCGCGTCCGCGGAGACTATCTGGCCGCGTTCCTGACCCGACCTGGTCAGTTCCACCCGCGGGTTCCGGGGGTTCTCACGGAGCCGGTCGGCTGCGATGGCCTGCCAGTAGGTGAGGTCCACCACCAGAATCAGGAAAACGATGCCGAGTACCAGGACCACCCGGCGGACCGGCCCGTTCATACCCGTTCCTCGTGGCTGACGCGGGCCAGGACGGCGAGAAGGATGAACCCGACCATCGTCAACGACAGCCCGTACGACAGGAAGGGAATCGGCATGGCCGTACCGGGAAGGAGCCCCACCACCCCGGCCACGGACATCGCGGTCTGGGCACCAAGGAGCAGCGACAGCCCACCCGCAAGGAGCTTTTGGAACACTTCCCTGGCCCGCAACGCGATGCCGAACCCGGTGACCACCATCAGGGCGTAGGCGGCCAGCACCACCACGGTCCCGGCGAGGCCCAATTCCTCTCCAACGGCCGCGAACGCCAGGCTGGTGGTCGACTCCGGGATCAGGTCGGGGTCACCAAGACCGAACCCAGTACCCGAAAGACTCCCCGCCGCCAGCCCGAACAGGCCCTCGGCGAGCCGGTTGCCCGGACCGTCCGGTTGGGTCCATGGATCCGTCCACACCGTTATCCGGGTCTGGAGATCCTCTGATAGCCAGGGACCGGCAACCAACCAGAGGAGTCCCGCACCGAGACCACCGACCAGGTAGGCAACCCGGTTGGTAGCCATGTAGGCCATCACGCAAAACACTCCCACCACGGTCATGAACGTTCCAGGGTCCCGGATGGCAACGCCGATCAGGACGAGCCCCAAAAGGGTGAGCGACGGCCAGACCGTCGTGACCCGAGCCGAGATGAGCGAGGCCGTATAACGACCACCGGCGGAGAAGAAGGCCTGCCGTTCGGCCAGGAGGGTGGCGAACAGGACCACCGCCACCAACTTGACAATCTCTCCGGGGTTGAGAACGACCCCGGCGCCCGATTCCCAGGCCAACCAGATCGTGCCACCATCCGAGCCCAGAGACGGGATCGCAACCAGTCCGGCCGCGAGGGCCAGGAGAGGCCACCAACCACCGCCGCGATGGCCTAGTCCCTTTTCGGAGACGGCGTACAGCCAGAGGGCTGCCATGGTGGCGCTGAGCAACAGCCACCAGCCATGAAGGCTCGCCAGGTCCTCGTCCAAGCGGTAGATGGTGACGAACCCCAACGCTGCCAGGATGGAAGCCGTGGGAATCAGGAGGGGTGTGGCGTCCGGCGCCCACGCCCGTAACGCCACCAGGAGCAGCCCGAACGCCAAGGCCACCACCAGGAAGGCCGCCAGCGGCGGCGTGGCCCGCACCTCCTCCCGGGCCAGGTTGACGAGCAGGACACCGAATGCCGCCAGGCCAGCCGACCCGCAGACGAATACGAGTTCCGCCGTCCGGCTCATCGAATCGGGCGATCCGGACACCAGCACGATGCTCGAAGAATCATCGCGACCGGACGGGATGATCCGTTCAATCCCCGCTCGCTTCGTCCTCTGCGATCGCCACCACGATCACAGACACGTTGTCCAACCCTCCCGACCGGTTGGCGGCCTCGACCAGCGCCCAGACCGCATCGGATGGGGCCTCGCTCTCCAGGATGGGGGCAATCCGATCATCCCTGACCATCGATGTAAGACCGTCCGAGCACAGCAGCAAGCGATCTCCTACCGAGACCTTCAGCCGAGCTCCATCGACCACCAGATCGTGGCCGAATCCCAGCGCCCTCGTTAGGACGGACCGCTCGGGATGGTTGCGGGCCTGTTCCGGCGTCAGCCGTCCGGCATCGAGCTCATCCTGAACGAAGGTGTGGTCGTTCGTGAGCTGATTGAAGCGTCCGGCATGCCACCGGTAGGCCCGGCTATCTCCGACATGGGCGAGGGTGACGTCGCCGTCAGGACGTAGTTCGGCGACCGTTAGGGTGGTGCCCATTCCGGCCAGCCGGGGTTCCTCGAAGACTCTGGACTGGATGGCATCGTTAGCCGCCCGCACCCGCTCCTTGGGTGTCCCGTCGGCGGCGAGCAGCTTCTCGATGGCCAGGCTGCTGGCCACCTCCCCACCGCGGTGGCCCCCCAACCCGTCCGCCACCGCCACCAGTAGCGAGCCCGAAGTCCGACCGTCATGCTCCGGATGGATCGAATCCTCGTTCTTGGGACGCCTGCGTCCGGTGTCGCTTCCGGAAGCCCAGACGAACCTCACTTCACCTCCATTACGGTCTTGCCGATCTGGATGGAGTCACCCCGGCTCAGCGCCACGACTGCGGTCACCCGCTTCCCGTTCACGTAGGTCCCGCTGGTGCTACCCAGGTCCGCCAGGGTGAGCGACCCCTCCTCGGGATCCAGCCGGGCATGGAGATCCGACGCGTAGGCGTCGTCGATGTGTACATCCGCCTCGCTTCCGCTACCCAGCACGATCGGTTGACGAACATCGATCTCCAGCCCGTTCTGGGTATCGCTCCTGACCACGGTCAACCCGGTCCCGGGACCGCCCAGGACCCTCCAGGGCTTGGCGCCGACATGCTCTGCCACCGCGGTGGCCACCCTCCATACCAGCAGGTAGACGAGGGCCACGAAGATGAACTTCAGAGCGACCAGGATCGCCGCCGGCATCTAGATGTCCACCTTCAGACGGCGGCCGACCGCGCCGGCGGATGCCCGCGCCATCCGTACCTCAGCATCCTCGGGGTCGCGCGCCGGTGCCACACCGGTCAGTCTACGTCACCGGATAGCCGCGCCCACCTACCGTCAGCGCCCGACCTTGGCGACATGGGCACCGTCAGCACCTCCACAGGAGCCGGGTTGTGGATCGGAGGCTGGTTGGGCACAATCGCGACCAGCGAGCAGGAGAGTGGAGAAAGTGCCCGCAGGAACCAGACCCGTAGTGGTGATCGCCGAGGTGCTGGCAGCAAGTTGTGCGGAGTACCTGCGGGACACCTGCGAAGTGGTGGAGGCCGCCGGGGAACCCAGGTCCCGCCTCATGGACCTGCTATCGGATGCCGAGGGGTTGGTGGTCCGCAGCGGCACCAGGGTCGACCGGGAGCTCATGGAGGCCGCACCGCGGCTGCGCGTGGTCGGCCGGGCCGGCGTCGGGGTGGACAACATCGACCTCGACGAGGCCACTCGTCGCGGCATCCTGGTGGCCAACGCTCCGCTGGCCAACAGCATCTCGGCCGCCGAGCACGCCTTCGGGCTGATGCTCGCCCAGGCCCGCAACATCGCCCGGGCCGATGCCACCATACGGGCCGGCAGGTGGGATCGGGCGACCTTCCGCGGGGTCGAACTCCACGGCAAGGTCCTGGGTTTGGTGGGTCTGGGCCGGATCGGCACTCTGGTGGCGCAGCGGGCTCTGGCGTTCGGGATGAGCGTGCTGGCCTACGATCCTTACATCACCGCCGACCAGGCCCGGCAGGCGGGTGGGGAGCTCAGGGATCTCGACTCGCTGCTGGCGGACTCGGACTTCATCTCCCTCCACCTTCCGAGGACCCCGGAAACCGAGAACCTGCTCGACGCGGCCGCTTTCGCCAAGATCAAGCCGGGTGTGCGGATCGTCAACGCCTCCCGGGGTGGGATCATCGATGAAGAGGCCCTGGCGGCGGCGATCCGCTCGGGACAGGTGGCGGGGGCTGCGCTGGACGTTTTCGCGAGCGAGCCCATGGTCGGCGGGCCGCTGGTAGAGCTTCCCGAAGTGGTGCTCACCCCCCACTTGGGCGCGTCCACGGGCGAGGCCCAGGACAAGGCCGGCCTGCATGTCGCCGAGTCGGTGGTGGCGGGGTTGATGGGCGAGCCGGTTCCTGCCGCCGTCAACCGGGTCTGACCACCTCCGCTCTCCCTGACTGTATTCTTATGCATCATTTGTGTATAGTCATGCAATCATGACGCTGAAGGTTGCGGTACTGGGCGCCTCCGGGTACGCGGGCGGTGAGCTCATCCGGCTGGTGGACGATCATCCGGTGATGGAGATCGCCTACCTCGGCGCGCACAGCCGGGCCGGATCCCGCCTGGGCGACGTCCATCCGCATCTGGGCGGCGGGGCTCGCCGGTTGGAGCCGATCCGCTCCGAGCTCGCGGACGGCACAGATATCGCCTTCCTCGGCCTCCCGCACGGCTCGTCATGGGAGACGGCCCATCTCCTGGCCGAGGCCGGTGTGGCTGTATTTGACCTGGGAAGCGACTACCGGATGGACACTCCCGAGCGATACGAGGCCGCATACGGGAGCCCTCACCCCCTCCCCGCCGAGCTGGCTGCCTGGCTGTACGGGCTACCCGAGTTGTTCGGCGACACCCTCCCCGGCGCTCGCCGGGTGGCGGTCCCTGGCTGCTACCCGACCTCGGCGCTGCTGGGCCTCGCCCCACTGCTGTCCGCCGGCGTGATCTCGGGTCCGATCGTGGTGGACTCGATGTCGGGCGTGACCGGCGCCGGCCGGGGGCTGCGGGCCGACCTCCACTACGGAGCGGTGGACGAGAGCGTCCGCGCCTACGGCATCACCACCCACCGCCACCGTCCCGAGATCGAGATGGGGCTGGAGGCGGTGATCAGTGTCCCCGAAGCGGTGCAGTTCACCCCCCACCTGGTACCCATGCAGCGCGGCATCCTCTCCACCTGTTCCGCCACGCTCACCGCAATGGGCGCGATCGAGCCGGTCCTGCGGGAGGCTTACGACCGGACGGCCTTCGTGGACGTTATAGACGTACCTCCCCAAACCCGATGGGTGGTGGGCTCCAACCGCGCCCTGATACACGCAGCCGAGGACGGTCCCACCGGACGCGCGATCGTCACCGTCGCCATCGACAACCTCGGAAAGGGCGCCGCCGGGCAGGCGATCCAGTGTGCCAACCTCGCCTTGGGCCTCCCCGAAGCAAGCGGGCTGACCGCGGTCGGGTGGTTGCCGTGACAACCGGCCACACCGCACCCACGCCGCACCGGTCGCGCATCGCCTCCGCCATGGCCAAAGCCAGGGTCCTCACCGAGGCCATGCCCTACATCCGGGAGTTCGCCGGCAAGACCGTCGTGATCAAGTACGGCGGTTCGGCGATGGTGGACGACACCCTGCGGTCGAGCTTCGCCCGTGACATCACCCTCCTGGGTCTGCTGGGCCTCCGGCCCGTGGTGGTTCACGGCGGCGGCCCCCACATCTCGCGCGCCATGGCTCGGGCCGACATCGAACCCCGCTGGGTGCGCGGGCTGCGGGTGACCGACAAGGCCACGCTCGGTGTCGTCCGGGCCACGCTGGCGGGCACTATTAACCCCGACATCGTAGGGCTGTTGGAGGCTCATGGCGCCGACGCGACAGGGTTCCGCGAACTCGACAACAGCCTGCTGGTCGCTCGCCAGCTCCACCCCGACCTGGGCTTCGTGGGTGAGATCGTGGGAGTGAACACCGGCCCGATCCACAACCTGCTGGAGCAGGGCGTGGTGCCGGTGGTGGCGCCCCTGGCTCACGGCCCCGACGGCAACGACTACAACATCAACGCCGACACCGCGGCGGGCGCTCTGGCCGCGGCGCTGGAGGCCCGGAAGCTCATCTACCTCACCGATGTCGAGGGTCTGTACCGTGATCTCGACGACGAGGACAGCTTGATCGAGGCCATGTTCCTGGACGAACTACGGGAATTGCTGGCGAGCGGTAGTGTCTCGGCAGGAATGCTCCCCAAGCTGGAGTCGTGCATCAAGGCGCTGGAGAACGGCGTTCCCCAGGCCCATATACTCGACGGCCGGATCCAGCACGCCGTGCTTCTCGAAGTCTTCACCCCGGAAGGAATCGGAACCATGATCACACCCGGAGACAGATGGTGAATACCGCCCCGACCATCGCCGAGCGGGAGGCCGCTTCGATCATCCAGACTTACGGCCGTGCCCCGGTCACCTTCGTGCGTGGCGACGGGTGCCGCCTGTACGACGAGGACGGGAACGACTACCTCGACTGCCTGTCCGGGATCGCGGTGGCGTCGGTCGGGCACGCCAACGCAGCAGTAGCCGCGGCGGTGTCCCGGCAGATGACCAGGCTGGTCCACGTCTCCAACCTGTACTACACGGTTCCTCAGGTGGAACTGGCCGAAAGGCTGAGGGCACTTTCGGGACTGGACCGCGTGTTCTTCGCCAACTGCGGCGCCACCGCCAACGAGACCGCCATCAAGCTCGCCCGGCGGTGGGGTCAGAAGACCCGTGGCCCCGAATGCTACGAGATCGTCTCGTTGCTCGACTCCTTCCACGGGCGGACGCTCGCGGCCCTGGCCGCCACCGGTCAACCCAAGAAGCAGGCTGTCTTCCAGCCCCTTCCCTCGGGTTTCGTCCAGGTACCGGCCAACGACATCGACGCCATGGACGGCGCGGTCGGGCCACAGACCGCGGCCGTGATGGTCGAGACCACCCAGGGAGAGGGCGGCGTTCTCCCTCTGGACGTGGACTACCTGCAGGCGCTGCGCGAGCTCTGCGACGAGCGTGGCGTCCTGCTGGTCCTCGACGACGTGCAGGCTGGAATCGGGCGGACAGGGTCGTGGTTTTCCTGGCAGGACCTGGGGATCGAACCTGATATAGCCACCCTCGCCAAAGCGCTGGCCAACGGCCTGCCGATCGGAGCCTGCCTGTCGACGGCGCGGGCGGCGGTGTTCGACTACGGGGACCATGGCACCACCTTCGGCGGCGGCCCCGTGGTCACCACGGCCGCGCTGGCCGTGCTCGACGAGATCGAACACCGGGACCTGCTCGCCAACTGCCGCCAGAGGAGCCGGCAGCTCACCTCCCGCCTCATGGCGGTGCCGGGAGTCACCACCGTCCGGGGTCGCGGGCTTATGCTCGGCGCGGTGCTCGACTCCCCCCGGGCCGCCGAGGTGAACCAGGCGGCCCTGTCCAACGGGTTGCTGCTCAACAACGTGACCGCGGACACCGTGCGCTTCACCCCGCCCCTGGTCATCACGGAGGACGAAGCCGAGGAAGCGGCTTCGAAGTTCGAAGCCTCGCTCGGGTAGGCCTCGGAGCGCTCCACAATCCCAGGACAACCGTTCCCCGGTTCCTACCATTGCCGCGCCGTATGGGGAGGAGAGAACGATGAGAATCCGGCGCGACAACGCTCCCGTGATGCCCAGGCTAGTGGCGGTACCGCTACTGCTTCTGGCCCTGGTAACACCGGCCTGCGCGGCCGGCAACGAGGTTGAGCCACACCTCGGTGACGGATCGCTCGGCCTCATCGAGGTGATCCCTGGCCGCCAGATTCAGATCCGTGCCTTCTATACGAACGGAGGAGACCTGTCGCTGTTCGGCAACTCGACCGAGAAGGCGATCGTGTTCGCTGTAGAGGACTACGGTCCCATCAAGGGCTTCCAGGTCGATCTGGGAGAGGGCCTCGACGACACCTGCGCCTCCATGGGAGGGGTCGCCGGCGCCCAGGTCATCGTCGCTCAGGGCGACGTGGCCGGGGTCATCGGGACCAACTGCTCGATAGCGGCGGCCGAGGCGTCACCGCTCCTTACGAAGGCGGGGATGGTGCTCATCTCCCCCGGCAACACCGCACCGTCGCTCACATCCGACCTGTCCGGCAACGAGGGGAGCAACCACTTCCCGGGCTACTACCGGACGGCCCACAACGACCTCATCCAGGGCGAAGCCGTGGCTCATTTCCTCAACGGAGACGGGGTGATGACTGCAGCGGTGGTTCACGATGGCGGCCCCTACACGATGGGTCTGGCCACCGCCTTCTCCAACGCGTTCGCAGAACACGGCGGCACGATCACCGGTACCTGGGAGGTGGACCGCCAGGACGAGGATCTGGTCCCGGTTCTCACCGAGATAGCCGCGGGCGAGCCTGAGGCCCTGTTCTTCCCGCTCTTCTGGCCGACCGGCCGTTACGTCGTGGAGCAGGCCGCGGAGATGCCAGGGTTCTCGGAGATGGTGCTCGCCACCGCCGACGGACTGCTCAACGACGATTTCCTGAGCCTGCCCCAAAGCGAGGGTGCCTACGTCTCCGGTCCGGACACCAGATTCGGCGACAACCGCAACCAGAGCACCGGCCGGACCGCCGCCGCGCTGATCGCCCGCTTCGAGGAGGTCGACGGGCACGCGCCTACCGGCACCTTCTGGGGACACGCCTACGACGCCACCAGCCTGCTGCTCGACGCCATCGCCGCCGCCTCCTACCTGGACGGCGGGACACTGGTGATCGACCGGGCCGGGATACGCGAGCACCTGCACAGCGTGTCGGGGTACGAGGGCGTGACCGGTGTGCTCAGCTGCGACGAGTTCGGAGATTGTGGGGCGTCGGGGGTGGTCATCTACCAGAACGTCGACCCGTCGGACGTCGCCGCTACCAGGGAGAACGTGGTCTTCGAGGTGGCACCCGACACCGGCCAGACCCGGCTCTCCGCCACCGAGCACTGACGCACCGCCACCGTCCCGTCCACCGCCGGCGCGCCCGACGGCATCCTCCCAGATGGCGTCGATCTCACGGATGGTGGCCCTCTACCGTTTAGTAAGTATGAACCTGCCACCCTTCCAGAGGCTCGTCGACCAGCATGCCCGCCCGCTGCATCGTTTCCTGTGCGGGATGGTGGGTCCGGTGGCGGCCGACGACTGCCTGCAGGAGACCCTGCTGGCGGCGCTTCGTTCCTACGGGGGGCTGCGACATGACGGGAACCTCAGGGGATGGCTGTTCACGATTGCCCGTCGCAAGGGCATCGACCATGTGCGGAGGTACGCCAGGGAGACGCCCTCTCCCTCTCCCCCGGACCGCCCCTCACCACCCCAGACCATGCGAGACACCGACCTCTGGGACCGGGTGGCCGGTCTGCCGACAAAGCAACGCACCGCGGTCACCCTCCGGTACCTGGGCGATCTGCCCTATGCCGAGATAGCCTCGGTCATGTCCATCAGCGAGCCGGCCGCCCGCCAGAACGTACGCGCCGGACTGGCCTCCCTCCGAAAGGACTACACATGAGCAATGTCGCCGGACGGATCAGGAACCTGCCATCGGATGATCACACAGGTGCGTTGAACCGTTTCGGGCGCCGGGCGATCGAAGAGGGATCGGCCCGGGTCGCCTACAGCGCGGTGGAGTCCCCTATCGGTGATCTGACCGCCCTGGTGACCCCACAAGGCCTCCTTGCCCTAGCGTTCGAGACGGATGACCTGGATCGGATCATGGACTCAGTGGCGGCCAAGGTATCCCCTCGCATCGTCCGGGCGCCGTCGGCGATCGAACGCGTGCGCTCCTGGCTCGACTCCTACTTCGGCGGCAGGTACGTTCCCGAACTTCGCCTCGATCGTTCTCTGATCACGCCCTTCCAGGACCGGGTGCTGGTAGCCACCGCCGGAATACCGCCGGGCGAGGTCCGCACCTACGGACAGGTGGCGGCGCTGGCCGGAAACCCGAAGGCGGCTCGCGCCACGGGGCGAGCATTGGGCGCCAATCCGATCCCGGTCGTGCTCCCCTGCCATCGCGTGGTCGCCGCCGACGGCAGCCTCCGCGGCTACGCCGGCGGCCTCGACCGCAAACGACTCCTGCTCGACCACGAGCGGGGAACGACCACCCGCCGCTGATCCTCCGCCGACGGTTACCCGGTGCCTCGGCTGCACCTGATCGCGGGGCGAGGGTTGCTCCCGTTATTCGAGTAGAACCGTCTCCACCGTCTCGAGGCGTCCGTCCAAAGTGAAGCGCCAAACTTCGATGTGGCCTCTTCGCAGGTCACCGCGTTCGTCCCAGTCCAGCGAGGAGGCGACCCCTTCGTAGTCGACCTCCCGACCGTCGGCCAGCAGCCGGAGCGCCTCCGCAACCCCCTCCGCAGTACCGAGAACGACCTGGCCCGGTGGACCGCTTATGTTTCGCAGTTGGTCGCGTACGGCAGCACCGTCGAGACGCCCGGCGGCTTGAGCGGCGAGCGCCAGGGCCACGGTGGCGTCGTAGGTCTCCTTGACGTAGGTCATGACGGGTAATCCGCCGAATTCGGCCAGGAACGAGTCCTCCCAAGCGGTGGCGGCGATGCTGTCGGGGCTCGGCGCTCCGGCCGTGCCGTACATACCCCCCAATACGTCCCCGCCGATTTCCTCGATCAGCCGGGGTCTCTTGGCCGCGTCGCCGAACAGGAACTGCGTGTAGACACCTTCGTCGAGGGCCTCGCGGACGATGGCGAGAGCCTGCTCGCCGAAGGTTACGACCACCAGCGCCTGTGCCCCGGCGCCCGCGCTCCGCCGCAGTTCGGGCAGGTAAGACGGCTGGCCGTCTACGACCGCCACGGCTTCCAGGCCTCCGTCCCACGCCCCGGCGAAGCTTCCCGCCAGCCCACGGCCATAGGGGTCGTCGTGATAGATGAGGCCCACGTTGTCGAAACCGCGATCCCTGGTGACCCGCGCCAATACCGGCCCCTGTGCAGTGTCGGAGAGGGTGGTGCGGAAGAAGAAGTCACTGTCCGCAGCTTCCGTCAGCTGCGGAGAGGTCGCAGACGGGCTGATGGTGGGGATGCCGGCTGGGCCCGTTACCTTCTCGACTACTGCCAGGGACGCAGCGCTCGAGTTGGGGCCGACGACGGCGTGGACGCCCTCATCGAGCAGGCGCTGCGCCGCCTCGACCGCGGGACCCGGGGTCCGGGTAGCGTCTCGGGGCACCCCCTCCACCGGGTGACCGAGCACGCCGCCGCCGTCGTTGATGTGCCGGATGGCCAAGTTGAATGCTCGCTCTCGATCGGCCGAGACATCGGGAGCGCCGGAATAGTCGAGCATCAGCCCGATCTTCATCGGTTCGGACCTATCGGCCCGGTCGCAACCGGGAACGAGGAGGGCAGCGAGCATGACAACGGCGGTCACGCAGCGGGTCAGGTATGACTTACGTACAGCCATACGCTCGTCCCGGTGCGCCGGTCCTGCTATTGAAGATCACGCAGATTTCCCGTGGTCGGTCCGATGACTCTAGTTTCCCCACACCTCGTAGCTGTAACCCGTGGAGATTCAGGCCCCGGCGGGCCAGGACGGGTCGAGCCTCACGCCTTCTGGCGGTAGCCTGGCGGCATGCGGCCTACCGTCATCATGAAGGCGGCCATGACGCTTGACGGGCAACTGGCTGCGGCGGACGGAACGTCGCAGTGGATCAGTTCGCCGGAGGCGCGCCGGGATGCCCACCGGCTGAGGGCAGACGTCGATGCCGTGATGGTCGGCGCCGGGACGGTCCGGGCCGACGACCCGCAGCTCACCGTCCGGCTGGAGGGACAGGACCCCGAGCAGAGAGGCCAGCCGACTCCGGTGATCGTGGCCGGACGACGTCCCCTCCCGGCCGGAGCGAAGCTGTTCGGACGGGATCCCGTCGTCCTAGCGCCTGCTGAGACCGACTTACCGGGAAAGGTGCTCGTCGCTCCCGATTCCTCGGGCGACCGGGTGGACCTGACAACCGGACTGGGCCATCTCGGCAGTCTCGGCTTGGAGCGGATAATGCTGGAGGGAGGAGCAGCCCTGTTTCGATCCTTCCTGGACGCCGGCCTCATCGACCGGATCGTGCTGTATTACGGAGCCCTGGTGGCCGGAGGGACGGGCGCCCCTCTGTTTCGAGGTCCGTGGAACACGCTGGCCGATGCGAGAGAGGTTCGCATTGGGGAAGTCCGCCGTCTGGGCGACTCGATACGGCTCGACATCGATCTGGTCTGCTGAGTGGCTCCGGCGCTGAGGTCGGTCACCGAAATCGCCTGAGAAAGCTTGGTTTTATGGATATCTAGGGCGATTGTGATCCTTTTATGTCACAAGTGTGGGTTACAATACGAACATATGTACGAACACTTGTTGGACTATCCCAAGGCTGACACGATCAAAGCCGCTTCTGCGGTTCGGGGCCAAGCCCCGACGCCGCGGGAAGTGTTCATGACCGCGTATCAGCGGGATCGGCAGCGGGCCTATGACCGCGCATCACATATGACCCGAGCTGGCGCCTACCGGCATCCCGAGGTTGAGGACGCCAAGACCGAAGCCGCCCTGGTCCGGGCTGAGGCGCAGGTCAGCCGAGCCCGTGGCGACCAACTCAGATGGATCAAGGCTCTGCTGTTGAACAACAGTGCTCTGTCCTTGGGATACCGCCACGCGGTCGACTACGTCGTCTCCCGGACTGACGTGCATCGTTCCACCGCCCGCGACTTGGTGTACTTGTCCGAACGCGTCAACGACGGGACGATCGAGCAAATCCGTGAGGGGGCGGTTTCGTATGTGCGGGTGTTGGAAAAGACGCGCCTCGGGGAAGCCGGCGCCAGCCCGGAAGTGATAGAACACAGCCGGAACATGGACCTCGATCAGGTCAAGCGGGTCGCCCAGGCGCATCGGAAGATCACCCGCGACAGCGAGCGGCACACCTTCGAGAGCCAGTACGTGGCCTTCCAGCCCTCCCTCGACGGGACGCACGTGCGGGTTGCGGGGCGCCTCGGGGCCGCCGAGGCGGAGATATGCCGCCAGGGCCTCGACCGCAGGGGCGAGCAACTCGCACCCGCCGGCGAACCCCGCCCCGATCCCGGACTCCGCCGAGCACTGGCGCTCACCACCCTCTGCCAGGACCAACTCGACAACGGGGCCGCCCCCGGCGCCCGGTCGCCGGCGCCCGCCTCGCCGGGAAGGAGCCGGCGGGAGCCCTTGCTGATGGTCCTGGCCCGCAACCCCGCAGCCGAAGGATCCGGCTTCGAGCAGGGAGTAGCCGTGCTGGCCGGGCAGCGGGTCGGGCCCGACACCGTGGACCTCATCCGGTGCGCAGGCCGCACCGAGATCATCACCACGGCAGGCCAGAACATCATCCACCATGGTTCATCCGCATCGATACGGCCGGCTACCAGGAGAGCCGTGCTGGCGCGGGACGACGGATGCACCGTCGACGGATGCAACTCCACCTACCGGCTCGAAGCCCACCACGTCATCCCCGTATCGGGAGGCGGAACCCACGCCCCCGAAAACCTCGCCACCCTCTGCTGGTGGCACCACCATGTAGCCGTACACCGCCGGGGCATGCGCATCGACCCCCAATCCCCACCGCAGCGGCGCCGGCTACTACCTACCTCCCGGAGCTGTGGCTACCAGCCTCCCGCCCCCGACCCCCACACGCTCGCCATACTCGACGCCCTTCCCACCAACATCGGCCGGGCCCCGCCCTGACCGCAAGCCTTCCGGCAACATCCGCCCCGCCTCCCCCGGCCACCAAACCCACCCGAGACTCGCCAGGAGAGCATGAACACGCCCTGGGACGGGTAACGTGTGGCCTCTCTTGGAGGAGGCTCTTGGAGGAAGCGGTGAAGTACGAGTGGTGGCAGGAGGCCGTCTTCTACCAGATCTATCCCCGTAGCTTCATGGACTCGAACGGGGACGGGATCGGTGACCTGTCCGGCATAACATCCAAGCTGGACTACCTCTCCGGCACGCTCGGCGTGGACGCAATATGGATCTCGCCCTTCTATCCCTCCCCTATGGCCGACTTCGGATACGACGTGG
>JAGWAN010000078.1:3928-7415 GCA_021296345.1 Acidimicrobiia bacterium | reverse complement strand
TCTTCCCATGATCAATATGACCCATAGTCCCAACATTCACATGCGGCTTCACCCGCACAAAACGCTCCTTACCCATAACTCACGAACCTCCTACTAGTTCTCCACGCGCCGCGCCGACAATCCGGCGAGCGATGTTTTCGGGTACGTCTCCATAAGAGTGGAACTGCATGGTTGACGTGGCACGACCCTGTGTCTTCGACCGGAGATCGGTCACGTAACCGAACATCTCCGACAGGGGGACCCGAGCCATGACCACCCGAGCCCGGCCACGCTGCCCAGCCTCCTCGATACGGCCCCGGCGTGACGACAGATCACCCATCACCTCACCCAGGTACTCCTCGGGAGTGACTATCTCGACCTCCATCAGGGGCTCGAGCAGCTTGATCCCCGCCCTCCGGGCAGCCTTCTGGAAAGCCATCGAACCCGCAATGCGGAAGGCCATCTCGGAGGAGTCCGTATCGTGCGATTGCCCATCCACCAGCCGGACCCGCACGTCCACCAGCGGGTAGCCGGCCAGAACACCCTGTTCGAGGGCGCCCTCGATGCCGGCGTTCACCGACGGAATGAACTCACGCGGGACCGAACCACCCTTGATCTTGTCGATAAACTCGTAGCCACCGCCGGGCCCGGTCGGCTCCAGATCGATCTTGACCACCGCATACTGTCCACGGCCGCCGGTTTGCTTGATATAGCGCATCTCTACGCCGCTCACGGGGCCCTTGATCGTCTCGCGGTACGCCACCTGGGGACGGCCCACGTTGGCGTCCACGCCGAATTCCCGCACCAGCCGGTCCACCAGGATGTCCAGGTGGAGCTCGCCCATCCCGGAGATGATTCGCTGTCCGGTCTCCTGATCCGTCCGCACGAGAAAGGTGGGATCCTCCTCGGCAAGTCGACTCAACGAGTCGGTCAGCTTCTCCTGATCGACCTTCGACCGTGGCTCGATAGCCACCGAGATCACCGGCGCCGGGAACGACATCGCCTCCAGAAGGAGCGGATGCGCGACCGCGGTGAGGGTGTCGCCCGTGGAGGTGTGCTTCAGGCCCACCGCAGCCACAATGTCTCCGGTGAATACGTCCTCACGATCCTCACGATGGTTGGCATGCATCCGCAGGAGCCGGCCCAGGCGTTCCTTGCGTCCGTTGGTGCTGTTGAGGACCGCACCTCCCTTGGAGGCGTTGCCCGAGTACACCCGGAAGTAGGTGAGCTTGCCGACGTAAGGGTCGCTGACGATTTTGAACGCCAGAGCCGCAAATGGTTCGGCATCCTCCGGGGCGCGCGAGGCAAGCATCTCGGAGTTGGGGAGAAAGCCTTGGACGGCAGCCATATCGGTCGGGCTCGGAAGGTAATCCACCACCGCATCCAGCAGGAGCTGGACTCCCTTGTTGCGAAAGGCCGACCCGCAGAACACGGGTGTGAAGAGGTGCTGAAGGGTCCCGGTACGGACTGCGGTGGTTATCTCACCGGGCGAGATGACCACATCCTCGAGGTATTTTTCCAGCAACTTCTCGTCTACGTCGGCCACCTGCTCCAGCATCCGGCCCCTGTACTCCTCGGCCGAGACCTCGTATTCGGCCGGGATCGGCCCGGTGGTCCAGGTACGACCGTCGTCGCCGGCCCACATGTGGGCCTCCATCTCGACCAGGTCGACCACTCCGGTGAAGTCGCCCTCCTCGCCGATCGGGATTTGCATGACAAGCGGGACAGCCCCTAGCCGTTCCACGATCGAGTCCACCGCTACAAAGAAGTCAGCCCCGACCCGGTCCATCTTGTTGATGAAACAGATCCGGGGCACGTGGTACCGGTCCGCCTGGCGCCATACCGTCTCGGTCTGCGGCTCTACTCCGGCCACCCCGTCGAATACGGCTACCGCACCGTCCAGCACCCGTAGGGATCGCTCCACCTCGACCGTGAAGTCCACGTGGCCCGGCGTGTCAATGATGTTGATCCAGTGCTCATGCCACTCGCAGGTGGTGGCGGCGGATGTGATCGTGATGCCGCGCTCCTGCTCCTGCTCCATCCAGTCCATGACCGCGGCGCCTTCGTGGACCTCACCCAACTTGTACGTGCGGCCGGTGTAATACAGGATGCGCTCGGTAAGGGTGGTTTTGCCCGCGTCGATATGCGCCATGATCCCGATGTTCCGCGTACGGCTCAGCGGGTATTGGCGAAGATGTGTCAACGCGTCCGGACTGCTCACGACTTCTTCTCTCGCGACCGATCGTTCTCTGTCCCTTACTCCGCCTCTCGCCCCTACCAGCGGTAGTGGGCGAAGGCCTTGTTGGATTCCGCCATCTTGTGGAGATCTTCCTTGCGCTTGATCGCCGAACCGGTGTGCCTGGAGGCGTCAAGGATCTCGTTGGCCAGCCGCTGGGCCATGGTGTTCTCTCTCCGCCGCCTGGCAAACCCGACCAACCAGCGCACCGCCAACGTAGAAGCCCGCCGGGGCCGGACATCGACCGGCACCTGATAGGAGCTTCCGCCCACCCGCCGGGACCGCACCTCGACCGCGGGACGGAGGTTGTCCACCGCTCGCTTGAGCACCACGAGCGAGTCCTGCCCGCTCCGCCGCGAGACGATCTCCATGGCCTGGTAGACGATCTTGCGCGCCTTTTCTTTCTTGCCCTTGAGCAGGACCTGGTTGATGATCTGGCTTACCAGGACGTCCCTGAATACCGGATCGGGCTCGATGGTCCGTTTCTCGGCCGGTGCTCGTCTCATGGTTAGCGGCCCTTCTTGGTTCCGTAGCGGGACCGGGCCTGACGGCGTTCATCGACCCCGGCCGCGTCGAGCGTGCCCCGAATGACCTTGTAGCGAACTCCCGGCAGGTCCTTGACCCTTCCCCCGCGCACCAGGACAATCGAGTGTTCCTGCAGGTTGTGTCCCTCTCCGGGGATATAGGCGGTCACCTCGATCCCCGAGGTCAGACGAACGCGGCAAACCTTGCGCATCGCAGAGTTGGGCTTCTTCGGCGTGATGGTGTAAACGCGGGTGCAGACACCCCGTCGCTGCGGCGACCCGGCCAAGCCCGGGGTCTTCTCCTTACGCGCCTTGGGCTTGCGGCCCTGGCGCACCAACTGCTGGATGGTGGGCAAATTTGGCTCCTATGGGAAGCAAGTGACCGCGCGGTCGCTCGCTCTTCAGTTCAGGGGGCGACCGAATGGGGAAGCATCCCTTGTACTACCGGCTCACGCTTGCCATCAGAAGCCGCCGGGCGGCTCTCGGCTTACCGAACCCTTACTTGTGTCTACTCCATGCCGGACGAGAGGCTTAAAGCCGGCATGGGGTCACACCGGTAGCCCGTCAGGACACGGGGATAGGGACGTGCTCGTGCACGGTCATCAGTATATGCCATCTGCCCGCTACCGTCAACGAGAGAGCTGAGACGGTCCTGCTCGGGGGCGCGGCCGGGAGGACTCGAACCCCCAACCTTCTGATCCGTAGTCAGACGCTCTGTCCATTTGAGCTACGGCCGCACGGGTTGTTT
>JAGWAN010000078.1:0-3803 GCA_021296345.1 Acidimicrobiia bacterium | reverse complement strand
CTCCGATCGCGAGGAGCCCGGGTCGCACGGAGAGGTGGCCGAGCGGTCGAAGGCGCTCGCCTGCTAAGCGAGTAGGGGGTAAACCCCCCTCGAGGGTTCAAATCCCTCCCTCTCCGCCAAGTGCGCGGTCGTACCGGCTCGTTCGCCGGCTTCACCGTCCGTCCAGTCGGGTCCTGCGCTCCGACCGTCCGACCATCCGGGGAGAAAATCGAGTTGCGACGTAACCGGCTACGGGAACTGCTGGATGCCGATCAGGCCACTCTGGGGACCCATCTCATCAGCTCCTGGCCCTCGGTCGTGGAGTTGGTCGGCCTGTCGGGAATGTTCGACTACGTGGAGTTCGTGGCCGAGTACGGGCCGTACGACCTCTACGCCCTGGAGAACCTGGGCCGAGCCGTCGAGCTGTTCGACCACATGTCGGCCATGATGAAGATCGAGCAGGAGCCGCGTACCTACCTGGCGGTCCGGGCGATCGGCTCGGGCATCCAGAACGTCCTGTTCTCCGACCCCCGTACGGTCGAGGACGTAGAGGAGTGCGTCAGCGCGGTCCGAGCCGAGGCCCCGGGGTCCGGCGGACGCCACGGCGTCGGCCTCCGCCGCGATGTCGGGGTGGTGCTCGAGGCAGGAACCCCGGCCTTCGTGGAAGCCCTGGACCAGGCCGTGATAGCGCTCATGATCGAGAAGGACCCCGCGGTGGAGAACCTGGAGGATCTTCTCTCGGTGGACGGGGTGGACATGGTCCAGTTCGGCCCGGCGGACTACGCGATGAGCATCGGCCTGGCAGGACAGCTGAGCCATCCGCGGGTCAGGGAGGCGGAGGAACATGTGATCTCCACCGCGCTCCGGATGGGGATCGCTACGAGGGCCGAGCTGAGGGACCGGGAGGGCGCCGAGCGGTACCTCGACATGGGGGTCAAGCACTTCTGCGTCGGGACCGACGTGCGGATCCTGTTCGACTGGTTCAAGGACGCCGGCGCCGGCATGCTGGATCTCCTGGACCGTGACCCACCCGGCCAGACCCACGGATCCGACTCGTACCGGTAGCAGGAGCTACATCCATCAGAACCCACCGCGGACTTCCCAGAGGCGTCACGACACGGCGCCGGTGTAGCGAGCACGCCTGGCCCAACCATCGCGAGTTGCCGTCTACTTCAGACGCTAGGTCGAGATCCTCGGCGCGTACTTGCGATGAGCGGCTTGCTTGGAAACACCGAGCATCGCCGCTATCTCTGACCAACTGCGCCGAGCCCGCCGGGCCGAGCGGATAGCTGCGGTCAGGTCTTCATCCACCTCTGCGCGCCGCCTGGCAAGCGCGGCGATCTCCCGCAGCCCCTCGGTGTCGGCAAGCCTGAGTTCTGCTGCGTCAACACGACCAGCCCACTCTTCCAGCGCCTTTGCGCGTTCGGCTCTTGTCCTGCTCATTCGATCAACCAACCCTTCAAGAACTTCTTACGAGCCCTCATGGCGTGCCAAATTCTATCGAGACACTGCCTGGTCGTCAACACATGTTGACCGTGATTTGGCGCCTTCCTCCGGGCGAGGGATCCACTTCTTCACTCGATGGTTGCTGGTCGCGAGCGGATGCCGAAGGTTCTTTCCCATGTTGCGATGCGGTCGGCATCGCGGGCCTCATAGGCTTCGATCGCCTCGCCGAGCGAAGGCTCGAAACTGTCTTCGTCGCCGTTCGCGAGCGCTGTAAGCCGCATGGTGAACCATGCTGTGATTCCTCCTGCAGGGGGCGACTTGAAGCTGGGGAACTGCGGATCGGCTCCAACGTGGTGAAGCCACTTCTCCGCGATATCGGGGTCCAAGGCCATCGTCCTCGCGAGCCCGACGATGTCGGTCGCCCCGGTCGCGACGGCGTCTGCAGCCTCGCCTCGAGTCTTGAATCCGCCCGTGGCCATCAACGGTGTGTCCGTGACGGTCCGTGCCCGGCGGGCGAACTCGAGGAAGTACGGCCCAGAAGATCGTCGGTCGGAACTAGTCGGAGCGCCCGGGAAGTAGGTCCCACCGCTGATGTCTATCAGATCCACTCCCGCGTCTCCCAGAAGCGATACGGCAACGAGGGCGTCGTCCTCGTCCAGCCCACCTTGCAGCTGATCGCTCGAGTTGATCTTCACGGCGATCGCGAACTCCGAACCCACCTCCGCACGGACCTCCCGCACGACCTCGAGCAGCAGTCGGCATCGCACCTCGATCGACCCGCCGTAGTGATCGGAGCGACGGTTGAACAACGGCGACAGGAATTGGCTCAACAAGAAACCATGGCCGGCGTGTATCTGGACGCCATTGAAACCGACCGCTCTGGCGTGAGCGGCAGCCCTGGCGTAGGTCACAGGCAACGCTTCGACAGCGGACCGTGTGAGGGCATCGCACTGGAGGCCCTCGATGTTGAATGCCGATGGACCGGCCGGTCGAGAAATCGGACCATGAGCGAGCGCGCCGGCGTGGCCGAGTTGCGGCCAGATCTGGGCGCCATCGATGGATCCAACGTCTGCGAGCCGAGCAAGACGAGCATTGTCCGCGCCGGGCCAGAGCACGAGGTTTCCCGGTTTCTCCGGATAGCGGTAGTCGACTTGAACCTCGCCGATCAGCGACAGGGCCGCGCCGCCGGTCGACCACCTCCGATAGAGCTCGACCTGTTCATCCGTCGGACGACCAGCACCGTCCCCCAGCGAATCGGACATGGCAGCTTTCGCCAGCCGGTTCTTGAGCACGACACCGCACGGGAGTTCGAGCGGCGCCGCAAGGACGTCCGCATCAAGTTCCACGTTGCGCTCCTCGATCATCTCGTCAAGACAGGTTTCCGGGCCACACCGTATAGCCGGCCAGGTCGGCAAGCGGGAGACTTGTCGCCGTCACGACCAAGGCTGCCCGGCGAGGAGTCCCGTTACCGAGGTTTGATCTCATCACGCCACCGGCACGAAGTTACACGGAAGGCGACAACCAAGTTTGGGAGAGTGCTATTTGGCCGGGCATATATACGACTATGGGCGGAGGGAGTGGGATTCGAACCCACGAGACCCGTCACCGGGCCCACCGGTTTTCAAGACCGGCGCCTTCGTCCGCTCGGCCATCCCTCCCTGCCGTATCGTAGATTCCTCGACCGTCTTCGGACGCATGCCTCGTTTCCGCCCGGTCGGGACAGTTCACCGTGATTGTCGCCGTGCCTCCGGGCTCCATCATGGACATCTCGCAGTTCGCGCCAGCATGCCGGAGCTTGCGCCCTCGGCACGCAGGCAGCGATGGCCAACTCCCACCGGAGGTAGTGTCAGGGGCGTATGAATGTCGACCAGGCCCTTGATTTCGTCACGACGAACCACCGCGGCATCCTGCTCACCCACCGATCGGATGGTGGGCCACAGATGTCACCGATCGTGGCCGGGGTCGACTCCGACGGCTGCATCGTCGTGTCGAGCAGGGAAACCGCCTACAAGGTGAAGAACCTGCTGCGGGATCCTAGGGCGTCGGTGTGCATGTTCACCGATGGCTTCTACGGCGGGTGGGTACAGATCGACGGGGTTGCCGAGATCATCAGCCTGCCCGGGGCGATGGATGGCCTGATCGACTACTACCGGCAGCTCTCGGGCGAGCACCCCGATTGGGATGAGTACCGCGCCGCCATGCGCGAGGAGCGCCGCGTCCTTATCCGGATATCCCCTGAACGAGCCGGCCCAACCAGGTTCGGATAGTCGCCCAGCCAGACTAAGCGACACCCAAGAAAACGGGTGCAATGCGCCCGCGCCGTGTATAGCCTTCTCTTCAGAGCGAACGACGGAGGCTACGTTGGCCGGTCTCACCGC
>JAGWAN010000007.1 GCA_021296345.1 Acidimicrobiia bacterium | reverse complement strand
ATCTCGGTGTCGAACGGGCCGTCGACCATCATCGAACCCGATGAAGGCGTCGGCGCGAACGAGTACTCCTCGCCGCCCATCGCCTCCACTACCGCCTCCGGATAGGCGTTGATACCGGAGATCCGCTGGAACAGGACGTCCTCGGGCATCCGCTGGGTGAGGTTGATCCTGAGCTCGTCGTCGGCCACGACCTCGACCGATTCGATGAAGGAGATGTAAGACGTGAAGGGCGATCCCAACTCCCTTTCCGGCGCCAGGCGGTCGAACCCGTAAGCGATGTCGGATGCCTTGATCGGGGAGCCGTCAGTGAACGTCCGGTCCGTGCGTACCTTCACGCTATAGGTGGTGCCGTCGACCTGCTGGGGCATCTCGGCTGCCAGGCCGGGAATCAGCGACCGGTCGGGCAGCTTGATCAGCAAACCCTCGAAGGTGTGCTGGCCCGAGGCGAGTGCGCCACCGGTGGTCCGGTTGTTATCGAGCGAGATCCAGCCACCGACCTGTGAGAGCGTGATGCTCTCGAACTCCGCGGGAGCGTCGTCGATCATTGCGGTGGTGGTGGTCTCCTCCGCCATGGCTGCGGTGGTTGCCGGCGCTGCGGTGGTTGCAGGGGATGCGGTGGTTGCCGGGGTATCGTGCCGTGCGCAGGCCGCCAGCACGGTTGGGGCAACCGCACCCACGCCGATCATGAGACCACTACGCCTTAGAAACTCTCTCCGGTCGATTGATTTGGGCACTACAAACTCCTCCCGCCTGGGATGCCTCATCAAGCGATATACTAGGTGGAGATGGTCAAGGTCGGCAACTGGTTTCCTCCTGTTTTCTAGTGTATGTTTTTGGTATCATTCCCAAATGAGCATAACTGTCTATGTCCATTGGCTAAATAGGTTTTTCATAAATAAACCAGTAACAGATATTACAGCCCACCGATTCTGAGTGTTTCTCAAGGCGTCGAAATGGTCGGATCAGCAGGTAACGAGTTGCGAATAGGTGTCGATATCGGCGGCACCTTCACCGATCTGATGATGGTCGGCCCTTCCGGCCAGGTCGAGATCGGCAAGGTGCTCACCACACCCGATCCGTCACGAGGGGTCGAGGAGGTGCTGGGGCAGACGCTCGATCGTTCGGGTTACTCCGGTGCTTCGGTCCGCCACCTGGTCCACGGAACCACCCTCGTCACCAATGCGATCATCGAGCGCAAGGGGGCCCGGACAGCTCTGCTCACCACTACGGGGTTCCGCGATTCCATAGAGATCGGCCGCGAGCATCGCTACGAGCTATACGACCTGAATCTGGAACTCCCCAGGCCGCTCATACCCCGCCATCTGCGCTTCGACGTGCCGGAGCGAACCCTGACTGACGGGACGCAGGCCATCGAACTCGGCGACGACTACGTGGCGCGCCTGGTCCGTGAGCTGGCCGGAGCCGGTGTGGAGGCCGTTGCGATCTGCTTCCTCCACTCCTTCACCAATGCCGAGTCCGAGGAACGGGCCCGGGAAGTGGTCAAAGGAGAGGCTCCGGAGATGCGCGTCTCGCTTTCCTCGGAGGTCGTTCCCGAGATCGGCGAGTTCGAGCGGGCGTCCACGACCATCGCCAATGTGTACGTCCAGCCGCTGGTCGAGGACTATTTGCATGGACTCCGCCGCCGCTTGGAGAGGATCGGTTTCGAGGGGCACTTGTTCGTGATGCTTTCCAGCGGCGGTGTGGCAACCCTCGACACGTGCGTCCGGTTCCCGATCCGCCTCCTCGAGTCCGGTCCGGCCGCCGGCGCGCTGGCGGCGGCGGCGGTTGGGACCGCCATGGGCCGTGACTCGTTGCTGTCCTTCGACATGGGGGGTACTACCGCCAAACTCAGCGTGGTGGACGGGGGCGAGCCGCTGGTCACCCACGATTTCGAGGTGGACCGCCGCTACCGCTTCAAGAAGGGCTCCGGACTGCCCGTCAGGGTGCCGGTGATAGAGATGATCGAGATCGGGGCAGGCGGGGGATCCATCGCCCGGGTTGACTCTCTGGGGCTGCTCAAGGTGGGACCCGACTCGGCCGGGGCCGATCCCGGACCGGTCTGTTACTCCCGGGGTGGGAACTCCCCGACGGTAACGGACGCCGATCTGGTCCTCGGCTACCTGGACCCCGATTACTTCCTGGGCGGCGCTATGAAGCTGGACGTGGCCGCCGCCGAGGCCTCCATCGCCGGAAGTATCGGTGACCGGCTGGGGATGTCGGTACCGGAGGCCGCGTGGGGGGTTCATCAGGTCGTCAACGAGGCCATGGCCAACGCCGCTCGCGTCCACGTCGTGGAGCGGGGGAAGAACCCTAGAGCCCTGCCGGTGGTCGCGTTCGGAGGCGCCGGACCGGTCCATGGTTACGGTGTCGCCGAGTTGCTCGGGAGCACCGAGTTGGTGCTGCCGTACGGCGCCGGTGTCACCAGCGCCATGGGGCTTCTGGTGGCGCCGCTCGCCTTCGACTTCGTGCGTTCCCATTACGGGAGGCTGGACGAGCTGGATTGGGCTGCGGTGAACGGCATCTTCGAGGAGATGGAGCGGGACGGGACCAACCTTCTGGTCGAGTCGGGCGCCGGCACTGACGAGATCGCTCACACCAGGACCGCCGACATTCGCTACGTTGGCCAGGGCCACGAGATACGGGTTCCGATCCCGGACGGGACGCTGACGGTCGGCCAGCGCCGGACGATATACGAGGAGTTCGACCGGGTGTACCGGAGCCTCTATGGCCGGGAGGGGCCTCCGGTCGGTCTCGAGGCCCTCACCTGGAGGGTGGTGAGCCGGGGACCGAGGCCCATGCCGATCGGGACGGATAGGGAGGACGTGACCGGCGATGCGGAGACGGCCCGCAAGGGTGAACGCCCGGCTTACTTCCCGTCTGCGGGGGGATTCGTCACCACACCTGTATACGACCGTTACCGGCTCGGTTCCGGCTCGACAATGGCCGGTCCGGCGATCATCGAGGAGCGGGAGTCCACCGCCATCATCGGACCGGGTGGTCTGGTGCGCGTGGACGACCGGTTGAACGTCGTCGTCACGCTAGGAGGGGGAAAATGAGCACCCGGACGCGGTTGGACCCGGTCCTAATCGAGGTGCTCTGGAGCCGGGTGCTTTCGGTCGTTAACGAGCAGCAGGTGGCCTTGCAGCGAACCGCCTTCAGCACCATCGTGCGCGAGACGCAGGACTTGGCATGCGGGGTCTTCGACACCAACGGCTGGATGATGGCCCAGTCGGTCACCGGAACCCCCGGGCACATCAACGCCATGGCCACCGGGGTACGCCACTTCCTCAAGGAGTACCCGCCGGGGAGTCTGGGCCCCGGCGACGTGTTGCTCACCAACGATCCCTGGATGACCGCCGGCCAGATCAACGACATAACGGTGTTGACGCCCGTATTCAAGAACGGCATCGAGGTCGCCTACTTTGCCAACACCTGTCACGCGGCCGACATCGGCGGGCGGATCCTTTCGGCTGAGGCCCGGGAGGTGTACGAAGAGGGTTTGCGTATCCCGATCATGAAGCTTTACGACCGGGGCGCCATCAACCAGGATCTGATCTCGATCGTCCGGGCCAACGTCCGCACCCCTGACGAGACGGTGGGCGATCTGTATGCCCAGACCTCCTGCAACGATGTCGGCGCCAGGGCGCTGCTCAGCTTCATGGACGAGTTCGATCTCGACTCCATCGATCCCCTTTCCCATGAGATCATCACCCGCTCGGAGGAGGCGATGCGCAGCTCCATCCGAGAGATTCCCAACGGCGTCCACGAGCACGAAACCTGGAGCGACGGATTCGAGGAGCCGATCCTGATCAAGGCGAAGGTGACCATTGAGGACGAGGACATCCTCATCGATTTCGCTGGTTCGTCGCCGGAGAGCGTCCGGGGAATCAACGTGGTCTTCAACTACACCCACGCCTATGCGTCGTTCGCGATGAAAGCGGCCATCAGCCCCGATGTTCCCCACAATGACGGGGCCTTCCGTCCGGTGCACGTGTCGGCCCCTCCCGGGTCGATCCTCAATTGCCTGGATCCGGCTCCGGTGGCCTCCCGGCACATCATCGGCCATTTCTTGCCCGGAGTGGTGTTCGGGGCGCTGGCAGAGGCCTTGCCCGACCGGCTCATGGCACCCGGTTCCGACCCGATCTGGATCTCGATCTGGAGGGGGAGGCCCCGGCGGTCGGACGACCGGTTCACCTTCAGCCTGTTCCAGTGCGGCGGGGCCGGGGCGCGGGCGTCCAAGGACGGCCTGAACACGACCGGCTTCCCCAGCGGGGTTGCGGGGGTGCCGGCCGAGTCCGTGGAGACCCTCACCTCAATGGTCCAGCACCGCCGGGAGCTACGAACCGACTCCGGCGGAGCGGGTAAGTACAGAGGCGGACTGGGGCAGTGGACCGAGATGAGCTGTCGCACCGACGAGGCATGGACGGTCTCGGCCATGGTCGATCGGATCTCCTACCCGCCCGAGGGGCTTCTGGGAGGAGGATACGGAGGGGCAGGCGAGTTCCGGATCGACGGCACCGAGGAGGCTCAGCCTAAGCGCCTGCTGATGCTCGACCCGGACAGCCGGGTGCAGCTCAACCTTCCGGGTGGCGGTGGTTACGGAGACCCGTTCACCCGGGATCCCGAAGCAGTTCTCTGGGACGTGATCGAAGGGTACGTGTCGGTGGAGGCGGCGCGACGGGACTACGGCGTGGTGGTCGAGTACCTGGGCGCCGAGGACCAGCTGGTACGCCTCCCCGAGCACTACCGCCTCGACGCAGAGGCCACGGAGATCCTGCGTACGTCCTGACACCGCGCGGTGGGTACGGATACCCCGGTCAACAGTCGGACAAGGCTTCGAGCGGAGCATTTATCCGTCCGATTCCGCCAACTAGGTGTCACCCGGCACCGGGATCTCACCAGGGTGCCGTGGCGATCATGGCCCGGGCCATCTGATCGCTCCACCCCGCCTCGTCCTCGGTCTGGGGTTGGCGGCGGTAGCCGTCGACGATCGCAGCAACCACCGAGCACCGGTGATCGAGGTCGACCAGAATCCGGAGACCTCGACGGACCGCGTCGGATCGCGAAGCCACAACGCCGCGGTCGACCAGCCGGTCCACTTGCCGGACCAACTTGTCGTCTACGAAGACAACCAGCCGTGTCACACCACCTAGCGTCTTCGCCATCTCTCGGCCTCCTTCCGAAAGGCTTAGGGCTGACTGTCCTCGGTCATGGCGTGAGCCACTGCGTGCGCAATCCCATGAGCAATGTCGCTCGGAGCCATCTTGCGGATGTGCCCGCCTGGAAGTCGGGCGATCCATCGGTCCACATCCGGCAGCTGTAGGGTCAGCTCCTGTACCCCTGGTGAATCCGCACCGGCCTGGGTCCACGGGCGGTAGCCGGTGGGATCCGGGACGGACCAGAAGATCGACGGCCCGGGGCCTATGTGCCGCCAGCCGCTCATCTGGTAGCTGCGGAAGCCGGTCCAGGCCAGCCAGCGCCGCTCACCGAGCAGGGGAAACCTCACATCCATGCGGTAGAGCCACGGGGCCCCCGCCGGATCACCGCTCGCCAGCGCCACGTAGTCATCCAGCAGCAACTCGTCGTTATACCAGCGGGCGTATACCTCACCTCCCACGCTGTCCAGGGCGGCATGGAGAGCGTCGTCCACCAGCGAGAAGAGCAGGCGTACCGCGTCGTTCCAGATCGCCACATGGCGTTCCTGGGCCCGGCGCAGCTTGGCCTGGACGGCGTCGTAGCCATCGTGTGCCGCCGCCTTACGCTCCAAGTCCCGCAACGCGTCGTCGGCGCGGTCCAGGATCAGCTCCGAGATGGGTCTGAGATCACCCCCTTCATCCGATTCCGCCAAGGCCTCGTAGTACCGGTGGCGGTCCGTGCGGCGGATGATGATGCTGGGGAGGCCGGCTCTGATCAGTTCCAGGTTCATCACGGCTCTCGATGTCCGTCCGTTGCCGTCCGTGAAAGGGTGTATGTGGGTCATCCAGGTCTTCAACACGATCGCCCGGAGCAGGGCCTGGCCCCTGCCGTTGGACAGGGACCAGTCTCGCCAGTCCTCCATAGCGGACATGACATCGCTCCACGATTCGGGGGTACGATGTTTCGATCCCCTGATCCTGACTGACTGTGAGCGGAAGAGGCCCGCTCCCGGAGCGTCGCCGAGGATGAGGTTATGCAAATCGCTGACCTGATGGAGATCGGTGGGCGAAGTGTCTTTGGCAAGCTCGACTACCCCGTTCCAACGCCCTGGAGAGGTTGACCGCGTCCCTCGAGTAGCCGGGGTCGTGTCCTGTGATGGTGATGCCCGTTGATACCGCCAACTCGGTTCCGCCCACGCTTAGGGTGCTGCCCTCAATGGCGTTCGACTCGGCGATCTGGCGGAATCGGGTATCGTCGAAGTAAGCCCGCAATGCCTGCTCCGAGAGCTTTCCTTGCCCCCTGAGGAGGTCCACGCGCTCCTGCAGATCGTCCACCTTGTCGAAGATCCAGCGGCCTGTGCCCTCAAGGCTGTACGGACTACCGTCCAGACTGACCGTCATTGTCGACGCTCCAATATCGGATAGCGCTTGTGATGCTAACGATGCGCCAGCGTAACTATGGGTTTCAGGTGGCTACGTAGACGTTCTCGGACTCGGCTTGGCAATCGAAGGCATCGCATCGGGTGAGCTCGGTCAGTGCCCGGCCGCGGGGCGCGCTCGCGATCCTTACGATGTCTCCCCTACACCGGCGAAATCCAGGTCGCGGCCGTAGCGTATCTCCTCCGCCTGGCGGAGAAAGTGGGCATCCGGTGGCTTGGCTGCTTGGTCGCGGGCGTGTCGGACCATCATGTACCCGAATCCGTGGGTCCTATATACCGAGCCTCCGTCACGGCGGATGTCCTCGGTCAGGGCCAGGCCCACGGCCCGCGGCAGCCTTCGCCATCCGCCTGCCTCGTACAGGTCGTGACGGGAGACCATCAGAGTGCCCCCGGCCAACCTGTCGCCCGCCGAGAATGCCTCGCCCTCACCCACGAACCGGTGGATCGTCCGATCCGGTCCGCTCAGGTAGACGAACTCGGCTCCCTTGCCGACGATTTCGGCCCCGGAGTGCTCGCGGGCGAGCACCAGGTCCCAGATGTGCTCCGGTCCGTAGATGCCGTCATCGTCGAACCTGGTGAGCAACAGGCCTCCGGACACCGCCACCGCCGCATTGAGCGCCGAACCCATCGGGGCATCGGCCGGGACTCTCACCATCTCGACCGCATGGCCGGCACCGGCTAGGTCCACGACGGCAGGGAAGCCGTCGCCGTGAAGCGCTAGCACGAGTTGGAGCCGAGGATACGTCTGGCGGGTCACCATTTCGAGAGCGTTCGCCAGCAATTCCGGCCGCTTGGTGGACAGCAGGATCGAGACTTCCGGCAGCGGGCTCCCATCCACCGAGGCGCATTCCAGTATTTGTTGCGCCCGGCTCCGCAACGAGTGGTCCCGGAGCGCCGCCCGGCGCATTCGCACGCTGAGAGCCTCCCGCATGTGGGCGTCGGCGCCCCTGATCCGCTCGTCACACATGGCGGCGAGAAGTTCCCCGCCCAGGTAGGCGCGCAGTTCGGCGTCGCGATCGTTGATGTAGACCGGGACACCGGCTCCCGCCAGCGCGGCCAGGTCCGCTGCCCGGTGAACGGGATCCGCATGGAAGCCCGCCAGATCCTCCAGATGATGGATATTCGAGAGGCTGGCTCGGTCTTCGCCGGCAGCCACCGTCTTCGTCGCAACTCCCGCAGGAAGTAGGTGGACGGGGCCGAGCGCACCCACGATGCCGTTCACGTCGCGAACCCAGCCCCGCGGATTGACCTGCTTAGGATCGAAAGCGGGCGTCGTCAGCATAAGCGGTGACTCGGAGAGCACGACCACGACAGACTCCACATCGACAGCCTCCGGAAGGGTGTCTGCGAGCACGACGTCGATCCGCACCGGGGCACGCCTCCGGTGAATGCGGACCGTCCCCGCCTGTGCCGCTTCCGAGTCGTCGGCATGTTGCGTCCGGTGGACGCGCCCCGAAGCTGCCAGTACCGCCGAAGCCTGCTCGCCGATCGCCAGAATCTCGGCGCCCAGCCCATAGGAGGCTAGGTGGCCATGACTCACTTCTCGGTCGGTCAGCATCTCGCGGCGGCATCCGTCGCCGGCGGGCTCATCGCGTCGCCACCGTTCTCCTTGGCGCGCCTTGATCAGGCGGTATCTTGCCTTTTCCACGAGCTGCGCCCGGATCGCCCGCAGCGCCCAGCGCCCGAACCGCCGGGCCTGCCGCGGACTGCGGACCGCCCGGACCTCCCTGAGAGCCTTGGCGACGATGGATGGCGCTCCGACGGGATGGGCGCCATCGAGGATCCTACGGCCGGTAGCCGGGTCCACGGTGGTGGTATCGAGATTCAGCACCAACCCCACCTTGTCCATCTCGCAGCCCAGCCGGCGGGAGCGGTGGACCGCCCAGGCGCGCGCAATCCACACGGGCGCCTCGTCGGCGAGCCACCCGATCCCCACCGCTGCTGTGCCCAGTTGGCGGCGCAACTCGAGCACCATGTCCGGGTCGCATCTGGCCCCGGCGGGGACTCGTAGGTGGAAGGATGCGCTGGGGAAGCCGTCCGAGGCCTCGTCCAGCGGCCCGAAAAAGACCCGCGGGTGGGGTTCGAGGAGCTGGCGTAGCCTGCCGCATCCCGGATCATCAGGACGGTCGCCGACCCAGACGACCATGTCGCGTACCGAGTTGTCCAATAGCTTCTGGACAGTGCTCAGGATGGCATCCGGTTCTCGCATACCCGGATCGACCGTGACGACGTAAAGGGGGATCGCGAAACTGTGGCCGGACCGGCCTCGGCGGAACTGCGCATGGGCGATCAGATGGGAGGCTTTTCGCGATTCGATCTCCGAACGCAGATGCTCGGAGCCGGTGGTTTCCGACATCTGGTCGTGGCGCCAGCAGAAGGCTTGCCGCACGGGTACGAACAGGCCTCCGAGCGTGTAGGCGCGGAAGCCGAACTGCAGGTTCATGATGCGGCGCTCAGTGAAGGACTCGTCAAACCCCCCGACCAACCCGAAGAACTCGCTACCGATGCCTACGTTGTTGCTGCTCGCAACCCGGAACAGGTCATCGGCGACGGACGTGAGTTGGTTGGTGCGGACCATGTGGAATTCGATCCGCTCCGGTTGGGTATGTGGCCGGTCTCGGAACAGCGTCCTGAGCCGGCCACGACGATTCCGGACTGCGGCCGCGCCGATACCGCCGACGTCTACTCGGGCCTCGAAGCCGAGCGTCAACACGTCGCACGCCTCGTGATGCCATCGGGCATGGGCAGCCAACCAGTCGGCCTCCGGAATCATTCCGGAGTCGAGGAAGACCAGGATGGGATGCGACGCGGCTCGAGCCCCGGCATTGTGGGCGCACGCCGGCCCATCGCAGGTGCTCGGGTGAGGGACAACTCGCACTTGCAGGGATCCGGCGGAGGCGGCGGACGGAACATCGGTGTCGGTGACAACTACCACCTCGAACAAACCCGGCGGATAGGTCTGCCGTTCCAGCGCGGCCAGGGTCAGATCGAGTCTCTCCGAAGCCTCACTATGGGTGATTACCACACTTGTCGGCATCGTCGGGATGAACTTGCGGAGGGCCGGCATCCCGAAATCGAGGGAACGCCAATTGTTGGTGTTTACGTCAGCGGGCGGGACGCCTGAAGTCATCAGCGATCAGTATGACATGTGACGGCAGGCGGGTATCGGGTTCCCGGTCGCTCGGTCGGCACGGCTATCTTGGAGATCGGACCGATTCCCGGTCCAGTGGGCATGCACTATGCCTCTCCGTTACCGGGGCGATGGTGCTCAGCGGATCCGGCCGGGTTCCAACTCTCCATCTCAGCAATATGAGCCGGCTCCATCGGAGCCAGGTGATCGAGAACACGACTACGAATTGTTCCCCTCCAAGTCTCGTCACAAAGGTCGAACGTCCGGGTGTGCACTCTCAGCGGCCAGTCCGTGCTAATAGGCGGAAGGTCCTCCAGTCTGGAGCGCAAGAACTCAGGGAGATTATCCAGCCTGTCGCGTGCGAATGAGAGAAGGTGGCCCATGTGCAGCGGTCTAGCCTCCAGATATTCGTGTACGTCGTCATGGTCATATGAACTCCAAGGTGGCTTGTACTCGGAGTCGACGACCGCCCGCACTACATCGCGTCTGAAGCACTTCTGACATAGCTTACATTCGCCACCGTGAAGTTTATCACAAGAGAATACCTCTCCTGACTCTATGTATGGTATGGACAGCTGAGTTGTTAGGAATTCGCTAGCTCCGTGTACAGGTGAGAACACAGGTATTCCAATTTGGTTGAAGGCCGATTGCCAATGATTTCCTGTGATCCCTTGCGTCTCAGTTGCAGTAAAGCGGTTCCAATACTTCGCACCACTGTTCAAGAGAGTCGCTCCGAGCACGGCTCCCGTCAGAATGATACCAAAGTTGTAGTCTGTGGCTAAGAGAAGGGCAGTAGCGAGCGAACATGGCCAACCGTGCCAGCCTCCTGGCGCGGAAACGAATCTCTGGTTGGTGTGGACTACCCGACCCCTATCGACAGCCAGGTCGTGCACGATACTATGAGTATGATTGGGAACGAGACGTCCCTGCCTGATATGCGCCTCATGGACAACGAAAGCCTCCGGAAACATAGCACGAACAGCAGACGAGTCCGTTCCCCCACCAAAGGCGAGAGCCATTCTAGTCCCCGAGTATGCCTTGATACCGGGGTCTATATTGTCGAAACTGAACTGGCGCTCGAAATTCTCATTGCTGAAGGCTTGCTCGAGCCGAGTTGAGACCGGCATCGGGAAAAGAACTCTACGGCCGATAAACGGGTAGAATATAATGAGGCAAAGAAGCCCGAGTATGTCTGGATGAATGGTTCGAGTTTCATAGTCGAACGTGATGTCATCACCAGAGTATTCAATTACTGCTCCTGCTCCTTCCTGTCGATGGCCGAGGTATTGATCTCCGTCCTCGAATACCGCTCGCAATACTTGCTTCCCTTTATTGGATGCGAAGACGAACCGCACTTTGTCAGGTGGCTATGTAGACGTTCTTGAGTTCGGTGTAGTAGTCGAGGGCGTCGGGACCGAGCGCCCGGCCTGTGCCGGACTGCTTGAAGCCGCCGTATGGAGTGGCGATCCGGACCGACCAGTTGGAGTTGACTGACAGCGTGCCGGCCTCGAGTGCCCGGGCGACCCGGAGCGCCCTGGCGCCGTTTTCCGTCCAGATCGATCCGGACAGGCCGTAGATGGTGTCGTTGGCGATGGAGATGGCCTCGTCCTCGCCGTCGAACGGCAGGACGCAGGCGATGGGACCGAAGATCTCCTCGGCGACCGCGCGGGCGCCGGGCGAGTTCGGAGTCACGACCGTGGGTGCGAACCAGAACCCGGGACCCTCCGGGGCGGTTCCGCGGGCCACCACTGTGGTGTCGTCATCCAGGAACGATGCCACCTTGGATCGGTGTTCGGCCGTGATCAGGGGTCCCATCTCGGTGGTCTCGTCCATAGGGTCACCCACTCGCATGGATGCCACGCCGGTGGAGAGTAGATCGAGGAAATCGTCCATCACGCTACGTTCCACCAGGATCCGGGAGCGTGCGCAGCAGTCCTGGCCGGCGTTGCCGAATACCGCGCTCGGCGCGGCGGCGGCCGCTCGCTCGAGATCGGCGTCGGCGAACACGATGTTGGCCGACTTGCCGCCGAGTTCCAGAGTCACCCGCTTGACCGTACGCGCCGCTCGGGCGCTGATCCGCTTGCCCACCGCGGTCGACCCGGTGAAGGTGATCTTGGCCACATCGGGATGGTCGACAAGGCGTTCTCCGACCACGCTTCCCTGTCCGGCCACCACGTTGAACACCCCTTCCGGCAGCCCCGCCTCAAGGGCGGTGCGTTCCAGTTCCAGGGCGGTCAGAGGGGTCAGCTGCGCCGGCTTGAGTACCACGGTATTGCCGGCAGCCAGCGCGGGCGCCACTCCCCACGAGGCGATGGCGAGCGGGAAGTTCCAGGGAGTGATGAGCGCCACCACCCCCATCGGCTCTTTGAAGGTCATGTTCACTCCGCCAGGAACCGGAATCGTCTTGCCGGTGAGCCGTTCGGGAGCACCGGCGTAGTAGGCGAAGGTGGCCGCCACCATTCCGATCTCCCCTAGGGCGTCGCCGATCGGCTTGCCGGCATTGCGAGACTCCAGCCGCGCCAGGTCCGTGGCGTGAGCTTCTACGGCGGCGCCCACCCGGCGTAACAGGGTGGCGCGATCTCCCGCTGCGACGTCGCGCCACGTCTTGAAAGACGCCTTCGCCCTGGCGACGGCTCGGTCGGCATCTTCCGGTCCGGCGGATGGAAGCCGGGTGATGACCTGCTCGGTCGCCGGGTCGATGACCTCGATGGAGTCTCCGACCGGAGCCACTCCTGTCTCCAATCTCACGCGTTCGTTGCCCTCCTGGCACCTGTGGCCCGAACCGGGACGAGACCGGTATGAGCCGCCGACGGTTGGTATCCTGCCCGGCGGGCGGCCTGCGGCCTTTCCGGCGGATGCCTACCCTCCCAGGGTACAGCAGGGCGCCCGCCCACCGGTGAGGACCGATTGGAGGTCGATTGCAGTCGAAAGCACCTTTCGTAGCGCCGGGTGCCGGGGCCGTGTTCCAACTCGAACTGGCGAGGCCGTATCGCGTCATCGTCGCCGGGGATGGCGCCCGGGTGGAGGATTCCACCGGTAAGCGCTACCTGGACGCCATGAGCGGCGGTTCGATGGCGGCCACCCTGGGCCACGGCCGCCGCGACCTCATCGACCTGGTCTGGGAGCAATCGCGCCGGGTCGGATACCTGGACAACAACCGGCTGACCAATCCATGGCAGGAGTCCCTGGCCGCCAAGCTGGTGGATCTGGCACCCGGGTTCGCCAGGGTGCGGTTCGTGACGGGAGGCTCGGAGGCCAACGAGGCCGCCATCAGGGCCGCCCGCATGTATCACGTCGCCCGGGGAGAGCCGCAGCGCTGGCAGATCATCTCGCCCGCCCAGGCTTATCACGGTCCCACCATGCAGACCCTCGCCCTCACCGGAAGGCCCGGATTGCACGGCGCCTTCGGCCCTTACCTGAGCCGTCACCGGCACATACCGCCCTCCACCGACCGCTTCGATGCGACCGGCCAGCAGGCCCTCGACGCGCTGGACGAGGTGATCGATCAGGCCGGTCCGGAGAATGTATCCGCCTTCTTCTGCGAGCCGGTGAGTGCCGCCTCGCTGCCCGCCTACTCGCCCCCGGATCGGTTCTGGGAGGGGCTGGCCGAGCGCAGGGAGCGCCACGGTTTCCTGATCTGCTTCGACGAGGTCGTGACGGGGATCGGCCGGACCGGTAACTGGTTCGCGGCCCACGACCTCCCGATCGTTCCCGATGTGATCGCCACTGCCAAGGGGTTGGGGGCCGGTTACACCGCCATCGGGGCGGTCCTCTACCGCAATTCCGTATACGAGGCGATCGCCTCCGCGGTGCGTTCGTTCTCGCTGGGTCATACCTGGGACGGCTCGCCGCTGCCATGCGCGGTGGGTCTGGCGGTGCTCGGAATCCTCGAGTCCGAAGGCTGGGTCGACCACGTGGCGACCCGGGGACCGTCGCTCCGCCGGGAGCTGGAGGAGGCACTAGCGGGCAACGATCTTGTGGGACAGGTCCGGGGACGGGGCTACCTGCTCGGGATCGACTACGTGGACCCCGGGGACGGCCGGTCCTTCCTGCCCCCGGAACTGGGTGTGGCGGGGCGGATCGAGCGGGCCGCCGCTCGCCACGGTCTCCTGGTACTGGGCACGATGCCCACCAGGGACGGGTTCGCCGGGGACCAGCATCTGTTCGCGCCGCCCTTCCCGACCCCGGACGGCGATCTCGGAGAGATGGTGGAACGGATGGCCGCCGCCGTTGAGGAGGTTGCCGCAGAGGTGAGGGACGAGCTCGGCTCGAATCTGTCTCCCGGAGGCGGTCCGTCCGCGGGGCTTCGCGTTCTGATCGTCCAGCACGAGGACCCGACACCGGCCGGGTTCGTCCACGAGTGGTTGGTGGACCAGGGCGCCGACGTGGAGACATACCGTATTGACCTCGAGAACCGCCGCGTAGACCCCATCCGTTACGACCTCATCGTCTCGCTCGGCTCGGAATTCGCCGCCTTCGACGACTCGATTCCATGGATCGACCGGGAGAAGGACCTTCTGATCGAAGCTCACGGCGCCGATGTTCCGATCCTGGGCCTGTGTTTCGGCGGCCAGCTGCTGGCCAGAGTCCTCGGCGGTGATTCCCACCGGGGGGAGCTTTCCGAGGTCGGCTGGCTACCGGTGCGCAGCGTAGATGAGGATCTCGTGCCACAGGGACCATGGTTCCAATGGCACTTCGACACCTTCTCGGTCCCACCCGGAGGCGAGCTCATCGCCGACAGCGAGGCCGGACCGCAGGCGTTCGTGGTGGGACGAAGCCTCGGTGTGCAGTTCCATCCGGAGGTCAACCAGGAGATCATGGACGGCTGGGTCGAGGTCTACCGCCACGAACTCGACGACGAGGGGGTCGATCCCGATGCCCTGCTGGAGGAGACTCGCCGGCTTGCTTCCAGATCGAGAGCCGTAGCGGCACAGTTGCTGGAGCGCTACGCCGAGGACATAGCCGGCCTTGCCCTGCCAGGACGGAGACAGGACCGGTCATGACCGGATCGGCTGCGGGAAATGGCCAGGTGACCATCGACGCCGCCTCTACCAGCGTCTTCCCCAAGTTCCTTGATCGGGCCTATCCGAGTATCGATCGGGGCGAGGGCGTGTGGCTGTACACCACTGGAGGCCGGCGCATCCTCGACGCCGTCTCCGGCGGGGCGATGACGGCCGGTCTCGGGCACGGGGTGGGCGAGATCCCAGACGCCGCGCAGGCCGCCATGGGGGACATCGCCTACTACTACGCCCACCACTTCACCAACCGTCCCCAGGAGCGGTTGGCGGCTCGTCTGGTGGAGATCGCCCCGGAGATGGCCAAGGTCCGCTTCCTGAGCGGCGGTTCAGAGGCCAACGAGACCGCTCTCCGTCTGGCCCGCCAGTACCACGTGGACCGCGGGGATGACCGGCGATGGCGCGTCATCTCCCCGGCCCAGGCCTACCACGGCGCCACCATGGCCACGGTGGCCCTCACCGGCCGCCCCACCTTCCAGGCGCCGTTCGGTCCCTACCTGGCCGAGCACCTCCATATCCCTCCGTCCACCGCGAGGTTCGACCCGACCGGAAGGGCCGCTCTGGACGCCCTCGACGAGGCGATCGAGCAGGCGGGTCCGGAGAGCGTCTCCGCGTTCATCTGCGAGCCGGTCAGCGGAGCGTCCCTACCCGGCTACTCGCCCCCGGATCGGTTCTGGGAGGGGCTGGCGGAGAGGAGGGACCGCTACGGATTCCTGGTCTGCTTTGACGAGGTGGTCACCGGCATGGGGCGTACGGGAGGCTGGTTTGCCTACCAGGGCATGCCGATCACCCCCGACATCGTGACCATCGGCAAGATGCTCGGCGGCGGCTACATGCCGCTGGCGGCCACCATGTGCCGCCAACCGGTGTACGACGTGCTGGCGAGCGGTTCGAAGGAGTTCGACCTGGGCCACACGTGGGACGGCGCGCCGCTTAGCTGCGCGGTCGGCCTCGCAGTGCTCGACTACATTGAACGGCACGACCTGGCAGGTCTGGCTGCGGAGCGCGGGCCGGCTCTGGTTGACCGGCTCCGGGCGGCGCTCGAGGGTTATGCGATCGTGGGAGAGGTCCGGGGCCGCGGGTTCCTGCTGGGTGTGGAATACGTGGATCCGCGGGATGGCGCCTCCATTCCGCCCGATCGGCTCGGGATCGCGGAGCGGATCGACGCGTGCGCTCTGGAGAACGACCTGCTCGTGATGTCCACCCACCCGAACGCCGACGGCTATGCCGGAGATCAGACGGTCTTCGCGCCGGCCCTCACGAGCACCGACGAAGAGTTGGCCGAGATGATCGAACGGTTCGCCCGGGCGGTGGCAGAGGTGGACCGTACGGTGACGGACAGCTTGGCGAATGGAGGAACGACATGACCTGGAATCCTTCCGACGACGGCTTCGTCCTCCTGGGTATGCCGGATGTGCACGGTTCCATACGGGGCAAGGCGTTCCGGCCCGGCGCCTTCCGGTCGGCGGTGGAGAAGGGCACGGTGATGACCGACCTGTGGCTGGGTCTGGACCCCGTGGACATGCCCATCGCCGACTACCGGGAGTACGGGATCAACACCGGCGCGCCCGACCTCCTGCTGCAGCCGGACCCCGGCACCCTCCGGCCCCTGGCGTGGAGGCCGGGTTGGGGGATCTGCCTCGCTGATCCCAGCTGGCCGGACGGATACAGGTGCCGGTTGGCCTCCCGCGAGGTGCTGCGCGACGTGCTGGCGGACATGGCTGACCTGGGCTACGAGGTGATGGCGGGTTTCGAGTACGAGGTCAGGATCTTCGACGGCGCCGGCGAGCCCCTTTCGTCGGGCATCAGCTACAGCCTCGGGGAGATCGGCCGTTTCGACCGGCTGCTGGAGGTGCTGGTCCCGGCCTTGGAGGGTCTTGGCGTGGACCTCGAAGCGGTCCATACCGAGGCGGGTCCCGGCCTGCTGGAGCTGAACATCGCCGCCCGGCGGGGTCTCCGGGCCGCCGACGACGCTGCCCTGCTCAAGTTCGCCGTAAAGGAGGTGGCGGCCTCGCTGGGCCTTACCGCCAGCTTCCTGGCCAAGACCATGCCGCTCGAGGAGGGTTCGAGCGGCCACATCCACCTGTCGCTCTGGCAAGGCGAGCACAACGCCTTCGCCCCCGCCGGGGACGGTGAGTTGCCAGCCACGTGCATGTCGGCCATCGGGGGCATTCTCGACCATCTTCCGGCCGCCTCTCTCGTGGTGAACCCCACCGTCAACTCCTACAAACGACTGGTTCCCGGCTACTTCGCGCCGGTGAACGTGAGCTGGGGTTATGAGAATCGTTCCACTTCGGTGCGGGCCATCCGGGGCAACCGCCCGGCCCGTTCTCGGCTCGAGTGCCGCCGTCCCGGCGCTGACGCCAACCCCTACCTGGCGCTGGCGGCTCTGCTGGCTTCGGCGATGATCGGGATCAGGGAGGAGGCGTCGCCCCCGGCGCCCCAAACCGGGGATGTCTCCGAGCGGGCAGACCTGCCACCGTTACCCAACTCGCTGGAGAGCGCCCTAATGGCGTTCCGGTCGGATACGGCATTGCAGGAGGCGCTGGGCGCGGAGTTCAGCGGCTATTACGGAATATCGAGGGCGTGGGAACTACGTGCCTGGCAGGAGAGTGTCAGCGACTGGGAGCGGGAACGCTACACGCGGGCTGTCTGACCGAAGGTTCATCTACACGGTGCAGGTCGTCTTCGCCCCCGCCCCCGTTGAGGTCTACGGGGTCCTGAACTATCTCACAGCCGCGGGCATTCTGGCATCGCTCGTCGTGGTGTGGAGATGCAAACTTGGTGCGGTCGATCAAGGCGCCGATCCGGGCCGTTACCTGGCCGATCAGGTCGGGTTCTACGGCACCCTGGTTCTGTCCAAATGGTTCTTCACTCTTTGGTTCCGGCTCCTCGGCTCGGGAGATTTCGATTCGGTCAGCGAGGCGGACAATGTGGGCTGGTTCCTGGTCTCCGCTCTGAACCCGCTGGTCTTAGGAACCACCGGCGCACGGCTCTGGAAGTCGGCAGGAAGCCGGTAGCGCGCCGTTCAAGGGGTGTCGGATTCGGAGAGCCCGTCCGCCGCCATGATGTTCCGCAGTTCGGCCGGGTCGTGGCGCCCGCTCCGGAGTAGTGAATGTGGTCAACCCGCGGTTGAGTGTTCCATCACCCTTTCGGGGGTTATGGGTAGGTGGCTGGCGAGGCCGGGGCGGCCCAGGGCATGTTCTATCGCGGTGGCAATGGCCGCGGCCACTCCCGGGACGCCTCCCTCTCCTGCTCCTTTGATGCCCAGCGGGTTGGTGACGGTCGGGTCCTGCTCGCCGATGAGGGCGGTCATGGCCGGCGTCTCGGCGAGGGTGGGCAGCAGGTAATCCATGAAGGATCCACACAAGGGGTTGCCGTCCGCGTCGTAGGCGAACTGCTCGTACAGCGCGCCCCCGACGGCTTGGATGGCGCCTCCCTCCATCTGTCCCGCCACCAGCATCGGGTTGATCGCCCTCCCGATGTCGTAATACAGGATCAGCTGCTCGACCGCCACCTCGCCCGTCTCCCGATCCACCCGGACCACGGCCAGGTTGGCGCCGCACGGGTAGACCACCCGCTCCACCTCGAACACCGAGTCCACGGCCAGGCCCGGCTCGGACCTTCCGTACTTGCGGGCCGTCACGGGATGCAGCCGGGCGGCCGCCTCGAAGACGGACAGGCTGAACTCGGGCGATCCGGACACGAAGACCGAGCCGTTCCGGTAGTCCAGGTCCTCCGCGTCCACCTCGAAATCCACGGCCGCCACCTGCTTGGTGATCCTCACTACTTCCTCGGCGGCCCGAACGAGAGCGCTACCCGCGGTGACCGTCGATCGGCTGGCGTAGCTTCCGGTCCCGTAGGGCGTCCGGTCCGTGTCGAGTAGCTCCACCCGGACCCGGGTGTGATCCAGCTGGAGCTGATCGGCCACGATCTGAGCGAGGACCGTGCGGATGCCCTGGCCGACCGAGGAGCATCCCGACCGGACCCGCACCAGACCATCGGGGTCGACTTCGACCGTGCCGGTCTCCCACGGACCCAATCCTGACTTCTCCATGAACATCGCCACGCCGGCTCCGACCTGCTCGCCCCCCTCCCGCCGTTGCTCCAAGGCCTGCCAGTCGAACGAACCGACCAGCCGGTCGAGGATGGCCGGGAAGTCGCCGTCGCTGAACAGCATCGGCTCGCCGGTCGACGACAGCGGGCGGGAATAAGGGATCCGGTCGGGTTTGATCAGGTTGCGGCGCCGTACCTCGACCGGGTCCATGCCGATCTCGGCGGCGTACAGGTCGATGAGCCGCTCCCGCACGAAGCTGGATTCGAACCGGCCGGGAGCTCGATAGGTGCCGGTGGGGGTCTTGTTCGTGACCACGCACCGGGCCGTTCCCCGGTATGCCTCCAGGTCGTAGGGGCCGGGGAGCATCGACAGCGTCAGGTCCGCCACCCGGATGCTGTGGGTGCGGGCATAGGCGCCCATGTCCATATCGCAGTCCGATGCGATGGCGGAGATCCGGCCCTTCCGGTCACCGGCTATGCGCGCCCGATGCAGCTGCTCGCGCGAGTGGTTGGCCGCCAGGAGGTGTTCCCTGCGGTCCTCGATCCAGGCCACCGATCGACCCAGCCGGTCGGCTACCCACACCGCCAGGACATCCTCGGGGTACAGCTCGCCCCGCACGCCGAAGCCTCCCCCCACCGCCGTCTCGCGCATGCGCAGACGACCGGGAGGCATTCCCAGGAGTTCCGCCGTGGTTGCCAGGTTCCAGTGCGGCACCTTGGTCGCGCCGTGGACGGTCATCCGTTCGCCGGCCGGGTCGAACTCGACCACTATGCCCCGTGTCTCCATCGGCACGCCGCTGTGGCGGCCGATGGCCAACTCGGCCTCGACCACCACCTCCGCCTGCCTGAATGCCCGTTCTGCGTCGCCGAAGCGGGCTTCGAGGGTCGTGACCAGGTTCTCCGGGTCGAACAGGCGCCGAGCGGGCCGGTCCCCGGCGCCCGCATCCATCATCATCGGGAGAAGGTCGATGTCGGCGAACACCAGATCGGCGGCATCCTCCGCCACGTACCGATCCCGGGCCACCACCAATGCCATCGGCTCGCCGACATAGCGCACCCGGTCGTGGGCGATGATCGGTTGCAGGTAGGGGATCACGGTGTCGTCGAACGAGACCCGGGGCGGGATGCTGGGAATGTCTCCGAGCGACTTGCTCACCTCTTCGGCAGTGAAGACCGCTTCCACTCCGGGTAGCCGGCGGGCCTCGGAGCAGTCGATGCTCCGCAGCGTGCCATGGGCGACGGGGGCCCTGACCACAGCGATGGTGAGCATGCCCGGAAGGCGGATATCGGCCACGTAGCGGGCCCGGCCGGCCAGCAGCGGAGGGTCCTCGTGGCGCCGGATGGAACTGCCGATACCACCGGCAGGCGCCGGCCGCTGGTGTGGGGTCATGGGACGGTAAAGGCCTCGGGTTGGCGCCCGGATACTACACTCCGGCCCTCATGAAGCCGGCTCCATTCGACTACCACCAGGCCCGATCCGTGTCCGAAGCGGTAGCTCATCTGGGCGAGTACGGCTACGAGGCCAAGGTCTTGGCCGGTGGCCAGAGCCTGGTCCCGGCCATGAACTTCCGCCTGGCCCGTCCCGCGGTTCTGGTCGACATCAACCCGCTCGACGAGCTCGACTACTTGGACGAGGACGGCGACACGCTCCGGATCGGCGCGATGGTTCGCCACGTGACCTTCGAGCAACCGGTTACAAAAGGCCCTACCGGCCGCCTCCTGGCCATGGCCGCCCACCACGTCGGCCACCTGCCGATCAGGATCAGGGGCACCTTCGGGGGCAGCCTGGCCCATGCCGACCCGGCCGCCGAGTGGTGCGTGATCGCCCTGCTGCTCGATGCCGAGCTGTCCACCCGGAGCCTGTCCGGCGGTCGTGACATCCCTGCCGCCGGGTTCTTCCAGACCGTATTCACCACCGCTCTCGAACCCGAGGAGCTCCTGGTGGAGGCTCGCCTTCCCAAACTCTCCCAGCACACCCGGGTCGGGTTCCAGCAGTTCAGCCGCCGGGCCGGTGATTTCGCCCTGACCATGGCCGCAGTGGCTCTCGAATCCGATGACGGGCGGGTCGGGAACGCCCGGATCGCGCTCGGTGGTGTGAGCGACCGTCCGCTGCGAGCCCCCGAGGCGGAGCAGGCGCTGGAGGGCCAGGTCGCCACCGAGGAATCCTTCCGGGCCGCCGCAGAGATCGCCGCTCTCGAGATCGACGCCATCGGCGATATCCACGGGTCCGCCGATTACCGGCGGGACCTGGTACGCGCCCTGACCCGACGAGCTCTTGAGCAGGCGATCGCCGCGTGATCCCGTGGATCGGGCAGCCGCTCCCGCGCTTCGAGGATCCACCCCTGCTCACCGGCGAGGGCCGGTTCGTGGCAGACCTAACCGGGGACGCCTCCTTTCTGAGGTTCGTCCGTAGCCCGGTCGCCCACGGCCGGATCGTCTCCATCGAGGCGCACGAGGGGATCACAGCCTTCACCGGCGCGGACCTCAGGGAGGTGCGTCCCATCCGTCCGCTGCTCCACCGGCCGGACTTCCACCCCATCGAGCAGCCGGTCCTGGCCTCCGGCAAGGTCCGCTTCGTGGGCGAGGCCGTAGCGGTGGTGGTGGCGGGAACGCCCGAGGAGGCGGAGGATGCCGCCGAGCAGGTCTTCGTGGACATCGAGCCGGAAGACCGGGTGATCAGCGCTCCGGACGCCCTCCGCCCGGGCGCGCCGGCCGTGCACGACCACCTGGAGGGCAACGTGGTCGTCGACGCCCGCTTCGAAACCGAGAGGGTGGACGAGGTCTTCGCGGGCGCCGCGGCGGTGGTGGAGTTCGATCTGCGCTCCCGGCGCCAGAACGCTCTCCCTCTGGAGGCTCGAGGCTCCGTCGCCTCCTACGACCCGCGTTCGGGGCGGACCACCCTCACCGCTTCCGTCCAGTCGCCCCACGTGGTCCGTACCGTCCTGGCCGACCTGCTCGGCATGCCCGAGTCGGACTTGAGGGTGGTGGTCCCGGATGTGGGAGGGGCCTTCGGGCAGAAGTTCTGCCTGGCGCCAGAGGACGTGGTGACCGCCTGGGTGGCGCGTCGGCTCCGGACCACCGTGTCGTGGGTGGAGGACCGGCGCGAGAACCTGATGTCCTCCTTCCACAGTCGCGACCATCACTACCGGGTGCGGGGCGCCTTCGACGCGGACGCGCGGCTGCTGGCGGTGGATGCCGACCTGCTGTGCAACATCGGCGCCTACTCCTGTTACCCGGTGACCTGCGGGGTGGAGCCGCTGATGGCGCTGGCCGAGTTCCCGGGGCCCTACGACTTCGGCGCCTACCGAGTCCGGTCCCGGGGCGTCACCACCAACACCTGCCCGATGGCGCCCTACCGGGGGGTGTCGAGACCGGTGATCACTCTGGCCATGGAGCGCCTCATGGATCTGGCGGCGGTCCGCTTCGGGATCGAGCCCGCCGAGATCAGGCGCCGCAACCTGGTATCGGAGTTCCCCTACACCTCGGCCACCGGCCTGGTGTACGACGAGGGTTCCTACGTGGAGTCCCTGGACCGGGCCGTCGAGGTGATCGGTCTGGAGGACTTCCGGGAACGCCAGCTATCCGCCCGGTCCGAGGGTCGCTACCTCGGGGTCGGCTTCTCCGTGTTTTCGGAACGCACGGGCTACGGGACATCGGCCTTCGCCGCCCGGAGCATGGACGTGACACCCGGATATGAGACCGTGGACCTGGCCATGGACCCGTCCGGCAACGTGGAGGCCCGGTTGGGGGCCTCCCCGCACGGCCAGGGGTTGGAGACCACCCTGGCGCAGCTGATCGGGGATGAACTAGGAGTGGCGCCGGCCCGGGTCCGGATCGTTCACGGCGACACCGACCGCACGCCGTACGGCTGGGGCACGTTCGCCAGCCGGTCGCTGGTCATCGCCGGGGGAGCGGCCCGCCTCGCATCCGGCCGGCTGGCCGCCAAGCTGGCCGGCATCGCCGCCGCGGAGCTGGAGGCGGCGCCCGAGGACATCGTCATCCGGGCCGGCCGGGCGACCGTGGCGGGTACGGATGCGGGGATCGAGGTGGCGGAACTGGCCCGCCTCGCCTACCACTCCAGCCACCGTTTGGCCGCCGGCATGGATCCCGGCCTCACCGCCACGGCCACCTACGATCCGGACGGAACCTTCTCCAACGCCTGCCATGCGGCAATGGTGGAAGTGGATCCGGAGACGGGCGGGGTACGGGTGGATCGGTTCGTGGTGGTGGAGGACGCCGGGCGCCTCATCAACCCGATGATCGTGGACGGGCAGCTCCACGGCGGCGTCACCCAAGGGATCGCCGGCGCCCTGTACGAGGAGATCCGTTATGACGAAGAGGGCAACATCCTCACCACCTCGCTCATGGACTTCCTGCCGCCCACCCTGGCGGAGGTTCCCACCTTCGAGGTCCACCATCTGGAGACCATCTCCGAAGCCACCATCACCGGCGCCAAGGGCTTGGGGGAGGGGGGCACTATCGGCGCCCCGGCCGCCGTCATCAACGCGGTCGCCGATGCGCTTCGTCCCTTCGGAGTCGAGATCACCGAGATGCCTGCGACCCCGTCCCGGCTGCGTAGGCTGGTAAGCGAGAGCGAGAGGATTCCCGCATGAGCGAGCGAACCAAGGTCGAGGTCACCCTCGCGGTCAACGGCCGGTCCTACCGGGTCCGGGTGGAGCCCCGGCGCACTCTGGCCGACACCCTGCGAGACGATTGCGGGCTTACGGGAACCCACCTGGGGTGCGAGCACGGCGTGTGCGGCGCCTGCACGATCCTGGCCGACGGCCAACCGGTTCGGGCCTGCCTGATGTTCGCCGTCCAGTGCGAGGGCATGGAACTCCGCACGGTGGAAGACCTAGCCGACGGTGACCGGCTCCACCCGATCCAGCAGGCCTTCTGGGAGAACCACGGGCTCCAGTGCGGTTTCTGTACTCCGGGTTTCCTGATGCTGTCGGCCGGGTACCTGGAACAGAACCCCGATCCCGACGAGGACGAGCTGCGAGCGGTGCTGTCATCCAACCTGTGCCGCTGCACCGGGTACCAGAACATACTGAAATCGGTGCGCCAGGCCGCCGAGGTCATGCGGGGATGAGCTATGTCGGTAGCTCGGTCAAGAGGATCGAGGACCGACCGCTACTGACAGGAAGGGCCCGGTTCGTCGCCGACCTGTCCCTTCCCTACCAGCTGCATATGAGGGTGGTGCGCTCACCGGTGGCCCACGGCCGCCTGCTGGAGATCGACACCTCGGAGGCGCGCGCCATGGACGGGGTGGAGGCGGTCTGGACCCGCGACGACGTCCGGGAGGTCCCGCCAATCGACTACCGCATGGCCTGGGTCGAGGGTCTGGAACGGTTCCGCCAACCCGTCCTCGCCGCCGACCACGTCCGCTACGTGGGCGAGCCGGTCGCGATCGTGCTGGCCACCGACTCCTATCTGGCCGAGGACGCCGCCGAGCTGGTCTTCGCCGGTATCGAGGAGCTCGATCCGGTGGTGGATCCGCTGGCGGCCGGGCCGGAGGCCATCGAGACGACGGTGGTGGAGAAGGCCTACGGAGACCTTGAGGAGGCCTTCGGGGACGCGCCGGTCGTGGTGGAGATGGAGTTGGCGGTGGGGAGGCACTCCGGGGTTCCCATGGAGACCCGGGGAGCGCTGGCTCACTACGACCCGATGAGGTCGGTGCTGGAGATGTTCGGCGCCGCCAAGGTGCCCCACCACAACCGGGCCGCCATAGCCTCCATGCTCGGCCTCCCCCTCGGCGCCGTGGTTCTCCGGGAGGGCCATGTGGGGGGAGGGTTCGGGATCAGGGGCGAGCTCTATCCCGAGGACGTACTGGTGTGCCTGGCCGCCCTTCGGCTCGGGCGCCCCATCCGCTGGGTGGAGGATCGCCGGGAGCACATGCTGGCCGCCAACCACTCGCGAGATCAGGTCCACCGGATAAGGGCGGCGGTGGAAGCCGACGGCTGGATAAGGGGCGTGATCGACGAGTTCTGGGTGGATCAGGGGGCCTACCTGCGTACCCATCAGGTGACGGTCACGGAGCTGACCACCTCCATGCTCCCGGGACCGTACGCCTGGCCCGCATACCGGAGCCGCGGCCATGTGATGCTCAGCAACAAGACCCCATGCGGCACCTACCGGGCCCCCGGCCGGTACGAGAGTACCTTCGTACGCGAGCGCCTGATCGAGGTGATAGCCCACCGGCTCGGTCTCGACTCGTCCGAGGTTCGCCGCCGCAACCTGGTTCCGCCCGAGCGCATGCCATACGAGCGGGGGATCGCCGCGCTCGGCACCGAGTTGACTTATGACTCCGGCGATTACCCAGGGTTCCTGGACCGGACCCTCGAGTACCTGGACTACGAGCAGCTGACCACCGATCTCGCACGGAGGCGGGTGGATGGCGAGTTGGTGGGCCTCGGCATGGGGTTCTTCGTGGAGAAGAGCGGGCTCGGCCCGTTCGACGGGGTGAGGGTCACCGTGGACGAGGCGGGAGAGGTGCTGGTGATCACCGGCGTGGCCTCGATCGGCCAAGGCGTCGAAACCGTGCTCGCGCAGGTGTGCGCCGACGAGCTGGGTGTGGGAATCGACTCGGTGCGGGTGCGCCACGGCCAGACCGACGACCTCGCCTACGGCATGGGCGCCTTCGCCAGCCGGGTCACCGTCATGTCCGGCTCCGCCACCCTGATCGCCGCCCGCCGCGTGCGGCGCAAGGCCTTGGAGGCGGCGGCTGCGGCACTGGAGGCCGATCCCGATGACCTCACCATCGAACGGGGCCGGGTGTTCGTGCGGGGCTCACCTGCCGGGCCGGCCATCATGCTGGGTGAGGTGGCGCGGAGGCTACGTCCCGGCCTGACCAGCGGCGAGCCCGGCTTGGCCGCCGAAGGCTGGTTCGAGGCGCACCACATGGCCTATCCCTATGGCATCCACGCCGCGATCGTGCGAGTGGATCCCGACTCCGGCCGGGTCGAGGTGGAACGGCTCGTGGTGGCCTACGAGGTCGGCAAGGCGGTGAACCCGGAGCTGGTCAATGGCCAGATCGCGGGCGGCGCAGCCCAGGGCATCGGGGGCGCGCTGCTCGAGGACTTCGCCTACGACGAGTCCGGCCAGCCCCTGGCGGCCACGTTCATGGACTACCTGATGCCCACTATCGCCGAGATGCCCGACGTGGAGGTGCTGCTGCTCGAGGAAGCGCCCAGCCCGCTCAATCCGCTCGGCGTGAAGGGAGCGGGTGAGGGAGGTATCACCGCGGTGGGAGCGGCTATAGCCAACGCCGTGGCCGACGCGCTCGGCTGTCCCGAGAAGGTGACCCGCCTGCCGCTGGGACCCGAGCGGGTCCGCCGGATCGCTGCCGGCCGCGCCTAGATGGCGCGTGGCGAAAGAGAAGGGGATCGGCTGGCCGGCGATGCCTCGACCTGGGGTTCGTTGCACGGCCATCGGGCGGACCGGGCATCTCTCGGTACCCTCGTAGTGCCCTGATTCCCGGGCTCGTCACCGACATCCGGAACGCGGCGCCCCCTCCACGGCGGCCGGGCTCAGCGGACCCGAGAACGCGAAAAACAGAACGCGAAAAACGCCCGACCCGGACCCCTCCGGCGGGCACACCCCCAGCCGCCACCTCCAAGGCTTCCGAACGCGTCCCTCCATCCCCCGCAACGGGTCGCCTCCGGCAACATGATCCCCGCCCCGGTCCGCTCGGTACCGCAACCGGACCGGTGGTGCTTGCAACTACACACCAGTATGCGACGGCACTGTGGCAAATGTCCACCCCCTCGTAGGGGAAAGGCTCGGCATCCGGGATCGAAGTCCTTGGGCCGCTTCACCACCAGCGTCTCGAGACCACCAGCACCTCGAGATCGGAATCGGAGTCGGGTCCGTTGTCACCTCTGGCGCGCGACCTGGTTAGCCAAACCCCTTTTTCCAACTCGTCCCGTAGCGTTGATGCCTTCCTTCCAGTCGGTGCTCAGGACTCCGAATGCCTCCCGCATATCATCTTCTCTTCTCTGAGCGACTGGCCGGAATCATACCGATGACGCTCCCTGGCATATGAGGAGTGACGGCAAAGGGTGGTCAGCGTGTCAGGAGGACCTTGAGGTGGTCCCCGCTCCTGGCGGCGGCGAAGGCGGCGGCGGCTTGTCCCAGGGGGAAGTGGGCCGTGATCAGCGGGGCGAGTTCCATCCGGCCCTGGGTCGCCAGGCCGATGGCGGTGTCGTAGTCGGCGGCTCGGGCGGCTCTCGGGAAGCGCAAGGTGAGCTCCTTGAGGTACAGCCGGTAGAACGGCAGCTTTCCCATTCCACCGGTCACCGTGCCGTAAATCACCACACAGCCGCTGTACCCGCACAGCTCGATCGCCTGGAGCACCGTGGCCTCGGTTCCGACCGCCTCCACCACCAGATCGGCGCCTCTCCCCTCCGAAATCTCGGTCACGACCGCCATCGCCTCGTCCGGTGTGGCCACGGCATGAGCGCCCAGATTCCTGGCCAGGTCCAGCTTCCGTCGCGACCGGGTGATTCCGATGACCCTGCCCGCACCCCTTTCGTTCAGCAGTTGGAGATGCAGGAGACCGGACACTCCCAGGCCGATCACAACCGCCAGCGTCTCGGACGAGACCGGGACGTTCTGCTGCGAGTGGACCACCGTGCCCAAGACCTGCAGGAGGCCGGCTTCGGCCAGGCCGATCCCTTCGGGCACCGGATGGAGGAACCGTTCCGGAACCCCGATGGTCTCTGCGAACACACCGTCGGCATCTCGGCCCAGGAGACCGCCGCGGGAGCAAAGATGAGCCCGGTCGCTCTCGCACAGGTAGCAGGCGTCGCAGTTGATGCTCGGATTGACGAGCACTCGGGCGCCCGGCGAGATCTGCGCTCCGGGCGGGGTCCGCGTGACGGTCCCCACCATCTCATGGCCGAGGGTCAGGGGATAGCGGATCGGCATGGCGCCATCGAGGATATTCAGGTCCGTCCCGCATATGCCCGCCCGTTCGAGGCGGACCGAGACCGTCCCCTCCTCGCTCCGGCATGGAACATCCACGGCTTCGAGTACCCCCGGCCCCGTGGTGACAACCGCTTTCAAGCTTCAACCCACACGATAATGCCCGGACCCCATGTGTACCAGGATAGGGTCGTACCCCACAGGCCTACGGCTCCATTGCGGCACCCGTGACGCGGTCTCTTCGGCCAAGAACGGCGCGGTAGAGGCCTGGCCGGAGTCTTGCTGGCCGGCTACCGGCCGTGGGCCCACTCCAGGACCATCCGATGCTGCGGCTCGGTCTGGGGGGTCGCCTTGTGGCCTCCGTGCCGGTCGCCCTCCGCCCGCAGCCTCCGGAGCAGATCGAGCACGTCGCCGGACCCCGCGTACCTGTGCCTCCGGAGCCAGCACCCCACCACGGTCCCGGTCCGCCCGCTGTCTCCCCAGCAATGCACGTAGACGGTGCAGCCGTCCCGGAGGTGGTGATCGATCAGGTCGAGGGTCGCGAGGGGGAGGTCTACGTCATCAGGCTGACACCAGGCAACGGCCCGATCGCCCCGGACCTTGCCGCCTCCCTGGAACGGGTCTACAAGGTCACCGACAACGACCCCAACCGCTGGCACAACAACCCGGCCAAAGAAGGGCAGCCCTCAAGGGTCTCGAAAAATTCCTCGACGAGTGGGAGGCCGAGAACGGCGCCTTCACGGAGGAGGAACTTGCCAGAGCCCACGCCGAGTTGTACGGCGAATGACCCTCGTCCTCGACACGGGCGCCCTTATCGGAGCCGAACGCGGGGATCGCGATGTTGTGTCGCGACTCCGGATGGCGTTCAGTAACGGCGACGAGTCCATGTGCCGGCGGGCGTGGTCGGCCAAACCTGGAGGAATCCTGCACGCCAGGCCGTCCTATCCCGCATTCTGAAACAGTGCGCCGAGATAGAGATCGACGGAGAGACGGCCCGCTCGTGCGGAGAACTCTGCCAGCAGACAGCGACCGCCGACGTGATCGATGCGAGTCGTCGAGGTCTAGCCCTATTCATGACGGTCTTGAGTTGGTGGGTATCACCACAGGCTGTCGGCGCCGGTCCTTCCCGCCAAGCCTCGACCGGCTGGCCTCACCTCCTAGCCCGCGCCTCTCGTGGGTTAACCAGCGAACTCTTTCTCAGACCGAACCCGAACCGTCCAGGACGCCAGTGCGTGACTAGGCCCGCCGGCTGTGGTGAGCCAGGGCCACGGCTGCGTGCAATGCCGTGCCGGTGATCATCGCCTCCTCGTCGAAGACGGCCCGGTTCGAGTGGAGTCCGGCTGCCCGGCCAGGTTCCAGCTCGGGAGGGCAGGCCCCGAGGAACGACATGGTGCCGGGGACTTCCCGGAGCACGTAACCCCAATCCTCGGCGCCCATGATCGGCGAGTCCATCCACACCACGCGGTCGTCACCCAGGGTGTCGCGGGCCACCGTGTCCACCCAGGCTGTGTGATCGGGGTCGTTGACGGTCACCGGATACCCCAGTTTGATCTCGACCTCGGCCTCCATGCCGTGGGCTGCGGCGATGCTGGGGACCACCCGGTTGATCAGGGCGTGCATTTGCTCACGGGTGCTGTCGGAGACGGCCCGGATCGTTCCGACCAAGAGCGCCGTCTCGGGGATCACGTTGTGGGTGGTCCCGGCGTCGACGGTCGCAAAGGTGATCACGCCCGGATCGAAGACGTTGATCCGGCGGGTGATGGCGGTCTGCGTGGCAAGGATGATCTCCGCAGCCACCGGAATCGGGTCGTAGGAGAGGTAGGGGGCCGAGGCATGGCCTCCCTTGCCCCGGATCGTGACCCGTACCTCATCGTCCGAAGCGAGTTGCGGGCCCTTACGGTGGAGCAGCATGCCGGTGCGCGTCCAGGTGTTCACGTGGATGGCGAAGGCGCCGGAGGGCCGGTCCTCCACCGTGTCCAGCAGACCCTCCTCGAGCATGAAACGCGCTCCGGCGAAGCCTTCCTCACCGGGCTGGAACATGAACAGCACCTTGCCCGCCAGGTCGGACTTCATCGAGGACAGCAACCGGGCCGCCCCGACCAGCATGGCCGTGTGGAGGTCGTGCCCGCAGGCGTGCATGAACCCGTCATTGCGGCTGGCGAACTCCAGGCCGGTCTCTTCCGTCACCGGCAGGGCGTCCATGTCGGCCCGGAGCAGGGTTACCGGGCCGGGTTGGTCACCCTCCAGCACAGCCACGATCCCGCTTGTGGTCTCGTGGAGAACGATGTCGAGAGGCAGGCCTTCCAGGGCGTCGAGCACGATCCGGCGGGTCTCGGGGAGGTGGTTGCCCCGCTCGGGAGATTGATGCAGGAGCCGCCGCAAATCCACCAGGTCAGGGAAAAGGTGCTGGGCGGCTGCTCGGAGGTCAGGCACGGTGCCGGATGGTACCCGCTCCGCGGCATCCTCCCCGGGCGGCTGCTAGTCCTGATCCTTTCATGTTCCCGACATGGACAACCGATTGGCTGTAGAGTTTGTACAAGAAGTGAGGGCTCTATCGCTCTTGCACGGGATAGGAGGGCCGCGAATGGTCGGCATCGGTCAGCGATACCGGCTGCATCCTGCCCCCCCGGAGGGACACCCTGCCGCAGACGTGTCTGGGGATCACGCGGAACAGCGAGCCCTTGTGCCTCCTCGCATTCCAATCCGTCCGCGGGCGGGTTGTCGATGAGTGAGGCCCTAGCTAGCCATGCCGATTACGGAAGGAAGAACAGATGAAACGTTTACTGGCTGGGCTCTTGGCGATCGGACTGCTGGCGGGTGCCTGTGGCGAAGACGAGCCCGAACTAGAGGAACTCAATGTTGCGTACTTCTTGGAATGGCCGACGGCCAACCAGGTGGCGCAGATCGAGGAGACTTACGACACGGAGCTCGGGTTGACCGTGAATTGGATTCCGTTCTCCAGCGGCGGCGACATGGCGCAGGCGATGGAAGCCGGAGATATCGACATCTCCTACTCACAGGGGCTTACCCCGTTCGCCAACTTCGTGACCGGGGGTTCTGACCTTCTCCTGATCGGCGTGGCGGTTTCCTACGCGGACGCCGACAACTGCGTCGCCAGGGGTGACCTCGGCGTCACCAAGGAGAACGCAGCCCAGACGCTGTCAGGCCAGAGTGTCTATACGCCCCTCGGGAACGTGACCCATTTCAAGCTTCTGAAGATGCTCGAGCATCTCGGGGTCGACCTCAACAGCGTAGAGCTGATCCAGTCGGAGGGCGGCCCGGCCGCGGTAGCGGCGCTGGATTCGGGCAACGTGGCCATGGCCTGCGCGTTCGGTGGTGCGGTCAATCAGATGATCGCCTCCGGCGGCAACCTGGTGATGACCGGGTCCGAGCAGGAGGCCATCGGCATCCGGGTGTTCGACATAATCTCGACCACCGGCTCGTTCGCAGAGGAGCATCCCTCGGTGCTCACCGCCTTCCTTCAGGTGACCGAGGACGCCAACCGGGCCTACAACCAGAGCCGGGAGCCTTACATCGACACGATCGCCGAGGCGGCCGGCATGGACCGCGCTTCAACCATCGGGCTGCTCGACGCGTTCAGCTTCCCGGAAAAGGGCACTCAGCTCTCGGCGGCGTGGCTCGGGGGAACCGTCCAATCGGTGATGAAGGAGCAGATGGACTTCTTCGTGGCTCAGGGAGAGATAGCGACCGCCCTGGCAAGCTACGACGAGTTCGTTGACACCAGCTTCCTCGAAGGCGTCGAGTGAGCACCTGATCGTCCTATCGCAGCGGGCGGCCGGTTTCGCGGAGGTGCTCCTCAGGCTTGCGCCGAGCGGGTGGCCGGCCCCCGGTGCTCGTTGACATCCCAGCGACGAAAGGAGCACTGTGGATACCATCGTTCAAGGCTTGGCCGGCTTACTCGGCGCAATAGCCTCCACCGTACCGAGGGCGGCCGTAGTGCTCTTGTGGGTAGCGCTGGCGGTGGCGGCCGTGGCTGCTGTCACCATGACCGTCGACTTGTTGAGGACGCCGGCCCGGCGCTTTGAATCCGCCGACCGGGCGGCGCAGCCAAGCGACGGGATCCTGCTGGTCGGCCAACTCATGGGCGGAGCCGGGCTGGTCGGCGGCGTGTTGTTCGCCTTCCGCGAGACGGCGGCATTGTGGGAGCCGGTGGTGGCGTTCCTAGGTGGGGGCGTCGTGCTCGGTGTGATCCTCAGGTACCGCCGGTCGGACGAGGACGGGCAGGCGAGGCTGGCGAGATCGGCTTGGCTGGCGCTGGCCCTGGCTTCGGTCGCCTCGGTGATCCTGGCCTTCTTGCAGCGTGGCGACTCGTCCATCGTGTTCCTCACGCTGGTCGGCCTGGTACTGATGATCGCCCGGGCTTGGTTCCGGTTCAGCCGTCCCGAAGCGCGGTTCGAGCCCTCCGGCGTGGACGTCGTGAGGGAGTCCAGCACAGACCATCCGCTGGTGGTCGACAAGGTGGGCATGATCTACCAGCTTCCGGACGGGGGAGAGGTCGAGGCGCTCGCCGACGTGACGTTCAGCCTGGAGCCGGGCCGGTTGCTCACCCTGCTCGGGCCGTCGGGTTGCGGCAAGACGACCCTCCTCAACATTCTCGCCGGATTCCTGGCGCCTACGTCGGGCGAGGTCAGGCTCGGCGACGAGCCGATCATCGGACCCGGCCAGGACCGGGGAATGGTGTTCCAGCAGGGCGCCCTGTTCGAGTGGTTGAGTGTCAACGACAACGTGGGATTCGGCGCCCGCATGAACGGTCGGTCCCGGCCTGCGTCTCGTGAGGCCGTCCAGGACTTGCTCCAGACGGTCGGCCTCCACGACTTCGGCGACAAGGCCGTGTACGAGCTGTCCGGCGGGATGAAGCAGCGCGTGGCGCTGGCCCGCTGCCTGGCCAACGATCCGGAGATCATCCTGATGGACGAGCCCCTGGGCGCTCTTGACGCGTTGACCCGGGAGAAGATGCAGGGTCTGGTCCTCAACCTGTGGAACGAGACGGGCAAGACCATCGTGTTGGTGACCCATAGCGTCGAGGAGGCCCTGTATCTCGGGGACCGGCTCTTCGTTATGGCGCCCCGCCCCGGACGGATCGAGAAGGCCTACGACCTGCCGTTCGCCCGGAAGGCGCTCAAGATGGACGTGCGCGATCTCAAGACCTCCCGCGAATTCATCAGTACTCGAGAAGAGATACTGGGAATGATCTGGGAGATGGAGGAACAGATAATGGGAACGGAAGGGGGCGCCTGATGTCATCCAAGGAACCCCGTCCCCACGAGCAGCGGGCTGCAGCCGGGGACAAGAGCGGTGACGGGAAACCGGCTGCGAGTCGCATAGCGCTCATTCGAGGGCCGATGTCCCTGCGCAAGCCTGGCAAAGATACCAGCGCCAAGACGGTCACGTTCGGCGACGCCTCCGAAGTGAGCGGAGCGATAGCGTGGACCATCGTCAGCCTTATCGTCGTCTTGCTGGTGTGGTTCGTGGCGACCAACGTATGGGGTTTGCCGTCGGAATGGTCGGACTACGCGGTGGACGTGCGGGCCGGGCTGTCGGCGGACGAGAGCTACGCGCAGCGTGATCTTCTCCGAGACTGCGAGGCTTCGCAAGCCAATCCGGACGACTATCCGGGGCTGCCGGCGTGTTCCTACACGCAGTGGCTCAGCGAACGGGTCATGCCTGGCCCGTTCCAGCTCTGGGGCGCCATGTGGGGTTTCGCCCGGGACGGCTACAGCAACTTCACCTTGTGGGAGCATCTCTGGGACAGCTTCAGCCGGTTGATCAAGGGCCTCTTCTGGGGCGTCGTGATCGGCGTTCCCATCGGTCTGGCGATGGGTCTCTCCAACCGGTGGCGCGGCATCTTTGACCCGATCGTGGAGTTGTTGAGGCCGATTCCGCCTCTGGCGCTGATCCCACTGTTCATCGTGTGGTTCGGCATCGGTGAGGAGGGCAAGGTCAACCTGCTCTTGTTCGCGGCCGTGTGGATCATGGTTATAGCGGCGCGCTCCGGCGTTCTGGCTGTGAACGTATCGAAGGTTCACGCAGCCTATTCGCTGGGCGCTTCCAAGGCCCAGGTGCTGCGGCACGTGATCCTGCCCAACGCCCTCCCCGAGATTCTCACCGGCGTGCGGGTGGCGATCGGCGTGTGCTGGGGGACCTTGGTGGCCGCCGAACTACTCGGCGCCAGCTCTGGGCTCGGGTTCACCATTTTCAAGGCCCGCCAGTTCTTCCTCCTGGACCTGATGTTGTCGTCGGTCATCCTGATCAGCATCCTAGGCGTGAGCATGGACATCATCATGCGGATGGCGGAGAAGCGGCTCATACCCTGGCGAGGCAGAGGCTGATCCAGCGGCCGGACGGCAGCCGGACGACGGCGAAGTCCCTGCATAGCCCCGGTCCGTGAAAGGGCCGGGGCTATAGGGCCGTCCGACGCCCTTCATGGGTCATGGCCGCCCCGCTCACTAGCCGCGAGGCGTCCCCGCAGGCCGGCGCCGTAACATGGCGGTCCGGAGGTGGTAGTTGATCGTAGACGGGCATGTCCATCTCAGCGACGATCCGGATCCCGCCCGAGGCTGGCCTCCGTTCACCGCCGACCACCTGATCGCCATCATGGATGAGGAGCTCCCGATCCCGGGCGGCCCCCGGGTGATCGACCGGGCGGCGGTCATGCCCATGCTGGGCCCCACCCAGCGGGCCGGTCTCAGCTTCCGTGAGCAGCACCGCCCCGTGATCGAGGCGATACGCAAGTATGCGGACCGGCTCGTAGGAACTTTCATGCTCAACCCGCACCTGGGTGTCGACGCCGGGTTGGCCGAACTGCGCCGTCTGGTCGCCGAGGACGGGTTCCGCATGGTGAAGCTGCACCCGACCGCCCACGCCTACTGGCCCAAGGCCCGCGACTTCACCGATCCGGTGCTGGAGGAAGCCGGCCGGCTGGACATCCCGGTCCTCATCCACACGGGCGATCCGCCGTTCGCCGTCCCCGCCCTTATGGAGCCGCTGGTCGCCGACCATCCGGACACGACGGCGATCCTGGCCCATCTCGGCACCCAGAAGATCGGGTACTCGGACGACGCCATCAACGTGGCCCGACACTGCGACAACGTCTACCTGGAGACCGGATGGGGCCACCAGCCGAGGGTTGCCGAGGCGGTACAGGCGATCGGGGCGGGCCGCATGGTGTTCGGGAGCGACTGCCCGGTCCAGGACCCCTACAGCCAGTTGCGCATCATCGAGACGCTCACGCGGCCGGGTCCGCTCGGGATCAACCTGAGCACGTCCGATATGGAGGCCATCATGGGGGACAACCTGGCCCGGCTCCTGCGCCTCTGAACCTCCGAGCATGGTGCTGAAAAGACGGGGACAGCCTGACCCGACGGGCGCCGACCAGGGATCCTGTCATCGTAGTTAGGGCAAAGGGACGTTTCTTCGGCACCCTCCTAGCGTCCTGATTCAGTAGTTCGTCACCCATATACCAAGGCGTCGAGAACGCGAAAATCGCCGGAACAGACCCCGCCCCAGCGGGCCCGGCCCCCAGCCACCACCTCCTTCGGTCCGGCGTACCGCTATCCCCCCAACGGGGTCCGCTCCCGAATTGATCCCGGCTCTGGCCCCCTCGACGTCGATAGCAGAAGACCGGTGGTTGTTGGTGACTGCCGGCCAGTATGCGACGGGGCGGTGACACTTTCAACCCCATTGTCCGGGCGTCGGACCCGCGCCGCCCACGACGGCGTTATGGAACGCTGCGAACTAAAGACGCGGGGCACCAGCGGATGACTCCTCATCCCGGACGAGCGGGAGGCGCCGTCAATGCAGGACGGATCCTCCGTTCACGGCGATCAGCTGGCCGGTCACGAAATCCGAGTCCGCGGACGCCAGGTAGAGCATGGTGCCGGTGAGGTCGTCTGGTGTCTCGGCCCTACGAATCGCTCGCCGCACGATGCTGCGCACGGGGGCATCTCCACCGAGGCGGAGGGCCGATTCGGTCTCGGTGAAGCCGGGCGCCACCGCGTTCACCCGGATCCCGTCGGGTCCGAGCTCGTGGGCAAGCGTTCTGGTCAATGCCCAGATTGCGCCCTTCGAGCTCACGTAGTGGGCCATTCCGGGCACTCCCGACAGCACCAGATCGGAGGACATGTTGATGATCTTTCCGTATCCGGCCTCCCGCATACCGCCGGCGACGGCTTTGACCATCAGCCACATGCCCTTGACGTTGACGGCCATCGTCCGATCCCACTCCGCTTCGGTGATCCTGTCGAATGGCTGCCGGCGGAGCCCTGCCATATCGGCGGCGTTGTTCACCAGGATGTCGACCGTGCCGACGTTCCTCCGGGTGCGTTCGGCCATGCGGTCCACGCCCTCCGCATCCGCCACGTCGGTCCGGATGGCCAGGGCCCTGCCTCCGTTGCGGAGGATGGAGTCGGCAACTTCATGGGCTAGGTCACCCTGGATATCGGCGATGACCACCCATGCCCCTTCGTCGGCGAACCGCTCGGCGACCCTCCTTCCGATTCCCTGGGCCCCTCCGGTCACGATGGCCGTCCGGCCGGCCAGGGCGCCGCCGGCCGCCGTCATATGGCGGTCCATCCGCCATCGTGGGTCATGACCGCACCGCTGACGAAGCGAGAGGCGTCGCTGGCCAGGTAGAGGACCAGGGGAGCGAGCTCTTCGGCGGTCGAGGCTCGCTGGAGCGGAACCCTCTCGCGCAGAGTGCGCTGGAGACGGGCCTCCTGTTCGGGGGTGGCGAAGTTGCCGGCCCGCTTGCTCAGATTGGTGCCGAGATGCCAACCGGGAGCCACGGCGTTGGCGCGCAGCCCGAATTCCCCGTAGTCGGCCGCGGTCTGGAGGGTGAGTCCGATCATGCCCGCCTTGGAGGCGGCGTACCCGGCCTGGGAGATGACGTCAGGGTGGAATCCCCTCATCCCCAGCACCGAGGCGATGTTCACGATGGACGGGCTCTCGGTGGTCAGCATCATCGGAATCAGGGCTCGGGTACACAAGAAGACGCTCCGCAGGTTGACCGCGATCACATCATCCCATTCCTGGACCGGGATGTCCGCCACCCGCCTCGACGGCGGGGAGTTACCGGCGTTGTTGATCAGCACGTCCACGCCCGAGCCGGTCTCCGCCAGCCGCTCGGTCATCCCCTCGACAGCGGTTGCATCCGCCACATCGCACTCGATCGCCCAGGCCTGGCCACCGGCCCCGGTCACCAGCGATGCGGTCTCTTCGGCGGCGGCGCCATCTATGTCCACCGGGATGACCTCTGCCCCCGCCTCGGCAAGGATCCGGCAGAAGGCTCTCCCGAACCCCCCACCGCCACCGGTCACCACGGCCCGCCGCCCGGCCATCGAGAACCGCTCTTCGATCATGGTGCATACCTTCTTGTCCGTGCCGGTGCCGATCCTAGAAGGCCGGAGAGAAACCGATGAGGATCAGCCCCCTCCTATGCCCGGCAGGCGTTGCGGAGGGCGTGTCCTAACTCTCCGGCACCTGAGTAGGTGATGACCAATTCGTCCATTGCCCTTGTCATACCGACATAGACGATGCGCTTGGCGGCCCCGGTCTGTTCCTCCTCGGGGACATCGTGGGCGTAGACCTGGTTGACACCTCCGATCACGATCCGGCTGAACTCCAGGCCCTTGAGGCCGTGGATGGTCGATACCCGGACTCTGTCGCGGATGCTCATGGCCAGGTCTCGGCGGTCCTCCGAACGCTTGCCGCCCCTGTGCTGGATGTGGAAATAGGGAAGGCTTCTCCTCCTGCACTCCTTCCACAACTCGTCTTGGAGGTCCCGGTGTCCATACATGATGGCGATGTCTTTGACATTGACCCCTTCGGAGACGAGGCGCGCTACCTCGGCCGCCATAGCCCCGGCCTCGTCTCGAAGATCCCCGCATTCGAGAACCCTCGGAACGGGGCCTTGCCGGTAGCTCGCTTCGGGAAGGATCACCCCGTCCTCATCGAGTCTCGTGGTTGATCCTTCGGTGGCGGATCCATCCAGGAAGCTCCAGGCGAGCTCCAGGATCTGTCGCGTGTTGCGGTAGTTGCGCCGGAAGATCGTGGTGCGTCCGCGGGCGGTCATCTCGGGCGGGTTCCAAGTCATGGCACGCCGGTAGACATTCTGGGCGCTGTCCAATGCCAGGACGAGGTGACCGGCGTGGTAGGAGCGCAGGTCCAGGCCGGCGGGTTGGAGGTTCCGGCGGGACGTCTTGAGCATCGCGTAGGCCAGGTCGAGACCGGCGTGATCGAAGTCCTGGGCCTCATCGACCAGCACGATGTCGTACCGGCGGGAGTCGGGCAGCCGGTTGGCTGCGTCCACGGCTCGGCGCCGTTGGTCCTCGAAATCCAGTTTTCCCGGCGCTCCTGCCCTTCCCGCAAGCCGGTACGCCAGCCGGTCGATGTTGAATACGGTCATCCGGTCGCTCCGGCCTACCGTCGCCTCCAGGGCGTTGGCCAGCAACCGGTTGTAGCACAGCACGAGAATGCGGAAGTTCCGGAAGTTGTCGTGCAGGAAGCGGGCCCGGTGGGTCAGCACCAACGTCTTGCCGCTACCCGCCACGCCTCGGAGCATCCGGTATCCCCAGCCCATGTGCTCAGCCAGTCTCTCCTGGCGGCGGTCCATAACCCGGATGATGTCTTGCGGGGCCACGTCGGGTTCCTGGAACAGGGGCAGGGTCTGGCCTCGCTCCGATTCCGCCCCTATCACCTTCGGGTCGATGACCACGCCGGGATTGATCTCCGCTCGCACCCGGTTCTCCTCCTGCTCGCTCAAAGGAGTGGAGATCTCAGCGCCCAGTATCCGTCTGACAGACGTGTGAAGGCGGGTCTCGGTCATGTCGGTTCCAAGCAGCAGGGCCTGGTTGTCCGAGAGTTGCAATCCCTCGACCGGCTGGTCCCGGTCCGGAAACGCCACCACATGGCAGACCGGCAATGAACGAACCAGCGACCGGTCGATCCGGGCCTGCAGATAGGCGGCACGCTCGGCGACGTCCTCCCTTATCCCGACGATCGCTTCCTCTTTCAACACCTGACGCATCCACCGGGGCCTGCGGCGGCCCTCCCTCGGCGCCGGGGGCGCTTCCATCAGGAGGATGCCGGCGCCCGGGTCCAGGACCAGGAGGTACGGAGGCTCGTCATCATTCGCTTCGAGCCAGACCGTGGTCTCGTCCGGCAGGAAGTCGCGAACTGCCCGGGCTACATGCCGGAGACGATCGGGCACGCTGGACCGGCTGGGAATGTTCTCGGGAATCAGGAACGCCATCCGGCGAACATGTTACGCGGATGCCTGATCCGGACCGGGCCTGCTAGCGGGCGTAGCGTCCTCGCACCACCAAGCGGCCGTGGTCGGTGAGCCGCAGCGTCTCGTAGCTACGACCCTTCGGAGCGATCGCTTCCAGGATGTCATCGTCGATCAGCGCCTCGATCTGATCGTCGATCTGGTCGGTGGTCAGCATGGCCAGCTGCGCGAAACAGCTGTGCAGGGTCAGGCTCCGATCGAGCGGGTATGGCCCGCCGCCGTCTCCCCGCAGCGTCCGGACGAGGTTGCGCCGGGACCACTGACCCCGTGAGACGCTGTCGACCAGGATCAGGATGCTGACGGTGGCGGTCTCCTTCACCGCCTCCTGTACCTGATCCGGGAGTATCTCGATCTCCTTCCATGGGCGGGGCAGGCCGGGGCTGCAGGCGTCGCAGCCACCGCAGGTGTCGAATCCCGGCTCGCTCTCGCCCAGGTAGGCCAGCACCTCGCGCCGGCGGCAATCGGGAGGGCGACGCGCCAGTTCTCGGGCCCTGATCGCCCGCTGTTCCACCAACTCGCGCTGGCCGAGCAACAACTCGCGCAGGCGGGGCCTGTCCGGCTCCACATGCTCCATGCGATCGAGCGCCCAACCGAACCTCCAGCCGGTGAAGTCGCACACATCCGCCTTCTGCAGATCCAGGAGCACCGACTCGATTTCCCGTGGCGTCATGCCGAGGCGGTCCCGCCAGGACTTCCACCGGTAGTCGCCACCGACCTTCTCGGCGTGCTGCAGAACCGCCCTTGCCTGTCCGGCCCGCGCCGGGTGCCTTCGCCGGTACTCATCGAACCGTGGCCAAGTGTTCTCTACCAGGGTGACCCGGCCTTGCACGACGAAGCCCTGATTCCTGCGGATGGCGCCGATCCCGTCCAGGTAGTGCAGGGCCAGTGCCGTAGCCTGAGCCCGTTGCCCGTCGTGCTCGTCGGGCTGGTCGGAGAGTGAGGCGGGGTCGAGAAAGTTCATTCCTGGTCCAAGCCGGTCGAAGACCTCGTAGACCTCGTCGAGTTCCGGGACGGAGGACCGGACGAAGTAATCGTGGATCCGGCAGTCCCGCGGAGTGACCATGAGCACCGCCGTGCCCGTCTCCGGCCCTGTACCGTCACGGGCGCCGCGGGCCACCCGGCCGGTTTCCTGCACATACTCCTCGATGGAGGCGGGCATCTCGAGATGCACGATCAGGGCGATGTCCGGCTTGTCGATCCCCAGGCCGAAGGCCTTGGTGGCCACCACCACATCGATCTCGCCGTGCCGGAACGCGTCCTCGGTGTGTTCCCTTTCGGTGTACTCCATGGCACTGCTGTAGGGACGTACGCGGTGCCCGAAGATGCGTAGCAGCGATGACAGCCGGGTGGTGTCCTTGCGGGTCGGGGCGTAGACGATGGCGCTCTTGCGCCGGAAAGCCTCCACGACCCTGGCGACCTGGAGGTCCCGATCCCGCTTATCCCGGCATCGCTCCACGAAGTAGCGGATCTCCTCCCGGTTCGCCGAACCGGCCAGTTTGGACGGGTCCGACAGTTCCAGCAGGGCGGATATGTCATCAAGCACCTCGGGAGTGGCGGTGGCGGTCACCGCCAGCACGGGTAGCCGTTGGGAGGTGATGGCGGAGACGGCTCGCGGGATCACGGCGTACTCGGGCCGGAAGGAATGGCCCCACAGCGAGATGCAATGGGCCTCGTCGATGGCGACCCTCCTCACGTCCACCTTCCCCAGCCAGGATCGGAACATCGGTGACCACAACCGTTCCGGGCTCACGTAGAGCAGCTTGATGTGGCCGGAGGCCGCGGCCCGGAGGATGTCGCGTTGCTCGGCCTGGCCGACGCCCGCGTATATGGCCGCCGCTTCGGTGACCCCCCTGGAGCGCAGGTTGTCGACCTGGTCCCTCATGAGGGCGATCAGGGGAGAGACCACCAGCGTCACACCGGGGGAGAGGAGGGCGGGTACCTGGTAGGTCACCGACTTGCCCGATCCGGTGGGGAGGACGGCCACCACGTCCTCGCTGCTCATGAACCGGGTCATGATCTCCTCCTGGCCGGGCCGCCAAGCCTTGAAGCCGAGCCACTCGCGGGCCGTTTCGAGCCGTTCGCGGATGGTGTCGGGGCCGAGCGGCTCGCCGTCGGAGACCTCGAGGGCGCTCTGGGAGAGCGTTCTGATCCCGGGAATGCTGTCGATCCGGCGCTGACGTTCCTCGTCGAGATCGATGCGCAAATGGTCGGTGATCGCCCGGTACGCCTGGTCGGGAGTGTTGACGTTCACCTGCGTAGGGGGTCCGGAGAGGCTTTGCAGCAGCACGTCCCGGTAGCCGACCGGACGGCGGAGCCGGTTGTCGAGCACCACGGTGACACCCTCGTCGTCGGTGGATCGGATCAGCCTCCCGACCCCCTGAGCGAAGGCGATGGCGGCCCTGGGGACTATGTACAGGGCGAAGGGATCCCTGCCCTGCCGCTCGATCAGGTCCGTGCGGGCGGCCACCACCGGATCGCCGATCGAGTCGAACGGGATCTTCTCGATGATCAGGAGACGCAATGCCTCTCCGGGTATGTCCACCCCCTCCCAGAACGATCTCAGCCCCAGCAACGAGGCGGACCGGTCGGTCCTCATGCGCGCGACGAGCGCCGGGGAGGAGTCGTCTCCCTGGGCGAGGAGTTCGAGCCCCAGAGGCGCCAGATGGGGACGGGCGTGGTCCCGGACGTACTCGAGCCGGGCGCGGGCGGTCATCAGCGCCATGGCGCCGCCGTTGCCGGCCACGCACAGCCGCGGGATCTCGCGGGCCTCCGTCTCGGTGAAGCGATCCATCAGGCTGCTTCGCGGAGCAGGTAAGTAGTCGGTGAGCAGCAGCAGGTGCTGTTCAGGAAGCCTGTCGAACGGGGAGTCGAGCACCTCGGTTCGGGCCGAGCCGATGCCGAGACGCCTAATCAGGTAGTCGAAGCTGTTCCCGCTCCGCAGCGTTGCCGAGGTGAGCACGGTCGAGTGGCTCCGCTCCCAGAGGTCCGACAGCATGCCGGCCACCGAGAGCGGAACCCTCCGAAGAGCCCACCGCCAGTTGCTCTCGTCGGGGGCATCCTCATTCCCGAGCTCCTCCATCTCGGATGCCGTGCCCGCGTAGGAGACCTCGGCGATGTTGATCCATTCCGTCGTGCCGAGATCGTCCTCGTCCTCGAAGAGACGTAGGTCGGTCGAGGCCCGCAGCACGGCGCCGACCAGTTTGTCCGCCTCCCGCAGCTCCCTGCCCAGGCGCACGATCTCGTCCTCCAGCGCGTACCGCCGGTACCGGCCCCGCAACACCTTCGGAACCACGAAGTCGTCGAGGCTGTCGACCAGCCTCCGCAGACCGGTGCGCATGGCCCGTTCCCGCTGGATGACCTTCCGGTAGGACGGGTGGCGGGTGTCGACACCCCGCCGGATCCGGTAGGAGGCGCCGTAGCGGGCGGCTTCCTCACGGGTGACGCCGGTCCGGTCCCTCAGGTATTCGGTGAGGGGAGATCCGAGCGCCTCGATGGCGGCGCGGGCATGGTCCACGGCTTGGCGCATCGCCGTGATCTTCTCGTTTCCGAGGTCGGCGCCGGTGGCGGACGCCAGTCTGGCCGCCAGCCCGTGCCGCTGCGCGCGGTCCCAGATGGCGAGGCACAACCGTTCGAGTTGTTCGCCGGTCACGGTCCGGCTGGCGGCGGCGGTGACCGAATCCTCCAGGTCGTGGGCCTCGTCGATGATGAGGTTGAAGCCTTCGCCGAGACCCGGATCCGTGGCGAGAAGGGCATGGTTGAGGATCGCTACGTGGGAGTGCCTCAACGCGTGTCGAGCGCGGCGATAGAAGTCCAGCGCGTCGAGCGGGTCCCGCACCGGGCCCGGCCGGGTAGAGACGCGCAGTTTCCAGCGGAAGAACCGCAGTGGCGCCAGCCGATCTCTGATCGCTGCGGTGCGAAGATCGGCCCAGTCCCCGCTCGGTGTCTCCGCCACCCAGCCGCAGAGGATCGCCAGCGCCATTCCCACGTCATGGTGGAGAGAACTCCGGTCCGTATCCTCTTCCAGGCCGGTGAGCTCCGTATCCAGAGCCTTCAGGCTGATGTAGTTCGCCCGACCCTTCATGATCACCTTGGAGAACGGTCCGATCTGGGCTTCGAGTTCCTCCAATGTGGCCAGGATCTGATCCTGCAGGACTCGCGAATGGGGTGTGATCACAGCCTTGAGCCCGGAGGCCCGGGCCATCTCGATGGCGGGGACCAGGTAGGCCAGCGTCTTGCCGGTCCCGGTTGGCGCCTCGATCATGGTCCGCGATCCGGAGAGCGAGATGGTCTCGGACACCAGGCGGGCCATCTCCGCCTGCTGGGCACGCGGCGTTCGCCCGCCGGTCATCAAGGCTCCCCCCTCCAGGAATGCCCCGACGACCCGCCTGATGTCGAATCGGTCGGTGGGTTCGATCCCTCTTCCTGGAGCCGGTTTGGGGACTACCTCGTGGAGGGGTACCGGCTGTTCGGGTACGGTGACGAACCCGGCCCAGGGATGCCCGACCAGACCTAGAACCCGGCGCTGCAGGCGGCGACCGGGCACGGGCCGATCGAGTTCCTCCAACAGGTTCAGCACGATCTCGTGGGTCATTCGCGCGTCCACCAGAGCATCGTGACGGTCCCGGCCCGGGATCCCGTAGAGGGCAGCTAGGCCGTCCAGCCCCCGTCCGGACGGCGGCCGGCTCCCGTCCGATCCCCGGATGCCCGCGCCCGCCCGCGGGTGGACCAGGTGGGCGAGTTCCAGGGAATCGAGCCGGGGACCCGAAGGCACGTCGAGACCGGTCACGGCGGAGGCGGCGTCAAGAACCACGAAGTCGTAGCCCAGACCGTTGTGGGCGATCATCGGCCGGTCGCCGACCCAGGCGAAGAACCGGCCGAGAGCATCCTTCAGGGAAGGCGCACCGGCCAAGTCGGCGTATTCGAGGCCTGTCAAGCGGGTGATGCGGTCGGGCAACCTGCGCTCGGGCCGGACCAGGGTCTCGAAACGGTCCGTCTCGCCGGCGGGTCCTGCGGCGACCGCCCCGATCTGGATGATCTCGTGTTCTGAAGGATCCGGTCGATCGGCGTTCGTCTCCAGATCGAAGACCACGAACTCCGGCAAAGAAGGCATCCGTTGGCGATCGTACAGGTCGGAGAGACCGGCTCGTAAGCCGGTCAGCATTCCCGTGCCGGTGATGCTTAGTTCCTAGTTGGTAGTCGGTCATCGGCGATCGGCCTGAGATCACGTGGTTCCCGATCTCCCTGATATGTTGGTTGTGTGAGTAAACGGCAGGTCACGATCACGGTGGACGAGGATCTGCTCGAAGAGGCTCGAGCGGCGGTGGGGGATGGTCGTTCCCTATCGGTGAGCGAGTGGGTCGCCGGTGCCATGGCACAACGGGTAGCCACAGACCGGCGCCTCTCGGCAATTGGCGAGTTGATCCGCGACTTCGAGGCCGAGCACGGGGTCATCACTGAGGACGAGATCGTTGAGCAGGCCCAGGTCGACAGGGACGCCGCCGCGGCGTCGCGGATGGCAGCCCGACAAGTTGCATGAGCGTCACTGACGCGGGCGCGTTAGTGACGCTCGGAGCGTGACGAACGCGCCATGTGGCACCGTCTCCAAGCCGCCCTGCAGTCATCGGAGTCGTGATCGCGCGGCCAGATGTGGTATTCTCACTCGCGATCCGGCTACTAGGCCGGTTGGTGGGTTCGCAGACGGGTCTTGGTTCTTCCAGTCATCGTGACCCAAACCTGAGAGACCTCTCTTCCTTTATCGCCCTTATCGAGGCATCGCCGTATTGAGGCGCCACCGAACCCCTGAGAAGTCCGCCGTCGCGCGGGCTGAGGAGACCAATGTCCACCACATTCGCCCAGCTGGGCGTACCCCAACCCATAGGCCACGCCCTTAGCCGGCGCGGCATCACCAAACCGTTCGATATCCAGGCGGCCACGTTGGCCGACGCATTGAAGGGCCGCGACGTGTGCGGTCGGGCTCCCACCGGCTCGGGCAAGACCCTGGCCTTTGGGATTCCCCTCGTGGCCAGAGTAGGCCGTGCCCAACCGCGCAGGCCGGAAGGGCTCGTGCTGGCCCCGACCCGCGAGCTCGCCGACCAGATCGCAAGCGATCTTCGTACCTTCTCAGGAAAGGTTCGCGTGGCGGTCGTCTACGGCGGCGTGGGCTACGGCCCCCAGATCAGGGCCCTCCGCGGAGGTGTCGACATACTGGTGGCCTGCCCCGGGCGCCTCGAAGACCTGATACATCAAGGTGTCGCCGACCTCTCCGCGGTGGAGATCGTCGTCATAGACGAGGCCGACCGCATGGCCGACATGGGGTTCATCCCCGCCGTCCGGCGCCTGCTCGACCAGACCGCGAATGAGCGGCAGACGATGTTGTTCTCCGCCACGCTGGACAGCGAAGTCGCCTCACTCACCCGCGACTACCAGCACCGCCCTGTACGGCACGAAGTAGGTCAGGGGACTCCCGACGTAGTTGATGCGGACCATGTGTTCTGGCACGTGGACAGGACGAAGCGTATCGAGGTCAGTGCGCGCACGATCGATGCCGCGGGACCCACGATCGTCTTCTGCCGAACCCGCCGCGGCTCCGATCGGGTAGCCCGCCAGCTCAGTCGAGCAGGCGTCTTGACCGCCGCGATCCACGGTGGCCGGAACCAGAACCAACGCACCAGGGCGCTGAAGGAATTCGCTTCAGGAAGGGTGCAGGCGCTGGTCGCTACCGATGTTGTGGCACGAGGCATCCACGTCGAGGATGTCAGCGCCATCATCCACTACGACCTTCCTGCCGATCACAAGGCCTATCTCCACCGATCAGGCCGCACCGCCCGAGCCGGCAAGGAAGGCATCGTGGTCTCGCTCGTCCCACCCGATCAGATCAAAGAACTCCGACACATGAAACGCCGGCTGGGACTGCGGCAGCCGGTCACCGATGTGGACCTCACCGACATCCAACCGCTCGACCGGAAAGCACGCCGCCCCAAGCCCCGCAGGGCTCCCGCCAACCCAGGCCGGCAACCCACGACCCGCAGGAGGCAAAACGGCAGGCCGGGACGCCCGACCAACAAGAACCGGTCTCGGCATCCGCGCAGCAACCGCAGGCGGTCGGCATCCAAGAGTCGCAACAAGCGGGCACCGGCCGGAGCGAGAAACTGACCTGAACCCAACCAACGTGTCTGACTCCCAGGGGTCATATCAAGCCGGCTGCCCACCGCGCGCCCGGCGCATCACCTCTAAAGACAGGCTGTCGATGGCAGCCGTCGAGCAACGGTTGATCTCATCGAGCGACGGGGTTCTCGCCGCGCTCGCGGCGGAGATTGCCGGACTAGTGGAGGACCTGATCGCAGCATCGTGTCCTCGGCCGAGCAGTCGGAGCAGGCGGCCGCTGACGGGCAGACAACGGTGTTGGTTACCGGAATCATCGGGGGTTTCGTAGTCGTTCTGGTGGCCGGTACCTGGGTTCCAGGAACCGGTTGGCCTAAAGAACTCCCTGTCGAACCGACCGTGGCCTGGACCTCCAGTCGCGAGGGACGTCCCGCTGCGTCATGCTCTTGTGTCAGGCGCTTCCGTGCAGAGCTTGGCGCAGGGCTGCTGTTCTGATCGTCGCCCAACGCTGGCTGTTCTCGCATGTGGGCACCATGAGGTCGCTGCCATGGAAGGCTCCGGGGAACACATGCAACTCGACAGGGACGCCCGCCTGGATCAGGCGTTGCGCATATTCGATGTCCTCATCCACGAATAGGTCCAGTTCGCCGACGATGATGAAGGCCGGGGGCAGGCCCGACAGGTCCTCGGCTCGGGCCGGAGAAGCGTAGGGAGAGACACCGTCCGAACCGGCCGGCTTCCCCAACAGGGCGCTCCACCCGGCGATGTTGGCCTTCCGGTTCCAGACCTTGGGGTGTTGGACATAGTGGCTGGCGGGAGTGATGTTCCGGTCGTCCAGCATGGGATAGACGAGCTGCTGGAAGATGACCTGTACCTCTGCGCGATCCCTCGCCAACAGAGCCAGAGCGGCGGCCAGCCCGCCACCTGCTGAGGCGCCACCGATGGCGATCCTGCTGCTGTCCACTCCTAGGCTGTCCGCGTTCTCCGCCAGCCACTTCAAACCGGCGTAGCAGTCCTCGATCGGAGCGGGGTGGGGATGTTCAGGCGCCAGACGGTACTCCACCGACGCCACCACACAGCCCATTTCGAGGGCGACTCCCTTGCAGTTGAGATCGTCCATCGGGACGTCCCCCAGCACCATTCCTCCACCGTGAATCCAATACAGCGCAGGAACCGGTCCCTCGATACCCGACGGGGTGTACACGCGGACCATCACGTCCGGGTCTCCCGGCGCTCCGGGTACCCAATGGTCCTCCGTCTCGACGCCGGGAATCTCGGGAGCCGAGGCGAACATGGCGGCCATGAGACCTTCGATCGCAGCCCGAGCGGCTGGTATGTCGGACAGATCCAGCAAGCTCTCCGGGATCATCTCCAGGACGGCCTTGCTCTCCTCATCGAGGCGATCTTCGAACGTGACCATTGTCTCTCCTTGCTTGCCCGCGACGACGATTCTCCTGGCCCAGGCTACTGGCCAGCTAGCTGCTCACGAAGGCGATCCCGTTGGTCCCTTAGCCTTGGGAGGCTGCCGGCATCAGCGTGTGGAACCCGCCGCTGTCGCACCGTTACTATCGGGCATTGCCGGTAGCCGCATCGACGGGAGTTGGCAATGACGTCGAGTGGGCTAGCCCCTGGCGAGCCGCAACGAATTGTCATGACCGTGACGGGTCCGGTTTCCACCGAAGATCTCGGGATAGTGCTCGTTCACGAGCATATCTTCCTCGATATGCGGCAGTCGTACAGGGTGCACCATCCGGACGCCCAATACGGTCCACCGAAGATTCACATGCTCGGTGAATGGCGCCGTGATCACTCCAAGTTCCCGGACTTCATGGTCCTGGACGAGGTGGACCTGGCCATCTCCGAGATTTCGGGATTCGCCGAGTACGGCGGGAAGACCATCGTGGACGCGACTCCGATCGGCGCCCGCCCACCGTCCCGCCAGCTCTACCCGGCCGGACTCAGGACGGTTTCGGTGGAGGCCGGTGTCAACGTGATCGCCGGGTGTGGGTTCTACATCCAAGCCTCCCATCCGGAGTACGTGAGGACGTCGAGCACGCGAATGCTCGCCGAGAGGATCCTCTCAGAGATCGAGGACGGCATCGACGGGACCGGCATCAGGCCGGGGGTGATCGGCGAGATCGGGCTCAGCCAACCGGTTGAGGACGACGAGTGGAAGGTCCTCGACGCCGCATGCGAGGCTCAGAAGCAAACGGGCCTCCCGCTTTACATCCATCCCTATTTCGGGGCGAGGGGCAGGATCGCACCTGACGTCGCCAAGTTCGTGCTACGCAAGGGCGTCGACCCGCGAAAGATCAACATGTGCCACATGGACGGGTACATGAACCTCGACTACCAGAGGCGCGTGGCGGACCTGGGCGTGTTCATCGCGTTCGACAACTTCGGGCTGGAGAACTACTACGACTCCATCGACTTCAGCTACAACAGCCATGACTCCCAACGCCACGAACACCTGCTCAAGCTGCTGGCCCTCGGTTACCGCGACCAGATTCTGGTGTCCCAGGACACCTGCTACAAGACCCAGCTCACCCGATACGGGGGCCACGGATACGCACACATCCTGAGAAACATCGTGCCCGGGTTACGCCACGCCGGAGTCGACGACACCACGCTGGAATGCATCCTGGTGAAGAACCCACGCCGGCTGCTTGGCCTCTAGACGGTCTGTTCCATGGGATCCGCCGGACCCCATTAGGAACTAATCATCTAGGTCGGGGGATTGTTGGCGTCTTCGGCCTCTAGCGCCTTCAGTATCTCCGTGGCCATAAAACGGCGCTGCCGTCGCGGTCCGGGCGCCATTTCGGTGAGTATTGCCAAGTCCCGTAGTTGGTCCAGCATCCTTAGGCTGGTAGGTCGTTTGACATTCAGGATCCTCTCGACCCGGCGAGCCGTGTTCGTTCTTGTAATGGTCGGATGTCGACGATTTCTTCTTTCCCATGAATACGATCCGTCCGCTGCTCGGGTCAATAGCCTCAGGATCAGCTTGGCGATGGTCGACTTACCGCAGCCCGACTCTCCCACCAGACCCAGAGCTTCCCCCTCTGAGATCGAAAGGCTGACCCCGTCCACGGCCCTGAGTCGGCGGAGGCGACCGAAGGCCCCGTCCATCCGCACGGGGTAATGCATGACTACATCTTCGACCCGTACCAAAGCCTCGTCGTTTGACCTCATGCCGGCGGAGGCTAGCTGCGGAGTTCCTCCCGCAGGCGCCGGCCGCCTTGGTCAGACCTGCCGATCATCTGAAGATTGGTGACCTCTCGGGTAGGAGTCCCGATCCGGATGGGGAGGGACGGGGATGGAAGTTCTTACCGGTTCCGCCCGGGGATCAGACGGCCTGGAACATCTCCTCCACGGACAGGTCGCCGACGTCGAAGAAGGCGATGATGCGGCACGGGCAGGACTCTCCGCCTTCGAACTTCCACGGGAATGCGCCGATGATGCATCGCTGGTTCAGCACCTTCTCGATGTCGCCGCCCACGTTCTCTGCATGGATGCAGCCCTTCGGGAAGGCCAGGTAGTGGAGGGGGAAGAGGTCCTCGGTGATCTCCCGCCCGCTCCGATGGTGGGTGTAGGTGTACTCGCCGAAGTAATCCCTCACCGGCATGCCCACCTTCTGCTCGAACCGCCTGGTGAGGTCGGGCCGCATGTGGCGTATGGTCGTGTTCATGGGGTGATCGCCCGAGCCGGCGTCGATTCCCCACCACGCCAGTTCCATCTCAAGCATCCACTCGGCCAGTTCCCTCGTCCCGCCCGGATGCATGCAGAAATAGCGGGTCAGGTCCTGCTCTGGCTTTCCCTCGTAGTAGCGGTGGTAGCCGGTGTGGATGATCAAGATGTCGCCCTTCTTGACCTCCACCTTGGAGGTGATCATCTCGGGCGTGATGATGCTCCAGTCGCTCACCTCGTCGGACACGTCGACGATGACCCCTTCGTGGATCAGCTTGGTGAGCGGGAGCGAGGCCATGTCGCCGCCCCCGTCGGCCATGTGCATCGGACCGTCTAGGTGGGTTCCCACATGCAGCGAAGACTCGATCCTTTGCGACACCACCCGGTTGGTCTGCAAGGTCTGGGTGTAATAGATCTTGGATCCGGGATATCCCACCCAACCCGGCGTGTGGATGTTGATCGGGTGGGAGAGATCGACGAGCTTCATTTCGGTTTACCTCCGATGTCAGTGTGTGGATGGATGGTAGGGAGCAGAACACGAGACCGGTCTGCCTTGCGCTAGTACCGCAGACCGTCTTCCCAGATTCCGTAGAGATCGGTGCGGCGGTCCGCCCGGGGAGCGATCAACTCACCCCGAACCTGGGCTCGCTTGGCGGCGCCCAGGTCGACCTCCGTGACGCTGATGGCGTCCTCCGAGCCGGGTAGCGGCCCGGCAGCGAGCTTGCCGTAGGGGTCGACCAGGATCGACGAGCCGAGAAAGTCGAACTCCCCGTGACGGCCGGCCTGGGAGGCGCAGGCGATGTATACCTGGGAGAGGTTGGCCTGGAGGACCGCCCCCTTGCCCTGGGGACACATTCCGTCCTCGTCCCAGCGTTCCTTGTCGTAGCCGGGCAGCCAGGCGGTCGGAACGCAGATCAGGTCGGCGCCCTTCAGGGCCATCAGCCGTACCACCTCCACGAACCGAAGGTCGTAGCAGACGCACAATCCGATCGTTCCGAACCGGGTGTGGGCCACCGGGAAGCCGAGGTCGCCGTCGTGGAAAGCGATCTTCTCGTTGGCGAACAGGTGGGTCTTGCGGTAGTGGAGGATGGTTCCGTCCGGGCCGACCGCTACCGCTGTGTTGTAGAGCGATTCGCCGTCCCGCTCGCAGAACCCTCCGACCACGTACCCGTTGGCCTCGGCCGCCAGAGCGGTCCATTGCTTGACGGTCGGCCCGTCCACCGGTTCGGCGGTCTCGGCCAGCGCCCTCCAGTCGAAGGCGTATCCGTGGATGATCATCTCGGGCAGGACCACGATGTCCGCCCCCTTATTGAAGGCGCGCTCCGTCCATCGGGTCGTGAGGTCGCGGTTCTCCTCGGCCGCCAGGGGCTCGCCCCCGATTTGGACCAGACCTATCGAGACCTTGTTGACCATCGTTTACTCCTGTCTCGAGGGAGGTACCGAAAAACGCCACCGGTTGGCCCGATAGTAGGCAACGTAACCTCGGATCGAGGCATCGCAGGCCAACCTATCCTCGTCGTTTTCAGCACCGCCTAGCCCAGCGGACCGTCCGGCATGAGCCCGGCTATCCGCAGCATGTTCCAATCTGCGGGGCACGGGCCGCCCACGCTCTCGACGTGATCGTCGCGGTCGCCCGATACTGCGTGCCAGATCCCCACCGGCACATGAACCACGTCCCCGGCCTCGAACTCCAGCCGCAGACCGTTGGTCAGGTCCTCGATGCTGCCCTTGCCGTCGAGGATGTAGATGGTGTCCTCCGACTCGGCATGGACATGGTCCTTGTTCCGCTCTCCGGCCTGCATGTCCACGTAGTTCATGTTGGCGGTATAGGCCCCGACTCCGGCCCAGACGATCAGACGGGCATCCCTGGCGATCATCGGGACGATCGCGGTCGGCTGATCACGGTGGAAGATCCGGACACCCCGGGCCGCCAACCGGCCCCCGCCCGCGGTCTGCGGTGCGCCGGGACGCCGCTCGTATTCGAGGTGGGAGTAGAGCCGCTCGTCAGCCGGGCAGGGACCACCGATCAACTCGGCGCCGTCCGGACCCGCCTCGAACACGTACCTCGTGTCGTGCCCGATGTGTGCCATCGCCCCGGGCGAAAGGTCGATCCGCCTATCGAAGGAGTTATCCGATGCTGTCACGTTGCCGGACATGGCGTAGTAGACGGACTCCATCGGGTGTTCC